>NZ_JAWORT010000005.1:0-303370 GCF_033337975.1 Vibrio sp. Vb2880
AGTTCTTTTAGTTGTTGATTTCATAACACTCTCCAATTTTGGGGGTGGAAAGTGTCAACCTTATTTAGGACGGCACATGGTCATGTTAAAAAGCGGGAATATCAGTTCCCGCTTTTTTAATTGATTGATGAAACGACGCACTAACTTAGTACTGGTCCCTGATTGAGTGTGGAATCATCTTTCAGCGAGGATCTTGAAGCGATAGGCTCGGAAGCCACAGTTTTGCTTTCAACAAGCGGTTCAACAGGACCATCAAGTTTCTCTTGTTCTGGGTGAACATGTTCAGGAAGCATTGCCCATGGCTTAGGTTCGCGTCGAATACTATGGAACAGCGTTAAGCTCATCACCGCGATAAAAATCGCGATAGGGAAACCGGCAATAATGGAGGCCGTTTGCATTGCTTTTAACCCTCCTGCATATAGAAGCACTCCCGCAATGGCAGCGATCATGATTCCCCACAATACGCGTATAGACGTAGGAGGCTCACTGTGTCCAGCGGCATCGAGGGTACATAGAACCAAGGTACCCGAGTCAGCGGAGGTAATGAAATAAGTACCGAGTAATAAACACGCAAGTACGCTAAGTAGTTTACCAAACATACCTGTATCTAGATTGTCGAATAGCGTAAACAAAGCGCGTGTCGTATCGGCTTTAGTCGCTTCAAGAATCGGGCCGCCAGAAAAATCCGCAGGTGGTGTTTGTTTGGCTTCTTGTGCCGCAGTGACTTGCTCTTGATGAGCAACACGAGCGTCTTGCTCTACCTTTAACGCTGCGCCACCAAATACTGAAATCCATAAAAACGTGATCAGCGTAGGTACGATGAGAGCACCACCGATAAGCTCACGTATTGTGCGCCCTTTAGAGATACGAGCTACAAACATGCCAACGAAAGGTGCCCAAGTCATCCACCAAGGCCAGTAATAAGCCGTCCACCAGTTTTGCCAGCCAGAGTCATTCTGTGCATCGCTCCATAAGCTCATACCGACAATGTTTTGTGCATAAAGCCCCGTGCTTTCAAGTAGCGTATTTAAGATATAGCGAGTTGGGCCAATATAAAGTACGACCAGCACGAGTGCGAGTGAAAGCAGCATGTTCCATTCTGATAAACGGCGAATACCTTTCCCTACACCAGATAGCACCGACGCAACCGCACAAGTACAAAGGGAAACGATAATAAAGAGTTGAATCCCCAAACTAATGTCTAGGCCAAAGGCTTGATTCAAACCAGAGTTTATTTGGATAACTCCCATCCCCAAGGTTTGAGAGATACCGAAAGCAGTCACCGCGACGGTTAGGATATCAACCGTGTGCCCGATAGGCCCATAAATACGATCGCCAATCAAAGGGTACAAGATAGAGCGTAGGGTAAAAGGCAGATCTTTACGGTAGGAAAAGTAGGCTAATGCGAGTGCAACAATAATAAAGACAGACCAAGGATGTAGACCCCAGTGAAAGAATGTCAGTTTCATTGATGTTGTTGCGGCTTCATTGGTCAGGCCTTGAGTAAATGGGTTGTCAGCGTAATGCCACATCGGTTCGGCGACCGACCAGAAAATTAAGCCTATCCCCATGCCTCCGGAAAAAAGCATGGATACCCAAGACAAATAACTAAACTCTGGTTTTTCGTCATCTTTACTCAAACGAATATGTCCATATCGACTAACCATAAGGTAAAGAAGAAAACCGACAACGAGTGAAACAAGTCCGATGTAAAACCACTTCATATTCTGCAGCAAAATGCCGGAAATCGTTTCGAAGTATTGGCCCGCTTGGTTGGCGAGAATGGCGCAGAAAAGTACAAAACCGATAACGACGATCTTTGATGCGATAGTCACAGTCGGATTGAGTCCTTTCAATATCCCAGATGTTGCTCTCATAGGCATCCCTCACAGTGCGTTTGTTTTAGCGTTATTGTTTGTTGCGTTATTGTTAATTTTTGAAAGAGAGTAGAGAGAGGGCTTTTGTGTTTCAACTGATTAATACTCATCGGTTAATGAGTATTAATCATGACAAGAAGATCATTGTTAATTAAAAGGTTATTTTTTTGTTCGAGATCAATGCATGAATGACAAAAACTCATCCAAGCCCGGCGAAAAAGTCGTTTGTTTGTTGCCGGGTTGTTAATCAAAATCATCTCCACTAACACAACACGATGTTGTACGCACTGGATGCAACTCGACTCTCGGAGATAAGAATATGAGCAATGTCAACCAAACCATTATTCCTGTTGAACTTGTTGATAATGTACTGAACCCAATCAGTGAAGCAACAGGAATGCCGAATCAGGCCTACACCAGCGAAGAGTATTTTACTTTTGAGCGTGATCAGGTGTTTGGTAACACTTGGGTATGTATTGGTTTTGCATCAGACCTGCTTAAAAATGGTTATGTGATGCCACTTGATTTCATGAATCTTCCACTACTCATGATGAGAAATCGCCAAGGTGAAGTCCAAGTTTTCCACAACGTATGTAGTCATCGTGGTATGAAGCTGGTTCATGAGGCAGGCGAAGTTCAAGGCATGATTCGCTGTCCTTACCATTCATGGACGTACGATCTTGACGGCAATCTAAAAGGCACACCACACATTGGTGGTATCGCAAAACATAAAGATGATCGATTTAAGTGTGAAAAGCACGGCCTTAAGCCACTTCGTTCAGCCATTTGGATGGACATGGTATTCGTCAACTTATCGGGCAATGCAGAAAGCTTTGAAGACCATATCGCGCCGCTAGAGCAACGTTGGCAGCAATTCTTAGGTGAAGAAGGATTAGGGCTTCTTCGCCGCGTGAACATGGGTGGCAACTTAGAGATAGAAGTGAAAAGTAACTGGAAGCTTGCCGTAGAAAACTACTGTGAAGCTTACCACTTACCTTGGGTGCATCCGAGTTTGAATAGTTATTCTCGCCTAGAGGATCACTACAACATCATGTTTGCAGAGCGTTTTGCTGGCCAAGGTAGTCTCGCATACAACCTCTCTGATACTGCAGGAACACACTTACCTAAATTTCCAAGCTGGCCAGAAGATAAACTGCGTCATGCAGAATACGTTGCACTCTTTCCAAACGTGTTGCTTGGTATTCAAGCCGATCATGCCTTTGCGATGATGATTGAACCAATCACTGCGAACAAGAGTGTTGAGCACCTACGTGTTTTCTATGTGGGTGATGAAGCAACGAAAGATGAGTTCGCTGCGTGCCGTACTGCTACGGTTGAGTCATGGCGAGTCGTATTCGGCGAAGATATTGGAGCGGTCGAGGGCATGCAGGAAGGTCGTTACTCACCTGGCTTTGGTGGTGGTGTGTTCTCACCAGAAATGGATGTTCCGACGCATTTCTTCCAAACCTGGTTGGCAAAGCAAGTGAAAGCGGCACTGGAGCAGTAAGATGATGCATTACCTTAATTATATTGATGGTGAGTGGTGCGATTCAGAGCAAGCGCTGACCGTCATGAACCCTGGCACAGCCGAAGCGTATGCGACGATTGCAGAAGCCACTATCATCGATGCCGACCGCGCAATGGCAGCGGCACGTCGAGTGGTCAAGCAAGGTCTTCTTTCGGACGTTCGTCCAGCCGTCAGAACCGAGTGGATGTTAAAAGCCGCCGCGGCTATTCGTGAAATGGTTGATGAAGGTGGGCTAGTTGCCTGCCGTGAAAATGGGAAATCTTTGCAAGATGCCAAAGATGAGTTTTTAGAATCGGCACGTTACTTCGAATACTACGCTGGCATGGCCGACAAGCTGGAAGGCTCGTCAATTCCGTTGGGTAAAGATTATGTCGATTTCACCCAATATGTGCCGTTTGGTGTGTCAGTGCAGATTGTGCCGTGGAATTTCCCAGTTTCTATTTGTGCACGCTCATTAGCTCCTGCATTAGCTGCTGGTAACGCAGTGGTGATCAAATCGCCAGAGATTTCCCCACTCGCTATGACGTTGTTGATTAAAGCGATTGAAAAAGCGGGCTTCCCAAAAGGCACGATTAACTTGCTATGTGGCAAAGGCTCAGTCGTTGGCAGTCATTTGGTGCAGCACCAAGAGGTCGATCAAATTGTCTTTACGGGTTCTGTTCCAACTGGCCAACGCATCCTGCAAGATTCAGCGCAACGCGCTACTCCATCGGTGATGGAGCTGGGTGGTAAATCGGCTGCTATCGCGCTGAAAGATGCGAGCCTCGAAACACTTTTGAAAAGCGTCCAGGTCGGTATTTTCTTTAACGCTGGTCAAGTGTGCTCGGCAATGTCTCGTTTGCTGATTCAAAAAGAGCGTTATGAAGAAGTAAAAGCGGCGGTAGTGGAAATGGCAAAAAGCCTAACTATTGGTCAAGGCGAAAGCCAGCCGGACATCACACCCTTGGTATCGGCTGATCAACAAGCGCGCGTGCTTGAAATGATAGAACAAGCAAAAGCCGACGGCGCGAATATCCTAACGGGTGGCTACGCACCTGATTTATCGGGTTACTTTGTGGCACCAACGGTGATTGAAGCCTCACCAGATATGCGTATTGCTCAAGAAGAAGTGTTTGGTCCTGTACTGGTAATTACGCAGTTTGAAACCGATCAAGAGGCTGTTGAAATCGCGAATGGCACCGATTTTGGCCTAGTCGCTGGTGTCTTTGGTGAAAGCCTAAACCAAACATTGCGTGTGGCACAGCAACTGCGTGGTGGACAAGTGTTCATCAATGAATGGTTTGCTGGTGGCATCGAAACACCATTTGGTGGCGTGGGCTTGTCCGGGTTTGGGCGAGAAAAAGGACAAGAAGCGATTTATAGCTACGTCCAGACACGCAATATTGCCATTCGTTTGCAGCAAGACAGCAACGTATAGCTACCGTGTAACTGTATTTTCATCACCTCGTACCGGCTTGGATTTCAGACCACAAGCTAGGGCGAGGTTGATGGAATCACAACAAATCTGACAGCGGTTTGTAAACACGGAAATTCTGAACAAGGTAGTTGGAGTATAAGTGATGAGAAAGTGGCTCTGTATTATTTGCGGCTTAATCTATGATGAAGCACAAGGTTGGCCATCCGATGGCATTGCACCAGGAACAGCATGGGAAGATGTACCGGATGACTGGTTATGTCCTGACTGTTTAGTGGGTAAGGCCGATTTTGAAATGATCGAAATTACCGACGATGCGCCACTAGAAGAGGTTGCAGCGGTGTCTTCGGTGTCGGTAGAAGCGTCTGTTCAGCCAAATACGGCTCAGCCTCTTCCATCTGAAGTTACTCAACCTGTATTCTCAAATGACCCTATCGTTATCATAGGTAGTGGCCACAGTGGTTACCAGTTGGCGGCGGCACTTAGAGCACAATCCGAGACGGTTGCTATCACCATCTTTACCGCTGATGATGGCGCTTTGTACAGCAAACCAGCATTGTCTAATGCACTGGTCATGAACAAAGACGGCGACGCGCTACAAAGTGAGAGCGCGTTGGAGTGGGAAAGCCGTCTCAATATCCGAGTTTACCCGCATACCCGTGTTGAACAGATCGATCGTGCCAATTCAACGTTACATACCTCCATCGGTAAATACGCCTACAGCCGCTTGGTACTGGCAACAGGTGCATCACCGATTGAAATCCCAATTGAGGGCGATCGCTCTTGGGTTATGAGTGTGAACGACTTAGTTGATTACCGCCGTTTCAGAGCGGAGCTGCAAGACAAAAAGCGCATCGCGATCCTAGGTGATGGCTTAATTGGCTGTGAGTTCGCGAATGACCTGATCGAAAGCGGTTATGAAGTGACAGTTATCGGGTTGGGTCAATGGCCAATGGAGCGTTTGATCCCGCAACAGTTGGGTGAATCATTACAAAGCGCACTTGCCGAACGAGGCGTGCAATGGGCTCTACAAGACAGTATCGCCAGAATCGAGCCAAGGTCCGAATCCAGTGCGGTTTTACATCTGAACAGTGGCAAGCAGATTGAAGCAGATCTAGTGCTGAGCGCGGTTGGACTCAAGCCAAATGTTTCTCTGGCTGAGCGCGCGGGGCTTGAAGTTGGCCGGGGCATTAAAGTGAATCAATTCGGCCAGACGAGTGATGAGAATATTTACTCGCTAGGTGACTGTGTTGAAACTGAGCAAGGTTGGCAGCCCTATATTGCACCGATTAATCAAATGATCCCTTCTGTAGCGAAAAGCTTGCTAGGCGATGTCGCCCCTATCTCGTTAACACCAACTCCAGTGATTGTAAAAACGCCGATTCTTCCACTCACGATTTTCCCGGTAGCCGCTGAAGAACAGGGACAATGGTACATCGAGACCCAAGCAGATGAATTGACCGCTGCGTTTTATTCACCAGAAGGAGCAATGCTCGGTTTTGCGTTGCTAGGAAGAAAAGTACAGTCATTACGCGGCCCTTGGCTAGATCAATTGTCATTGAAACTGTCAGCAGCGTAGCGGAGAAAAAAGATGATTCATTTACCCAATGATGACGTGACGTGTGGTTGGTACCATGCGTTGCCAAGTATTCCAGAAAAATCGGCGTTAAAAGGTAAACAAAGTGCTGACTATGCCGTGTTAGGTGCCGGTTTCGCAGGCCTAGCTATGGCAAGACGTTTAGCTGAACTTATGCCTAATGCACGAATTATACTGATTGATGCGCAACGTATCGGCCAAGGGGCTTCAGGAAGAAATTCGGGCTTTGTTATCGATTTGCCTCATAAGTTTTCACTTGAGCATCCCGACCCTGAGCACAAACAAAAGTTATTGTCGCTCAACCGTTCTGCGATTGCTCAGCTAAACACTTTAGTGTCGAAGCACAGTATTTCTTGTCAGTGGTCAGCAAAGGGCAAATATCAAGGAGCCGTAGGGGCGCGCGGTGAAGCGTATCTCGATCACTTTGAGCACCTAATGAAAGACCTTGGCGAACCATACTTCCATGTTAATGGCAGTGAGCTGGCGAAAGTCTTGGGAACCAACTACTACAGCCGCGCAATTTACACGCCAGGTGGTTATTTAATGCAACCTGCTGCTTTGGTGCGTGGGCTAGGGGAAAGCCTTCCAGAGAACGTCGAGGTGTTAGAGAACTCGCCAATCCGCAAGCTCAGTAAAGAAAACGGTTGCTGGGTATTACATGGAGATAGTGGCTCTGTTGAAACCCCTGAACTGCTGCTTGGGACCAGTATTTTTACTCGGGAGTTTGGTTATCTTAAAAACAGACTACTTCCAGTGATGACGTTTGCAAGCTGGACGCGTCCATTAACCGACGCAGAAATGCAACGATACGGAGGTGAGCTGAATTGGGGGTTAACTCCAGCTGATCATGCGGGAACGACGTTACGTATGACCGCCGATCGACGTATTTTGATCCGCAATACTTACAAACACGTGCCGAAATATGGCTTAAGCATGAACGATAAAGTCAGAGAACAAATTCGCGACGATCATCGTCAGGTCTTTCTGGCGCGTTATCCCGAGCTGGCCGACGTACCATTTACTCACACATGGGGTGGGGTGTATGCAATCTCTCGTAACTTTACTAACTTTTTCGGTCAATTAGATGAAGGTGTTTATGCCAGCGCTTGTGACAATGGTGTTGGTGCTGCGTGGGGAACCATTTCTGGAACACTGTTAGCTGACTATGTCGTTGGTGCGACATCTAAATCATTGGATGACATACAGCAAGTGACAGGAATGCCTTGTTTGAATCCGCCAGAGCCTTTTTTAGGTTTGGGAGTAAAAACGCGTATCCAATTAGCAAAATGGCAAAGCCGGAGTGAATTATGAAGCCAGTCAAACTTGTTGATAGTAAAAGTCTAGATTTCAATGTTCGTGGTGATACGCCGGGAATGGCGTATGTTGCCAGGGCGTTAAGCCCAGAAATTTCACCAAACATAGGCGTAGGCTTTGCTAAATGGGAAGGCGCTAAAGTGGCTTGGACAGTGCTTTATGATGAGGTTATTTTCGTGATTGAAGGCTGTTTCGAGCTGACCGCAAATGGTGAAACACATTTTGTGCACCCAGGTCAGATGCTGTGGATACCGGAAGGGACTGAATTGGTTTATGGTGGGCATGCTCTGTTCGGCTATGTGGTTCATCCAGGAAACTGGAAAGAGTTACATGGTATTGAATGACTTTTATCATTTAGTAGTGTTTCGGAAAGGCAAAACAAAAATCCGATTTTTACCCATGAGTTTTCGTAAAAGAACTTAATCTCAGTGGAGCAAGGGTTTCTTACTTGCTATGTTTCTTGGTCACGTTTCCAGACGTGTTAGACCTTTCTCAATTGCTATTTTATCTATCAAAAAGGGAAGCCTTGGCTTCCCTATAATGAGTCTTCTTTTGGCTTGGCTGAATCTTTTATTTTAGCTCAAATTTACCCTGCATGATTGCCCAGTGACCCGGGAACGAACAGAAGAATGAATAGTCACCGCCGGCTTTCATTTTCTCAGTACTGAACGTAATGCTGGTGCTTTCACCGCCACCAATTACTTTTGTGTGAGCGTAGACGCGATCATCATTTGGTTTTACGTAGTTATTTTCTGCTCCAGCTGCCATGCCATCAGTACCGACTGCTTGTAGGTTGGCTGTGTCAGAGATGACCACGTTGTGACCCATCGATTGCGCTGGCATCTTACCTGTGTGATTCAGCGTTAGTTTTACCTCTTTACAAGTGGCTGGTACGCTCAATGTTTTAGTAGAAAACTGCATCATATCGTTAGCATCTAATGACACTTCACACTCGGCACTGGCTTGGGCACCAAAGCTCATTCCTACTAATGCGAAGGTTGTTGCTAATAAACGTAAAGACATATAACACTCTCCATTTTGTATTTTAGGCTGACTTGGATTGATCTTATCCAATAGTTCTCATTATCAGCCAATTTTCACTCCAAAAACGTGCTTCAATCGGTATATTGACGTTTTGTTGCAAGCTTGTACTGGTCAGTTCCGCTATTTGATCACTCAAATGCCTTATTTCATGCGATTGCGTGAGTTAAATCAAAAGTCGTGATTAGCCAGAGTTAAGGTGAAAATAATCTCTCTAAACGGGTGGCAGAATTGTTTGGTTTTACGGTATTGGAGAGGTTTCAAGAAAGAAGCTCAGCTAAATTGCTGAGCTTCTAGAGAACAGACGACAAGTAGACCTAGCGAGTTTGCTTTAACGTGTGCAACACATCATGCAGTGAAGGTGCGACGGTATGGCCTAATTGTTTTATTTCGTTGCAAGGCTCAACCAAATCAGGAATTTGATAAGTGATCATGTTCGCTGCTACAGCAGCACGCACGCCATTATTTGAATCTTCAAAGGCGAGACATTTGGTTGGATCTACGCTTAGACGACTTGCTGCAAGCAGGTAGATCTCTGGCTCAGGTTTGCCGTGTGACACTTCACAGCCTGTCGTTAAGTTGTCGAAATACTTGCTTAGGCCCGCTAATTCCAACTTCTTCTGTGCCACTTCTTTTGCTGTAGAAGTGGCGACTGCAATTGGCAACCCTTGGCTTTTCAACCACTCAAGCAGCTCAATCACCCCTTCTTTTACTGGTATCGCTTGGTGCTTAACCACAGCGTCGTAACGGTCGCGCCACTCTTGGTGTAAGCGGTCAAGATCATCCCCATAAGCTTTACGAAAAATCACTTCAATGCCCGCTGCATTGCGACCAATGATTGAAAGATAAACATCTTTATAGAAGGGTAGGTTCTGGGCTTCACATGCTTCTTGGAAAATATGCATACAGACGCGCTCAGTATCAAGGAGCAAACCATCCATATCAAAAATAGCAGCTTGGTAGTTCATTACATTAAGACTTTTTGGTTGGGATGGCGCATTTTGACACAAGCAGATCGGTTTTTCTTCTAAAAATTAGAACTTGATTTTGATCCTATGAGTTCACATTGCCTTTGAACACACTATACACAGAGTCTATAAACTAGGTGTGAAATATAATGTTTTTAAAATTAGAAAAATTTCAGTTAAATAGATAAAACTCTATCTTAATATAAGCTAGAGTTTTATTAATATCCTATTGTTATTTTAACTATTGAATGATTTATTAATAATAAAATAATACCAAGTCACGATTGTTTACGACTGCATGAGTGTACCAGCTCTTGACTTCAGATATTTGTTGCTCTGATAAGCCTCCGAAGTCAACGTTATCTTGGTGAATATCTTGATTTTTTATCATAAAAACAACAGGGAAATCGTCAGGGAATGGGAATTTTATAGGATAATCGGTATTAGTGAATGGAATATCGCAGAAATCGTTTACATCGCAAGGATACCAAGAGTTATTGGATAAGTAATAACCAGTTATCTTACATATAGCTTCAAGCAAGTAAGCATAGGCGTAACCCAAGTGACTGTATTTTATCTCTTCAGACAACATTTGCATAAGAAGCTCTTCAGCTCGGATGCTTTCGCCACTACTTTCCAGCATTTCATTAATCGCCTTAAAGGAGTCTTGACACCTTTCCATGATGGCTTTTTCTAGCTCTGGATTACGCTCATTCTTTAGTACGTTAAAAACCTTTTCAGTATCTAATGAATATACTGTCGCCCCATATCCCATATTTTATTCTCCTCACTTTTATACAGTTAAATTCATTTAAGTGTTTTTTATCGAAGGGATTATATTTTGATGTTTTTTGAAGGTAAAGTGTATATATAGAGGTTGTATTTATTATGATGAACTTTGAAAGTTTAAATTCTTAAAATAAATACTATATATTTAGTTTTATTAGATCTAGCTCATAAAAATACCTTAACTATTATTGTGTTTATTGTTAAGGGTTATTAAATCTGTGAGGTGGTTCAAGACAATAAAATTTAGAAGAAAATACCGTCAAACTTAGGTGGCTATTCTATCTGAGCACTCAGCCCACTACTTATGGTGGGCTGAGTGCGCGGTTGGGCATCAGGCACATTATTTGGCGATGAATATGCCATATTAGGTGATATTCGTTAGTGTCTATTTTATCCCTAGGCGTTTTGCTAAGCGGTGTAAATTACCGTTATCTAATTCAAGCTGACGTGCCGTTGCTGCCCAGTTACCTTGGTTCTCTTCCAGAACTCGAACAATCATCGCTTTTTGGAAGGCGTCTGTGGCAGGCTTTAATCCGCCTTCTGGTAGCTCAAGCCGAGATTTTTGTTCCGTTTTTTCAACGTTCTTGATGTTCTGATTCGGCGTTCGAATATCAAAATCTTGCTCAACTAACTCAATGTCCATGGCGTGGGTACGCGCTTTTGCCAAAACACCAGCACGTTTAATGACATGTTCTAGCTCTCGCACGTTGCCCGGCCATGAATAGTCTTTGAGTGCTTGTACTAAAGTGGGGGACAAACGAATGCTGTTCAATCCCAATTTGCTTCTTAAGCGTTCGGCAAAAAAGCCTGCGAGTAACACCACATCGTCTTCACGTTCACGAAGAGGTGGAACATGAAGCGGGAAGACGCTTAGGCGGTGATATAAGTCGGCTCGGAAGCGCCCAGCAGTCACTTCTTCATGCAATATACGGTTAGTTGCGGCGACAATGCGTGTGTTGACTCGAATATGGCGGTCATCACCCACACGTTGAATGTCGCCGTATTGTAGGGCTCGAAGTAACTTAGCTTGCAGTTCTAACGACAGTTCGCCGACTTCATCCAAAAACAGTGTGCCGCCGTCGGCTTGTTCGAACTTACCTTTACGATTGCTGATCGCGCCTGTGAATGCGCCTTTGATATGGCCGAACAACTCGCTTTCCGCGACTGATTCTGGCAGCGCCGCACAGTTGAGGTAAACCAAAGTATTGTTCGAGCGGCTAGAGCGATGGTGAATAGCGCTCGCAACCAACTCTTTACCCACGCCCGTTTCTCCCATGACCAATACAGACAACTCCGTATCGGCGACTGCATCAATCTGCTCTTGAAGATTTTGCATGCCCTGAGAGTTGCCAATGATTTCATTACTTAAGGTGCGTTTCTCGGCGTAAGAGTCGCGTGGCAGGCTCGCTTGTGTCTCTAGCTGTTCTAGTAGGAGTGCAGTGTGCAAGCCACCTGCTGCCAATGCGCTGACAAAACGTAACTCTTGGTTGCGTAGCCCATCAAATTGGTTGGGGTCGAAGGCGTCAATCGTAATGGCACCAATCAGTTGATCGTCGATCAGCAGAGGTAAACCAATGCAGGAATGGACATGCAGTTTGTCATCGTGGTTAGGGATCAAACCATCGTATGGATCAGGTAAGTCGCTGTCAGAGGGAAAGCGCACGATATCGCCTGCTCGGGCAATGGCTTCTAATCTTGGGTGCTGCTCAATGGAGAAACGGCGTCCAAGCACTTCTTTCGCCAATCCATTGATCGCTAAAGGTTTAAAGTGCTGGTCTTCATACAAAAGAAGGGCAGAAGAGTCACACTTCAATACGTCTCGAATCGTGGTTAACAACGTATCGAAGCGAGCCTGTTGAGTGAGGGCCGAGTTAAGGTCTTGCGTGATGTGTAGCCATTGCGCGATTAAAGAAGTCATAGCCAATACCGATTGTGTCAATATGACTATTGTAGTGTCTAAATGACAATTTTCAACTGTGTCTCAATGACAGTCATTAAAGTTGGTTTTCAATTAAGCTATTGAAATATATAGCAATTAGAAGTTGGCACGCCCAGTGCAATACAAGAAGAAATTATTTTTGTTTATCCCGTCATTCAAGGTAGTAATTATGACAATTCACGTAAAAAACAACATCCACTGGGTAGGTCAACGCGATTGGGAAGTTCAAGACTTCCACGGTACAGAATACAAAATGACAAAAGGTACCAGCTACAACAGTTATCTAATTCGTGAAGAGAAAACCGTATTGATTGATACGGTCGATCATCGATTCAGTCAACAATTCATCCAAAATTTAGAGATGGAAATCGACCTTAAGTCTATCGACTTTATCGTGGTAAACCATGCAGAAGAAGATCACTCAGGTGCATTGTCGGCATTGATGGAGAAAATTCCGAACACACCAATTTACTGTACAGAAGCGGCGATTGATTCGATTGTGGGTCATCACCACCATCCTGAGTGGAACTTCAAAACCGTAAAAACGGGCGACAGTATCGATATTGGTAACGGTAAGCAATTAGTCTTCGTGGAAGCACCGATGCTGCATTGGCCAGACAGCATGATGACTTACCTAACGGGCGATGCAGTGTTATTCAGCAATGACGCATTTGGTCAGCACTATTGCGATGAACGTCTGTTCAATGATGAAGTGGATCAAAATGAGTTGATGGAACAGTGTTTGCGTTACTACTCAAATATCTTAACGCCATTCAGCAGCTTGGTAACCGCAAAAATCAAAGAAGTGCTGAGCTTCAATTTGCCTGTCGACATGATCGCCACGTCACACGGTATTGTATGGCGCGATAATCCGGTTCAAATCATCGAGCAATACTTAGCATGGGCAGACAATTATCAAGAAGATCGCATTACGATTTTCTACGATTCAATGTCAAACAACACTCGAATGATGGCCGATGCAATCGCGCAAGGCATTCACGATGTCGATCCTGGTGTGGCGGTCAAAGTCTTTAATGTCTCTAAGCATGATAAGAATGAAATTCTCGCCAACGTATTCCGCTCAAAAGGCATCTTGGTTGGTTCTTCTACCATGAATAACGTCATGATGCCGAAGATCGCAGGCATGCTAGAAGAAATTACCGGTCTGCGCTTTAAAGCGAAGAAAGCCGCTGCATTCGGTAGTTACGGTTGGAATGGTGGCGCGGTGGATCGTATCCATGCTCGATTGACCGACGCAGGCTTTGAAACCGCAGTGAGTTTGAAAACCAAATGGCGACCAGATGGTAAAGCGATGCGTGAATGTCGCGAACATGGTCAAAACATCGCGAAATTATGGGCAAAGCATGACCTGACAAGTCCTGTTATTTCTCCGGCAATTGCTGCGTCTGCACCACAAGTTCAATCACAACCTGCTGCGCCAGCTACAACACAGGCGGTAGTAGATACTGCTCCTAGCAACCCTAGTACCGAGGCGCATCCTGCAGGTTGTCAATGCATGGTTTGTACGGTTTGTAATTGGGTATACGACCCAGCTAAAGGCGAGCCTAACCAAGGTGTTGAACCGGGTACAGCTTGGTCGGAAGTGCCAGATTACTTCTTGTGCCCAGAATGCCATTTAGGTAAAGACGTTTTCGTTGAATACAACGGTTAGGAGGGAATATGCAAGCACCTATTGTGATTATTGGTAGCGGCTTTGCGGCTTACCAATTGGTGAAAACAGTGCGTCGAATGGACGCACATATTCCGCTGCAAGTGTTTACTGCTGATGATGGCGCGGAATACAACAAGCCTGATTTGAGTCATGTATTCAGTAACAAGCAAACTGCCCGAGACTTGGTAGTTAAAAGTGGTGAGGCGTTTGCACAGGAACACAACATCGAACTGTTCGCCCATACCAAGGTTGAGCATGTCGACGTGCAAGCTCAGCAAGTGGTCGCCAACGGCCAAACCTATCCTTATTCCAAACTGGTGTTTGCGACAGGCGCGAAAGCCTTTGTGCCGCCAATATCTGGTGGTGCAGCACCTGAGGTGATAACGCTGAACTCGCTGCAAGAATATCAATTAGCGGAAGAGCAAATTAGCCGCGCGGAACGAATTCTAGTAATGGGTGGTGGTTTGATCGGCGTCGAGATCGCCATGGATCTCGCAACCAGTGGTAAAGCCGTTACGGTGGTTGAGCCAAATCCCCGTTTGCTCGCTAACTTGATTCCTGAATTTGTTGCATTGCCGCTGGAGAATCAACTTAAGCAGCAAGGTATTCAACTTGCCTTAGAGACTGGAGTTGTCGCGATCAATCACTCGGATGATTCGCTGGTGGCAAGCTTGAGCAAAGGTAAGGACATCGAAGCCGATGTAGTGATTTCAGCTGCGGGTTTACGTGCTAACACTTGGTTAGCGAAGGCTTGTGGGTTGAGTGTCAATAAAGGCATCGAGGTGGATGCTCGATTACAGACATCAGCAGCCAATGTGTTCGCATTAGGCGATTGTGCTGAGATCCAAGGTCGAATGATGCCGTACCTCCAACCGATCGTGCTAAGTGCCAATGCTTTGGGCAAACAACTACTGGGGCAAGAAGCAGAGTTGAAACTACCGCCCATGATGGTAAAGGTCAAAACGCCGAGCTACCCAATTCAATTGGCAGGCGATTTTAGTTCGGTGACGAACTGGAGCGTGCAGATTTCTCAAACTGGCATTGCCGCGAAAGCAGAGGATGAAAATAGCCGACTCATGGGCTTCGTCGTGACGGGAGAACAAGTTACGCAAGCATTTCCATTGCTTCGAGAGTTGTCTCAAGCCGGTCAGGCTTAACCGATTTAAACGAAAAGAATTGTAATTAGAGAGGGTATTATTATGTCGCATCTACGAATTCCTAAAGACTGGACTGTTCAACGTTCAACGCCTTTCTTCACTAAAGACAATGTGCCACCAGCGCTACTGACTCATCACAATACCGCTGAGGGTGTGTTTGGGCAGCTGTGCGTCATGGAAGGGCAAGTGACTTACTACGGCTTTGCTGATGAAAATGCCACAGAAGCAGAAGTAGTGGTGGTGATTAATGCAGGCCAGTTTGCTACAAGTCCACCGCAGTACTGGCACCGCATTGAGATGAGCGATGATGCTCAGTTCAACATCAATTTCTGGTCGAACAAGGACAAGAGTGGGCAAGCGATGTTCCACGCTAAGCAGTAGTGAACCTTTGTAAGTGCTTTGACTGTTACGCTAATCGTCAAGTAAAGGGGGGTAGAAGGCGCAATAAACGGACTGCAATGCAGGATCATCGAGACCGAGGAAAGAGAAATCACGAGTAATGATTTCAATTCTTTAGTAGCATGTTACGAAACATTTCAGTCAGGTGAACTAAGGGAAGCGTGCAATGGAAAAACAACGAGTAGCATTTATTGGTCTGGGTGTGATGGGATACCCAATGGCTGGTTACCTAAGTAAAGCGGGCTTTGAAACCAAAGTATACAACCGCACAAAAGCGAAAGCCGACAAATGGGCTGAAGAATACCAAGGCGTAGCTTGTGAAACACCACGTGAAGCGGCAGAAGGCTGTGACATCGTTTTTACCTGTGTGGGTAATGATGATGACGTTCGTAGCGTTGTTTACGGTGAAGAGGGCATTCTGGTCGGTTTGAAAGCGGACGCAGTGCTAGTCGATCACACGACCACTTCTGCAGACCTAGCGGTTGAGCTGGCTGAAGCTTGTGTTAAGTACGGTAATCACTTTATTGATGCGCCAGTTTCTGGTGGTCAAGCGGGCGCAGAAAATGGTGTTCTAACCATCATGTGTGGTGGTGAACAAAGCATTTTTGACCGTGTGTCTCCGGCGATGGATGTGTACGCGAAGCAGATGACGCTACTGGGTGAAAACGGTCAGGGTCAACGCTGTAAGATGGTAAACCAAATCTGTATTGGAGGCGTTTTACAAGGTCTGAGTGAAGCTTTGTTGCTAGCACAAAAATCAGGCTTGGACATTGCTCAAGTTGTAGAAACACTTAAGCATGGCGCTGCAGGTTCTTGGCAGATGGAAAACCGCGCAAATACGATGGCTGAAGACAAGTTCGATTTTGGCTTCGCTATTGATTGGATGCGCAAAGACTTAGGTTTCTGTCTGCAAGAAGCTGAGCGAGTGGGTCTAGAACTTCCACTGACTAAGAAAGTGGATGAGCAATACGCAGACCTTCAACGTGATGGTTTAGGTCGCATGGATACATCAGTACTGATCAAAGCGGTAGCTAAAAATCAGTAGTTGATGAATCAGTAATAGATAAACAGTTCTTTGGTATCAAAGAGCTTAAAGAAATCTAAGTTAATCATAATGAATCTCCTTGAGCATTGGTTGTGGCTAGTGATTAAGGATTAGTGATTTGAAATCAGGAGGTGCTGTTGGGCACCTCCTTTTTTATGTCTTTTAATCACACAGCGTGACGATCACAGCGTTCGCTTACTTGTTTAAGCCTAGTGCAATCTCAAGACCTTTGCCGTACGCTTCGTCCGCTTGGTATGCGTGTTGAACGTGGCGCTGTTGGATGAACTCTGGTACACCGTCCATTGCGCGAGCTGTGTTGTCGAACAGAGTTTGACGTTGCTCTTCACTCATCAGACGGAATAGGTCACCCGCTTGGCTGAAGTAGTCTTCGTCTACACGGTGATCGTAGTGATCAGCGTTGCCGTTGATGCGTAGAGGTGGCTCAGAGTAATCTGGTTGCTCTGCCCATTCTTGTTTGTAGTTTGGCTCGTAACCTAGTGTTGAACCAAAGTTGCCATCAACGCGCATTGCGCCATCGCGGTGGTAGCTGTGAACAGGGCAACGAGGTGCGTTCACTGGGATTTGATGGTGGTTCACACCTAGACGGTAACGCTGAGCATCGCCGTAAGCGAACAGACGACCTTGTAGCATTTTATCTGGAGAGAAGCCGATACCAGGTACGACTGCTGCTGGGTTGAACGCTGATTGCTCAACTTCTGCGTAGAAGTTTTCTGGGTTACGGTTCAGTTCGAACTCACCAACTGGGATCAGTGGGTAATCTTTTTGAGACCATACACGTGTTAGGTCGAATGGGTTGAAGTTGACTTCATCCGCTTCTAGCTCAGGCATGACCTGTACGTACATCTTCCATTTAGGGAAGTCTTGGCGCTCAATCGCTTCGTAAAGGTCACGGTGATGGCTTTCGCGGTCTTTACCTACGATCGCTTCTGCTTCTTGGTCAGTCAGGTTCTTGATGCCTTGCTGAGTTTTGAAGTGGAATTTCACCCAGTAACGCTCGTTTTCTGCGTTGATGAAGCTGAATGTGTGGCTACCAAAACCATGCATATGACGGTAAGAAGCTGGGATACCACGGTCACTCATTACGATAGTCACTTGGTGGAATGCTTCTGGTAGTGATGTCCAGAAATCCCAGTTGTTGGTAGAGCTACGCATGTTAGTGCGAGGGTCGCGTTTTACTGCGTGGTTTAGGTCTGGGAATTTTAGTGGGTCACGTAGGAAGAATACTGGTGTGTTGTTACCAACCAAGTCCCAGTTACCTTCTTCAGTATAGAATTTTAGTGCGAAACCACGGATGTCACGTTCTGCGTCTGCTGCACCGCGCTCACCAGCTACAGTAGTGAAGCGAGCGAATAGTTCTGTTTTTTTGCCGATGTCAGAGAAGATCTTAGCGCGAGTGTATTTTGTGATGTCGTGCGTTACTGTGAACGTACCGTAAGCACCAGAACCTTTTGCGTGCATACGACGCTCAGGGATCACTTCGCGGTCAAAGTGTGCCAATTTTTCAAGGAACCAAACGTCTTGTAATAGTTGAGGGCCACGAGGACCTGCAGTCATAACGTTTTGGTTATGTGCGACAGGGCAGCCTGCTGCTGTAGTCAATTTCTTGTTTGTCATTTTTCTTCCCCCTCCAGGGTTCAATACCTTAGAAACTGTAGAGGAGGTTATTACGGAAAAGCTGGGGGAGAAAACTGATATTGCTTATCAATTCAATAGATGGTGACTATGGTCGAAACTATATTAGAATCAGAAATTTACTACATTAGCTTGATTGACATAACAATCGGCGTTCTCGAAAGCGATTGACTGGGGGGGGAGCGCTATCCAGTTAACGTGTCTGCGATGCTAGTAATATCGCCCCTTAAATGAAGTTTTACGTGTCATCAAAGGGGCGAAAGGGGGGAAGTAATTAAGAGTACTTCACTTCAAGTTGTTCAGCTTTTGCAAATGCTGGGTGTGTCGCGAGCTGTTTCCCATAACGTTCAGTATTAGGGAAGTGATTAACTAAACCAAACTTTTGAACCAATTCGACAATGAAAGACATCATGATGTCAGCGCCAGTCAGACGCTCTTCTACTAGGTAAGTTTTGCCTTCTAAGGATTGCTCGAAGTAGCCTAGTACATTCATTGCTTCCTTGTCGGCATAGCCTGATAAAAACTGAGTTTCATTTGGCTCTTTGCTTACGAAGATTTTTAGCAGCATAGGTAAAATTGCAGAGCTTTCTGCAAAGTGCATCCATTGCAAATATTCTGTGTGTGCTTTTGTACCACGCTCAGGAGCAAAGGCTCCGTCACTGTATTTCTCAATCAAATATTCGGTCATTGCACCTGACTCAATGATAATCTCGCCGTTATCTTCAAGAACAGGTGACTTTCCTAATGGGTGAACACTTTTTAGTTCTGGCGGTGCCATGAAGGTCACGGAATCACGGACATAGGGTACAATCTCGTAATTTACATCTAGCTCTTCAAGTAACCAAATGATGCGCTTTGAACGAGACTGATTGAGGTGGTGAAGTTTAATCATTTACATATCCCTTTTTATAATGGGTCGTTAATCTGTACTACAAGCTTGCCGAAATTCTTACCTTCCAACAGACCGATGAATGCTTCTGGCGCATTATCCAGTCCTTGTACTAGATGTTCGCGGTATTGGATCTTTCCTTCTGCCAACCATTGATTAATATCTTGCGCAAATTCACCGTAACGATGTCCGTAATCATCAAAAATGATGAAGCCTTGCACCTTGATTCGTTTGGTCAGGAGCTTACCCATTAGTAATGGAAGATGGTCGGTACCTTCAGGCAGCTCTGTCGCGTTGTACTGAGAAATCAAACCACAAAGTGGGATACGCGCATTTGTATTCAGAAGTGGCATTACAGCCTCGAATACTTTGCCACCTACGTTTTCGAAGTAAACATCGATACCTTTGTCACAGGCATTTTTCAGTTGTTCTGCAAAGTCTTCAGCTTTGTGATCAATACACTCATCGAAACCAAGCACCTCTTTAGCGTAACGGCACTTTTCTTCTCCGCCTGCTATACCAACAACTCGGCAACCTTTGATTTTACCAATTTGACCAACTGTTGCGCCTACAGGCCCCGTAGCAGCTGCTACCACGATGGTTTCCCCTGGTTTTGGCTGACCAATGTCGAGTAAACCCATGTACGCGGTAAATCCTGGCATACCTGCAACGCCTAGCGCGTAAGAAGGATTTTTCGGTTCTTTACCAAGTTTAATGACCATCTCACCAGTTGAGATAGCGTAGTCTTGCCAGCCAACAGTGTAGGCAAGAACCCATTCACCTGCTTCGTAATCTGGGTGGTTTGATGCTTCTACCTGACAAACTGTACCACCGACCATTACGTCATCAATTGCAACAGGGTCAGCGTATGATTCAGCATCACTCATGCGACCACGCATGTATGGATCTAGAGATAAATAAACCGTTCTCAATAGCATTTCACCCTCTTTCGGAGTCGGTTTCGTTACCTCTTCTAAACGAAAGTTTTCTTGTGTCGGTGCACCATGGGGACGTGACGCGAGTACTATTCTGCGATTTGTTGCGTTAGTCATATCTATCTCACTTGTTGATTAGACCGGTCGTCTAGTGTTTGTTTCAAAATATCCCGCTTATGTAAAGCGGGAAGGTTTACTGTGTTAACACTGACGCTTTTTCTGACAGTGAAACGTGTGTAGGGTGTTCATTCTGCTTCCACGCCGCCCGTTATGGGCAAGTGCGCGTATTCTGCAGTAAGTGTTGAGTATAGGTCAGACTTTGCGTCAATGCTGCCTGATCTTGATAAAGTTTGTTCAGCAAGCTAGCGCCATTCCAAAGGTAGTATATCTGCCTTGCTAATAACGCACTGTCACCATTGGGGATTGAGCCATCTTGAATGCCGATGTCAATGCAATCCGCTATCGCTTGAATGGTTTTGTCTGCTCCTTGGCGTAATGCCAAGCGCATTGACTCAGAGAGATCGGAGACTTCTGCACTTAACTTAACCAATAAACATTTGTTCGCATTACACACGTCGTCTTCTACTTTGACCATTTCTTCGAAATAGCTCATTAGGCGTTGGTAGCCACTCAGTTCAGTATTGGTAAAGCGTGCGTTTAAACGCTCAAAATACTTAGTAAAGTAGTCTTGAATCATCGCTTCACCAAATTGTTCTTTGGACTTGAAGTAATGATAAAACGAGCCTTTTGGCACTGCGGCCTTTTTTAATAGCTCTGAAAGACCAACACTCGTGAACCCTCGGTTTACGATCAACTCGTATCCGACGTCGAGAATATGTTGGCGTGTGTCATTCGTCTTTGCGTTCATGGAGTGTACTATAGAATGAATTAGACCAGTCGTCTAGTGTTTGTTGTGGGTTATTTAATCAGCTCATACTCAATAACAAAGAGCGTGTCGGTATTTGGGTAGATTTCTCGAATTAACTGCTTGAGTTTTGGTAGTTCGATGGCTTCTTGTTCTGCATGAAACTCATTAATATCTTCAAAGTGAAGTGGTTCTACAGAACGTATCTTGATATCGCAGACTTTACGATCCGTTTCTAAGGTAAAAACTTCGACTTCTGTATTGGGAACGTAATGGCTTTCTGATTCATCTCGAATCGTTATCGTCTTTTTGCCTGACGTGATCAACGGGGTTAAGAATTCAAAAAAAGTAATCTTGGTTGGATGAGATGGCATGATGTACTCGTTAGTCTGGTTGTTTGGCGTAATTATATACCCAAATCCCCCCAGAGATTCCTGTATTACTAGAACGATCGAGTGCGGATGAAGCGAATTAACTTGGCACTAAAGTAACCTGAGATAACGCCTATCCAGTTGGTGCTGAGATCATCAAAACTAAATGATCGATTTGGAATAAAAAGTTGGCTTATTTCTTCCATTGAAACGATAGCCAACAGCAGTAGCAAAAGACGAATCCCAAAAACGTCGGTTTTATTCGAGCTCACCAGAGAAGGGAACGTGAAGACCGATAAAAAGCCGATCAATAAACTGAAAGTAAAGTGAAGCGTACTCGATCCGCCTAAGTAGGTTTCCATTTGCAGGTAAGCAGTATGGTGTAAGTCAGAGCTTTTCCACAAAGAGAGTGAAGCGGTTAGCATCAGGACTAAAACAAAACTCGTGCGTGCCAGTATTAAAGCCATAATTAACCTATTGGAAAGAAGCCTAAGTAACGTTTTACAAAGTACAGTGCAGCTAAATTCTGGATAGCCATGCCAATTGCCATTGCCCACGCTGCACCAATCACCCCAAACATTTGGCAAAGCGTAACAAGTAGGCAGATGGACACCGTACCGGAGGAAATTGTAATGTATTTCATGGTTCTCTCATGACCACTCATTAATAATAAAAAACCTACTGAACCAGTCGCAACATTGACTAACTGCCCCAGAGAAAGGACGACTAATAGTGGCGCCGCGGCGAGAAACTCCTCACCAAAAAACTGCATTACAAACTCGGGGAAGAGGGTGCAAATAATTACGGGTACAATCGCTAAACCAACATTAGCTCGGCACGCCAAGCGGCTCAGGTTCTGCAGTTTGCGCATTTGACGCTCTTTGTAGAGAGACGCAAACATCGGGGCGACCACAAAGTTAATGGTAATCAGCACGAAGCCAATCAGTAGTGATGTACGTTGGGCTGCGGCTAACAAACCGAGTTCCGCTGTTGAGATAAAAAAGCCCGTAATAACAAGGCTTCCCCATTGAAGAACATTCGTGAAGATACTGCCAACCCAGACTTGCTTGGCAGAAGAGACCATTTTTTTGTTTGGTACGAAAGCCGATGTTTGATATTGATCTGAGCCAAGCCAATTGGCACTAGATATGACCGCGACACCTATGCTCGCTAAAAGCAGTGCGGTCATTAGATTGTTGATATTTTGCTGACCGATATAGTCTAGGGCAAAGACAAAAATGACCATCAACATGCTTACCCCAAGCTGCAACGCAAACAGAGATGATACAACTTTTCTACATGCTTGAAGCACCCGACTGTTGGTTTGCGCAAGCACCAAGAAAGGTATGCAAAGCAAGCATAAAGTAATCGCATACATTGGTGATTGAGTCTGGTTTAGCTGTTCTGGAAACAGATTAAACCCTGCCAACAAAACGCCTATGGCGAGCAAGCAAAATGCCATACTTCGATAAAGTGCGGTTTTATAGTTTTGGCTTTGTTCAAGCTTCTCTTTGTTATTAAAAGCGATCGCATTGTAACGAACTAACGAGACATCAAAACCTAGCTGAGAAACGATAGCGAGTAGCGAGACTAGGTTGAATAAAAAGAAAAATTGACCGGCCGTCGAAGCGTCACTGGTCTTCGATACAATCAGAGTCAGTAAAAAAGCAAATAGCGCACTCAACACACGCGTGATTGCGGTTTTTAATCCGGTAGATAACAAGCTTTTTTTACCGCTGGGCATCAACAGTAATTTTTGTTGAACAGTGTGAAACATAGGAGCATTTAACCGTATAGTTTATTGAGTGCTAGGCGCTGTTTTTCTTCACTGAAGGCATCGTTTAATTCTGCTGTATATTGGCGAAAATCGATCTCTTCATAATAATTGACACAATGCGCGATCTGCTTGGCCATTTCTTCAGGTGTGAGCGCTAAAAACGGGTAGTTGAGATCTTTGGTTGCGCCGATGGTCCGAATAACCATAGGAAGATGTAACTTGGATGCTTCTAGAATGGTTAACGGCATCCCTTCCCATGCTGCAGTGTGTAGATAAAGGTCTGAACCCTTGAGCTTTTCAACTACCTCATCGCGAGGCAGCATACCCGTTACATCCACATTTTCAGTACGTAATTTCTGTTCGAGTACTTGGTCACCGCCACCTATCCATGTGATCTCTATCGGGCGGTTAAGCGCATACCGATTAAGGAACTGCAATGTGCTGATAAGAAACTGAGGATCTTTTTGGGGCGCGACACGACCAAGTACAACGAGCTTCAGCGCTTCTTGCTTGTTTCGCTCTATACGATCTTCACTTTGATAAGACACGTAGTTGTTGAGCAGTTCGGCACGTTTCGCACCAATGCTAATGGCTAGGTCACACTCTCGTTGGCTACAGCCTGCAACCACATCAATTTTGCTCAGTTTTACTTTCTCTAGTGCTTTATAGATCTGGCGTGCAAGCTCTGAGATATCTTCACGTTCGAAGGCATAACAGTGCGGTGTGTAAACCAAGCGTGCCTTGCCAAGCTTTAGAAATCGGCCGAGAAATCCTGCTTTACTCGAGTGCAAATGCACGACGTCGGGACCAAGTGATGCAATCATGTGGTTTGCATCGCGAATAAATTGAAGCAAGCCGCCTTCTACCCACTTTGTCTGTACGAAAATGTGGTGGTTGTTCTCATTGGTCAAGTCGTTTTCTCGGGCTCTGGCTAGCAAGAAATGCTGATAAGGCTCGTCTCTGGATGAGTGAACATAACTATAGAGAGCAGTTTGAACGCCACCTCCAAATGCTTCTGTAACATGGAGCACTTTCTTCATGATGATTTTGTCCCTGGTGTTTGCATCCATTTGTGTTTAAAAGCATCACGCTCTTGCTCTGAATAAACGTGGCGATACAAGGGAAGATCGTACATATAGAACAGTTTTGAGAAGTCGTAGTGATTCTTAAAGTGTTGGTGGATATTGGAGTACCACTTGTTTTTCGCTTCGTTGCTGTTTTTCAGCACGAAGTCTTGCAACTCAAGAAACTCACCGATTTCTTTATCAAGAGAACTGAGCTGTTCGCACTTGATTAGCATGACGTTGGCCTGATCGTTCTGGAATATGAAGAAAGGTTGAGTGTTGTCCAGCTCTTGGCGCATCACATCGATATTGAAATTACGCTTTAACTCGTTGTCGAACCAGTCCGCAAAATAGTTGAGATTGATATAGTTATCAAAGCAATGCTCGAGGTGCTGATACGTGACTTCCATATCTCGGTGAATTGCATCATTCTTTTTGCCTTCGATAAATTGCAAATGGAGGTCTTGAAAGAAGCGAGAAAAGACAGTTGCGATTGGATCGCGGACCAGCGTAACGATTTTAATCTGCTCGCGTTTTTGTAAGATACGTTTTCGCTGCTTGAGCACTAAGCGATAGAGTGCGCGGTTTCGGAAGTCGAAGAATTTACTCACGTCTTTTTTATTGTGATACATGTGAAATTCTTCGTGATCATCAAAGGTGTGGATGTGATAGCTCGGGATATTTTTCTCCCCTAGCGTGTGCTCAATTGATGAGGAGCCAACTTTGCCCATTTGGTAAACTAAAACAAAATTATCAGCTTGGAGTTCTCGGTTCTTTTCAAATTGTCGAGAGATTGAATACTTCATCTATCCTATCCTTGATTATTCATATTCGTGGTGATGGTTTACCGGAAAAGTATGAGCAATGGCCCGTGAGTCGTTGCTCATGCTGATCATGACGGGTAACAAGAGTATTAAAATTATGGTGGTGTTTACCGCAACGAAAAACACCATGATGAGGGCGTATATCGCAAGTAATAGGCTTTTTCTGTTTTCATTAAGGCTGCGGAAGCAAAAGCGAATAAAAAGAAAATAACCACCAAACAGCAGACCGATACCAAGCAATCCGTATTCAATTGCGGTATCTAACACAAAGTTGTGGGTGTAGATCGCCAGCTCATCATAGTTAAAGTAACTGATCATAAAGTTGGGTAACATTTTCGCGCCGACACCTAACACCGGGTGTTGAAGTAAAATATCTAGCCCATTGGCAAGTAAAAGTTTTCTATGAAGATTCGATACCCAGCGGGCTTCACTTTGGTTGGCAAATAAGACGTCTTCTTGGGTTATTTCCAATGTGTCTGCTAGCGTTTCAAACCCAACGTAGAGTGTGGTTGTGACGGCAGTAAACACAATGAAGCTCAAGGCTAATAAAATTGTCCACGTGTACGTTTCGCTGAGCGATTTTCTCATTAAGTTTTTTACGAGCAGTTGGTCAAAGAAGAAAAGCAGACAAAAACCAAGTAGCGCTTTTCTTTCTTGTGACAACACCAGTAATACTAAAGCTACGAGCATCAAAAGGTGGAAAGCGCGAATTTTATCTCGATAAAGGTACAGTAGCGAGCACAGTACACCGAACCCGTATTTACTTACCCCGAGTAACTTAAACCCGCTTTGATAGCCCTGAGCAAAGTGCCATAAGGCAACGAGCGTACAGATGAAAAACAACAGATACGTGAAATAAACCATTACCCGTTCGTCATCAAACACGCCATAGGCGTACATTAGGCTCAGTAGGCACAAAATCGCTAACCATTGCACAGTTTCTATAATTAGCGGCATTAAAGGGACGCGATTTAGCAGACCATTTATGAACACATACCCAGTGAACAATATGAGGAACCCCATACAGGGATGCATGAGTTTTTCAGCTTTTCCTTCCAATACCACTAATGCAGTAAAACCAATAGACAAAAGGCTTGCGATGTCAGATGGGGCTAGCGCTATTCCTCCAGCACGAAACTTCATTGGAATAAAGAACAATACTAATAGGCATGCTGCAAGCAATGAGGCGCGATGGCTCGATGGCGCGGAACTATTTGTTGGCGCAAAGCTGCTGGTAGATTCCATAGTAACCTTCACGAAATTTATCGATGGTGTAGAGAGAGGCCCTATTGACTGAGTATTGACTTGCAGCGTCATACCGCTTAACACTTTCACACAGCTGGAGCACTTTTTGGCTCAGTTCAGTGGCGTTACCAACCTGAAATAAATATTCGGCACGTCCGGTGACGTCATCCAAACCAGGTACGTCCGATGATAATACGGGTAAGCCTGCTGCCATGGCCTCAACCGCCGCCAAGCCAAAGCCTTCGACGTGCGACGATTGCACGTAAATATCCATGTCGTTCAAAAAGGCAGGAATGTCAGAAACTACGCCATGAAAGTGAACACGTTGCGCGACGTTGATTTTTGTTGCCAATGCTTGCAGTGACGATTTTTTTTCTCCATCTCCCGCAAGGTGGAGTTCGTATCGTCTTGGTAAATGGATAAGTGCTTGGATAAGCGTTTCATGATCTTTATGTTGGTGAAGTCGGCCCACCATTCCAATCTTGATAACTGGTTTGTCGATTAGGTGGCTGGCGCATCTTGGCGTCATAGAAAACCTTTTTAAATCAACGCCATTGTGCACCACGTGATATTTGTGTTGGTAGCGAGGCATGAACTTCACCAGTTCATCTTGTACTTTTTCACTAATACTGACTGTCAAGTCGTGGCCCCAATATAAGACGTATTCCATGAACTTAAACAGCGGATAGTCACGTCGACGGTTATAAGAACAGTGCTCAGTCTGGATTCGTTTTTTACCTACCGCCAATAGCGCTAGGTAAATGGAAGGGTAGAGGTGCCCGTGAACGACATCCGGCCAACGCAGCAAAGAGAATTTCTCACTCAATGGCAATGTGCGCCAGTTAAAACACTCTATGCCTTGGGCGGATAGCATTGGTAAGTAATCATTTTCATCACACAAGACCAAAATTTTGATTTCGTATTCAGGCTTATGTTCTAAAACAAGGTCGACTAAGAACTTCTGAGCACCGCCGTTCTGAGAAAGATCATTAATAATATGTAGAATCTTGGTTTTCATGATTAATTGGTCAGATATTGCTGTTTAAGGTCGGTGATTTCTGCATTTGAGAAAAAGTGCTTCGTCAATTTAGAATTCAGCATTTCTTCAACGTACTCGGGTGTAGGTTGAAATTGCGTTTTGAATTCTTTCATTAGTGGCGAGTACCATTTGTTGTCTGATTGATTTTCATAAACAACATCCACGGGGTAACCTAAAAAGTCTTCAACTGCGGAGTTAGCCTTCGTTAGCTTGTCACTTCGAATGACCAACAGTGAGAAGTTATTGTTATGGTATGTTTGATAGCCTACTTCGTGATTAAAAGACTCGTTAAACACATCAATCCCTGTTAGTTGTTTGATCTCGTTGTCAAACCACTGCAGCGCATATTGATGATTCATGTGCTTATCAAATGCTTCTTGGAGTAATTGAGGTCGTTCGGTACGTATTGCGCTGTCATCCTTTAGATATTTGTCCGCCATCCAAAAAGGAAGTGCTTGAAAGAACATTGAGACATTTCGTCCGATCGGTTCACGCACTAGCGAGATGATTCGAACTTTTTTCTTGCGCTTTAACATATGGCTCATCGTTATACGCTTTAGTCGTCGCTTTAACGCATTGATCTGAGGCTTATGCAATTGCGCTCTAACGGGGGATATTTGTTTTTGCGCATCGACGGTCATAAGGTCGTGCAAGTGAATCGAGTTAGGAATGGAATGCTCTAATGCACTCGAACCTACTTTGCCCATTTGATAGATCAATACCGGCTGTTCTTGGCTTTTCAACGTTTGGTACCAAGATAGGTTTACGTTAGTAGGCGTATTTCTGGACATAGAGCGTCTCTCCTTCCTTGGCCTTGGCTTGTGTGATTAAGACGCCAAGAGATGGAACTGAGTGTTGTATTTGTTTAGATAACGCAAGGTTAACCAGTGATGATTTTGTTGATTCTGAGCGAATGACGGTAATCAGACCATTGGCATATTGACCAAGAATAAGTGCGTCACTCACTGACAGTAGGGGCGGCGTATCGATAATGATCCGGTCATACTTATTTTGAAAATGTTCGAGCAACTTTTTAAAGCGATCAGAAGCCAGTAATTCCTGTGGGTTTGGCGGAATTAGGCCGGCCGATAATACATCTAAGTTGGCTTCTTTTATATGTGTAACACAATCTTTGATTGGCGTATCCATCGTCAGGATATGCGTTAAGCCAGGGCTTGATTCAGCAATACCGAATCGCTTTGCGATGGAAGGTCGACGTAAATCGCAGTCGATGATCAACACCTTTTCCATTTTTGAAAACGACACCGCCATATTGATACTGGTTGATGTTTTTCCTTCTTCTGGAATAGCAGAGGTAAAGGGCAATATCTTTTGCTTCGTGTTGGTTAATCTGAGCAGAAGCGAGGTTCTGACGGAGCGGCAAGCTTCACTAAATAGCTTTTCTTCATCATCTAAATACGCGGTATAACTGACGCCGTTTTTACGCAAATTGCGTTTTTTGACCATAGGAATCACACCTAAACACGTAACACCAAGTTTTTCCTGCACATCGGCTGTGCTTCGGATAACTTCTCGCATCGTTTCTAAGATGATGACTAGAGCGCAAGCAATGGCAAAGCCAAAAAAGGTGGCAATTAGTACCAGTTTGATTCGTTGTGGTGCCACCGGGAATAGAGGAATGATGGCTTTATCAGTAAAGCGAGCAGTGACATTCTTGTAGTCGCTGGTGGCGTTGGTCTCTTTCTCACGATTTAAGAACGCTTCATAGAGTGCCTTATTGGATTCAACCTCGCGTTTTAACTGTTCGTAACGCGCTTTTTGTGACCCTAACGATTGGAAGTCTGACTTTTTGTTATCGAGTTCTGCGCGAAGCATGTCCTCTTGCGCTTTTGCAGCAAGAAGGTCTTGTTGCTTACTGAAGGAAATGTCACGGATGAGTTGCTGGGTTCTAGATTGAATTTCAGCAAGCTGCGCTTTCGCCTGAATCATTCGATCATGCTTAGGTCCGTAGCGCTGTGCCAGTTCAGAGAGATTTTTGGCTGCCTGTGCTTCCGACAATTTTAGATCGCGGATTTGCGCTTGATTAGCGAATTCATCAATTGACAACAAGCTGTCTAAACTTTGCGAAGATTTACGTCGTAACAGTTGGATTAACGTCTGCGCTTCAATACGCTTATTAACAGCGATATTCAGCTTGCGAGTGAGTTCTTCTAGCTCATTTGCGTAAATTTCATCAATACCGTTTATATCGATCAACCCTTCTTTTAACAAGAATTCTTGCAGCGCTTGCTCCGAGTTACGTAATCGCTCCTCCAATTTTTGAGAGTTATTTGTCAACCAAGTAGCCGCATTTTGTGTAACGACCAATTTGGCTTCAAAATTTGCGTCAATGTAGGCTTGGCCGACCGCGTTGGCGATTGTCGTCGCAAGCTTAGGATCGGTAGAACGAAAGCGAATTCTGACTAATTGGGTGTTACGTACTGGCTCAATATCGAGTTTACTTCTGAAAGCTTGAAGTGCCTGATAATAGGACTCTGAAAACTGGGCGGTTTCTTTTGGGCTTGGTGCCACATTCAGTAGGTCTTGAACAAAAGGAATCGACTTTATTTGGTCGATTTTTTTATTTAACCCCCCTGAGCTTGTGAATTCAGGTAATTGGGTGAGGTTCAGCTCTCTAATGACCTTATCTGCAATATGATTCGATTTTAAAATGGCGATTTGCGTTTGAAAGTACTCTTTTTTTGTCGTGTCGACGCCATATACTTCCTCGATTGAAAGGGCGCTTTTTTGCTCCTCTTGGATGAGTAGCGTAGCTGTAGCTTGGTATATCGATGCTTTGGAGTAGATATACCAAGTACAAGTTAATGAGAACAGAAGCGTGAATGCTGCGATGTTTAGCCAATTCTTTTTAATCGCTTTGAAGTGATGGCCAAAACGAATCAGTTCTACTTTGTTCATCTGGAGATTATTTGGATGAGTCCCGTTCATTTGATTCCCTGTCACTTAAAAGAAGCTCTGGTCAATAAATACAATGTCACCAGGTTCAACGTTGCGGTGCATACTGACCCCTTCCATCGTTTGACCTGTTTTATGCTTGGTGAGGTTAATGCCTTTGCGTGAGGCTCTGTCGGTCAAGCCACCTGCTAGAGCGATGGCCTTCTCTATGGTTAACCCTGGACGGTACTCAAATCCACCAGGTTTCCTGACTTCGCCATTAACGTAAAACAGACGAAAGTTATTGATGGTGACCATCACTTTTGGATTGATGAGATAATCGCCTTTTAAGCCCGTTTCTATTTCGTACTTGAGTTGTTTTGGTGTTTTTTTGATTGCTTTAATTCGGCCAAGGTAGGGGTAATCAAAGTAGCCATCTGACGTTATTAGAATATTTTTAATCGTAAGATCTTCTTCACCATAGACCTGCACGGAAATGGTATCGCCAGTATCGAGTAAGTAATCTTCCTCGTTTGAGTCAGCGTTGACCAAAGTGCTAAATAGCAACAACGCTACACTCATGAATTTGATGAATGCCTTCATTAATAATCCTTTTTACAGAGAAAACTGTGCGCTTAAAGTCCAAATATTTTGTTCGAAGCTATAATCCGATCGGCTAGAGTTTTTATCTTGGTATTGCCAATCGGCTTGCAGCTGTATCCAACGTTTGATCTGATAATCGATACCAAAAGATAGAGTGTACCGATCGTCGTTTCTGGAGATTCCCGTGTAATCATCTTGTTGATAAACAGCACCTAAGCGAGTTGCAAGGTAACTATTCCAATCGTGCTTGAGGTTCAGTCGGTAACGAGTTTGTAGGTTGTAATCGCCATCTTGATCGGGGTTAACCGCCGCTTGAGTGGTTTTCACGCTGACTAGAGTTTGTTCTTGAGGCAACCATTCAAAGCCGATATCCCAACTAAAGCCTTTAAATGTCTCTCGTTGAGCGCTGTCAAAATCTTTGATTTGATAACCGATTCGAGCGATGCCTTTGGTTTTTCCTGTGACTTCCCATTCGGCACCGGTGTAATAGAAACTGGTGTTGTTATCTTTCGATGGCTGCGCAGAATTTCGGTGCTGATACTCGGTTACGATTTGGTTTGTTCCGACTAACCAATAGGTTCTTGGCGTCGCTCTTAAATAGAACTCCAAATGTGCATTGGGAGCTCGAAAATCGTTGTATTTAGTTTTCGCGTTTGGGCGCCCAGGCAAGCCGTCACGATAGTTTTGATAGGTTTTATCACTATAGCCTAAACCGAATTCGAGTCTGCCTTTGGCACCGTTAGATCCAAAGACATAATTGGTTTTTACATCGTTACGGTTGAACTCTATTGGTGAGTCGATTGCGCTACCATTACCTTCGGTAATATCTTCTCCTCGAACTTCATGCTGGGCGCGAAAACGGTAATCAACCACTAAACGATGACGATGATTAAATTCGAAAAAGTTGGAAAACTGAAAAGTGTGGTCGTCGAAGTCGTTGCGATCGTCAGATGAAAAGCCAGCTTTTAACTTATATAAAATATCTGCGCGATAGCGATTCCGTTCTATACGTGCTAGTAAGCTTGGTTCTATACCCCAAATATTGACCGATTCTACATTGCCGGATTTTTCCGCTTTATTGATGTTGTCATCTCCCTCGTAGAAAGTTTTTACGAGGGGAATCAACTCTATACCAGACTCGGTTTGGTAAGCCATCGGTTCTGCGAGCAAGTCAGTAGAAAACAGACTCAATGCTATTGCCATTGTCAGTTTCTTCATAATCTCAACCTTAGTAAGCGTTAGCACCAGTGAAGCCTTTGAAAACGGTCATAAAGATGATTTTGATGTCCATCCAAACCGACCAATGGTGGATGTAATCCAAATCAAACTCGACTCTCTTTTCCATTTTTTCTAAGGTGTCGGTTTCGCCGCGATAACCATTAATCTGTGCCCAGCCAGTAATGCCTGGTTTTACTTTGTGACGTAGCATGTAGCGATCCACGATCTGACGGTATTCTTCATTGTGTGCCACGGCATGAGGGCGTGGGCCGACAATAGACATGGTCCCTTGCAGTACATTGATAAATTGAGGCAGTTCGTCCAAAGAAGTGCGACGCAGAAATCCGCCAAAAGGCGTAATACGAGGATCGTTCTTTGTCGCCTGTTTCACGTTGGAACCTTGATCCATGGTTGTCATTGAACGGAACTTCCAGACTTCAATCTTGCGTCCATCAAGACCGTACCGATGTTGTTTAAAGATGACAGGGCCTTTAGAAGTTGCCTTAATGCCAATCGCAATGACGAATAGAATAGGGGCGATTAAGACCAAAATAATGCTCGAAAACAAGATGTCTTCAAACCGTTTTACCCAAGAAGAAACTCCAGCAAAAGGTGTATCAAAGACACTTAGAGTTTGAACTTGGCCAATCTGCGCCCAACGAGAATGTAAAAGGTTATAAGTGAAGAAGTCGGGAATCAGATACGTATTTGCGGTGGTGTCTGAGAATTGGTTAAGAAGTGACGCAATGCGCTCTTTTGCGTGCATTGGCATCGCGATATAGACGTAATCTACTTCCCCTTTTTTAGCTCGCTCAAGGGCGTGGTCAACAGCTCCTTTAATAGGATAATCAGAATTTGGCAATCTGTCGGAAGATCGTTCGTCGTAAAAACCATCAAAAAGCACACCGTGTTCTGTGTGGCTTTGAATTTCGTTAGCTAGGGTAATGCCGTGAGGAGTTTGGCCGATGATGATCGCAGTGCGAGTGTTGAATCCTTTTTTTCTCAAATAGGCTAATCCGGTACGGAACGTTACTCGCCATGCCAAAAGCAGAGCGGGCGTAATCGCAAACCACAGCACTAAAATTGTGTTATCAAATAAGGTATGGACTTCAGAAAAATACAGCACAATAAAGATAAGTGCAGAAGTCACCGCCCAAGCAACACAGACAATAAACATCTGCTCTTTAAACGAACTGGTTCGCCAAGAGCGATACAGATTGCCGCTTTCTGCCATAAATAGAAAGGAGATGCCTCCAACGAAAGCCAATATGACGTAATCTTTCCCCATCGCAGTATTCATGTCTTTGAACACTAAAAGCAGCATAAAAGAGACGATGACAGCAAGATCTGAGATGCGATATAAAAAAGCGAACTCCATCTCATGAGAGCGGATAAGTCCTTTTTGTTTCATGACTCAGTTTCCCTTCTGACACGCTACCGCCCTTGGGTGTCTTCCCCAATTGCCGTGTCGTGAACGTTATTAGTAGTTAGTGCACAGAGCATTCTGTGGAATGCTGCTGAGTTTTTTGTCACGTGTAATTTCGTTGATAAGTGTAAAAATTTGCTTTGTTGAGGTAAGTGGAAATAAGAATGATATTTAGCCCTTTGGCTAAGTTTGGCGGGTTAGGAAAAAGCTGGTACTTACTTATGAGGAATGAGGAAAAGTATTAAAAATGAAGTATCAGTACAAAGACAATGGTCTATGTGAGGGTAGAAGAAACGGGTGATTTGATTCGTTCACGATTAATGATTTAGTATCGAATTGCTGATATTTATTAAGATAAAAAAATCCCTCTCACTTGAGAGGGATTTTTTTGAGTAAGGACGAATGAATTATTCGACTTCTACGCCGTTTTCTTTGTATAGGCGGCGGCATGCGCGACCATCACTGTGGAACAGGTGACAACGATGAGCTGGAATACCGATCTCGATTTTATCGCCAGTGTCGACTGCAAGCGTGTCAGGCTGACGGAAAATAACGTCGGCGTCCGCACCTTCTAGGTTTAGGTATACTTGAGTTTCGTTACCTAGCTTCTCAACAATCATCACTTCACCGTGAATACTTGCATCAGCTTCAGAAGCGGATAATAGGTGCTCAGGGCGAATGCCTAAAGACATTCGGTCGCCGCGGTTAACTGTTGTACCATCCACCGGAATCCAGAAAGATACGCCGTTAGATAGTTGAACTTTGACGCGCTCTGCTTCTACTTCATCAATGAATACGCTCATGAAGTTCATTTTCGGAGAACCGATAAAGCCAGCTACAAAGCGGTTTTGTGGGTAATGGTAAAGCTCAAGCGGCTTACCAACTTGCGATACATAACCGCCGTCTAGTACAACGATTTTATCTGCCATTGTCATCGCTTCTACCTGATCGTGCGTTACGTAGATCATGGTACAACCAAGTTGGCGTTGTAGCTTAGTAATTTGTGCACGCATGTTTACACGCAGTGCCGCATCCAAGTTTGATAGTGGCTCGTCTAGAAGGAATACATTTGGCTGCGATACCAATGTTCGGCCAATCGCCACACGTTGACGCTGTCCACCAGAAAGTGCTTTTGGTTGGCGCTCAAGCAAGTGGCCTAGTTGTAGGATTTCTGCTGCTTGTTCAACACGCTTGTCGATTTCTGCTTTGTCTGCTTTTGCTAGTTTCAAGCCAAATGACATGTTGTCATATAAGTTAAGGTGCGGGTAAAGAGCGTAAGACTGGAATACCATACCAACACCACGTTTGGATGGTTCGACGTCATTCATGCGCTGGTCACCAATATACAAATCACCTGAAGTAATGTCTTCAAGACCGGCAATACAACGTAAAAGGGTAGATTTACCACAACCTGATGGACCTACAAAAACAACAAATTCACCTTCGTTGATTGTTAGGTCTACGTTCTTAGAAATCAGTACGTCGCCATACGCTTTACAAACATTTTTTAACGTGACACTCGCCATGTAGCTCGTCCTCGATCAATTTTTTATTATTCACCGCTCATCATTATATGAATTATCTAGCGAGCAGTAACAGTAGGAATCGGTAAGTTCTTGCGGTTGGTAAGAAAAGTAGGGTAGCACTTCAATAAAATGTCCTGAATAGAAGTGCTACCCATCATAGCCAAGTACGAGTTTCTCTCCCCCACATTATTCGTATTGTCTCCCCCGTGAAATAATTACCACAAACAACACTAATAATGACATTCCACTCGTCTGGCAATGCAAAACCAGCAAATCTTTTTCCTAATACGTAGGCACTGCTGGGAAAGGGTTCTTACCATCCACTCTTGGATGACTGCAGTTTCTAAGATTGTGCGTAGTGCGACATCCTCCTAATAGAAATAATTGTAGGGGGAGTAGAAAGGGAGGAGTAAAAAAGGAGGAGGAAGAAAGCAGTTGGTCGGAAATCACATTATTGCACCACCTAAAGTTGAAACCGATCACAGGAACTATCCATTTTGTGATTTGAGTCTCTTACCCTTGGCGATTTAGATCACGAAAATACGTCATAATTGTAAGGGCGTAGGGATTAGGAGGATGAGACATATTGGATTATTTCAGATGATATATGTCGAAATACGGCTGAACCTCAATGGACTAGCCCTACATCAAAAATATAAAAAGGATACGAACATGAAAAAGTTAAGCGCTGTAGCACTAGGTACTCTTGTTGCTTTGGGTTCTTTTGGTGCTAATGCTGCCATCGAAGAAGGACAACTTACTATCTGGATCAACGGTGATAAAGGCTACAACGGCCTTGCTGAAGTTGGTAAGAAATTTGAAGAAGACACAGGCATTAAAGTGACTGTGGCTCACCCAGATGGCCTTCAAGACAAATTCCCTCAAACTGCAGCGACTGGCGACGGTCCTGATATCGTATTCTGGGCTCACGACCGTTTCGGTGGTTACGCAGAAGCTGGCCTGCTAGCAGAAATTAAACCTTCTAAGAATATTCAAGAAGGTATCGTTGATTTCGCTTGGGATGCAGTACGTTACGACGGCAAATTGATCGGCTATCCAGTTGCGGTTGAGTCTCTATCTCTAATCTACAACAAAGACCTAGTTCCAAACCCACCAAAGTCTTGGGAAGAGGTTGCAGCATTAGATGCAAAACTTAAAAAAGACGGTAAGTCTGCAATCATGTGGAACCTAAAAGAACCGTACTTCACTTGGCCACTAATGGCGGCTGATGGCGGCTACGCGTTTAAATACACTTCTGAAGGTTACGATGTTAAAGACGCAGGTATCGCGAAAGAAGGCGTTAAAGACGCAATGAGCTTCGTAAAAGGCTTAGTTGATAAAGGCGTAATCTCTGCGGATATGGATTACTCCGTGTCTGAGTCTGCGTTCAACCAAGGCAAAACAGCGATGACGATCAACGGTCCATGGTCTTGGGGCAACATTGAGAAGTCTGGCGTTAACTACGGCGTGACTACGCTACCTAAGTTCCAAGGTCAATCTTCTAAGCCATTCGTTGGTGTTCTAACGGCTGGTATCAGCACTGCGTCTCCAAACAAAGACCTAGCAGTTGAGTTCATTGAGAACTACCTACTAACAAACGATGGCCTACGTATGGTTAACAACGATAAGCCTCTAGGTGCGGTAGCACTTAACTCGTTCCAACGTGAGCTAGATTCAGATACTCGTATCGCAGCAACAATGGACAATGCGATGAACGGCGAAATCATGCCAAATATCCCTCAAATGAACGCATTCTGGGGTGCGGCTAAGAACGCAATCATCAACGTAGTTGACGGTCGTCAAACTGTCGATGCAGCTCTTGCAGATGCAGAAAAACAAATGACTAAATAATTAAGTAAGACCTTTTTAAGGAGGAGGCAACTCCTCCTTACTTTTCTATATTTATTCTATATTCGCTAGCAGGTTCCCTATGCAGTCAGTTCAAGGTACAAATGCTATGACAGCACCAGAAGCCAGCCTTCCGAGCAGCAAAAAAGTGTTCATGAAATGGTCACTTTTAGGCACAGTCGGCATCATCAATGGCTACGCAACAATCCTTATGTATTCTCGCGGTGAGATTGCGTTTGCACTACTTACGCTCATTCTTACCGCTTTAGCGTTGTTCATCTTTGGTAGCAAAAAGACGTACGCACACCGTTACATCTACCCTGGTATAGCAGGGATGATCCTTTTCATTCTTTTTCCTTTGGCGTACACCATAGGTTTGGCGTTTACCAACTATAGCGCGAAGAACCAACTCTCTTTTGATCGCGCTCAGAACGTACTTTTGGACCGAACTTACCAAAGTGGTGATAGCTACCCGTTCACTTTGTATAAAACGGAGCAAGGCCATCAACTTGTGGTTGAAAAAGATGGTGAGCTACTTGCAAGCCCGACTTTTCAGCTTGATAACCTTTCAGCATCGGAGTTTGATCTTTCACCAATTGAAGAAGTGACGGGTGAAAAAGAATCAATCAAGGCGATTGTTAAGAACCGCAGTGCGTTGAGCAGTGTCGATTTACATTTGCCAAGCGGTGATGATATCCGTATGAGTGGGCTGCGCAAATTTGCTGCAGTTGTACCTTTGTACACATTACAAGAAGATGGTGAAACGCTTTACAACAACCGGACTGAAGAAACGCTACGTCCAAATATGGAAGTAGGTTACTACCAGCCTGTCGATGAAAACGGTCAATTTGTTGGCAGCACAGTGTCACCAGGTTTCGTGGTGAACATTGGTACCCACAACTTTGAGCGTGTTTGGAAAGATGATGGTATCAAAGAGCCGTTTATCAGTATCTTTATCTGGACCATTGTTTTCTCTGCGCTAACCGTATTATTTACGCTTGTTATTGGTCTTGTCCTTGCCAGTGTGGTTCAGTGGGAAGCACTTAAAGGTCGCTCAGTTTACCGTTTGTTGCTAATCCTGCCTTATGCAGTTCCGGCGTTTATTTCTATCTTGATCTTTAAAGGTTTGTTTAACCAAAGCTTTGGTGAGATCAACATGTTGTTGGAAGGCTTGTTCGGCATTAGCCCGGCTTGGTTCTCTGATCCGTTCATGGCGAAAACCATGATCTTAATTGTGAACACTTGGCTTGGTTTCCCTTACATGATGATTTTGTGTATGGGCTTACTAAAAGCGATTCCAGACGATTTATATGAAGCATCAGCCATTGATGGTGCGAACTTTGTCACGAACTTCACACGTATCACACTACCAATGATGTTGAAGCCGTTAACACCATTGTTGATCGCGAGTTTTGCATTTAACTTCAACAACTTCGTACTTATCCAGTTGTTGACTGGCGGTGGTCCAAATATGATTGGTACATCAGAGCCTGCGGGTTACACCGACCTACTAGTAAGTTACACCTACCGAATCGCATTCGAAGGTGCTGGCGGTCAAGACTTCGGCCTAGCAAGTGCGGTAGCAACGCTTATCTTCCTATTGGTTGGCGCATTGGCACTTATCAACCTACGCGTAACTAAAGTAGCTCAGGACTAAGGAGAAATTACAATGGCAATGGTACAAGGTAAGTCATTAAAGTATCGTGTTTGGGCTACTCATATTGCAATGTGGGCATTCTTGGCACTGATTATTTTCCCTTTACTGATGATCATCGCGATTTCATTCCGTGAAGGTAACTTTGCAACGGGTAGCCTGATCCCAGACAACCCAACACTTGATCACTGGAAATTGGCATTAGGTTTCTCGGTGACTAATCCAGACGGTACAGTTACACCGCCACCATTCCCAGTAATGACATGGCTGTGGAACTCGGTAAAAGTGGGTGGTATTTCTGCAATCCTAATCGTGGCGCTATCAACCACATCGGCTTACGCGTTTGCTCGTATGAAGTTCAAAGGTAAGAACACCATTCTTAAAGCGATGATGATCTTCCAGATGTTCCCTGCAGTGTTGGCATTGGTTGCTCTGTACGCGTTGTTCGACAAACTGGGTCAGTACATTCCTTTCCTTGGTCTGAACACGCATGGCGGTCTGATCTTCGCTTACTTAGGTGGTATCGCACTGCACGTTTGGACCATTAAAGGCTACTTCGAAAGTATTGACTCGTCTCTAGAAGAAGCGGCGGCTCTTGATGGTGCTACACCATGGCAAGCATTCCGTTTGGTATTGCTGCCACTGTCTGTGCCAATCCTAGCGGTAGTCTTCATCTTGTCGTTCATCATGGTAATTGGTGAAGTTCCTGTAGCGTCACTACTGCTTTCTGATGTAGACTCGTACACACTTGCAGTGGGTATGCAGCAATACCTATATCCACAAAACTACTTGTGGGGTGACTTTGCCGCAGCTGCTGTACTTTCAGCAGTGCCAATCACTGCCGTATTCTTACTTGCGCAGCGCTGGTTGGTTGGTGGTCTAACCGCTGGTGGTGTGAAAGGATAATCTCTTGTGGTCTGAGATTGATAAGAATAACTAGAAAAGGGCGACCACATGGTTGCCCTTATACTTAGCACGGATATTACAATTTTGGTTTGGCCGCCGATCAGTAATATCTTGGCTTTTATTGGCGTTACGCATAGCTGGCTGTTAGCTTAGTTCCTTACGATTCAATCACTAACAGTTTTTGTAACCATAACCTGAGTTTAGACTCAGGTTTTTTTATGCCTGTTAAAGGCAATTTTGCAATAAGTAGATAGAGATTAGCGGCTTTGCAATGGATTACACAGGGCTTGAATAATGCCCTGCGTAGCACTTCACATAAATAACTAGAGCTTAGTAAAAAGCTAAATTGAGGTAGGGAAGGAAGAGATTAAAACTCTCGGCTGGAAGGTGCGCATCCAACGTATTGAAGCAGCGTGTACAAACTTTCTTGCTGCAGTGCGACGCGACGAAATAAATTAGCAAAGGTAACGTCACCGCCAAAGCAAGTTTGAATGTAATGATTAATTTCTGTTTCGTTATACCCCTCGACGTACATGGTTCTCACCCACTGGTACTCGACCGCTTTTAAATTGGTCAACGTCTCTTCACTTAAGGTCGTTTCTTTTAGTCTCAAGATCCAAACTCTATCCAACTCTAAAATAATGGATGGATTTAAGCAAAGCTAGGTGAAGGATTTATGACAGAGAAGGGCGAGCGTGAAACAAATGGCGAAACCATGATGTTGCTCCACACTCTGGGTCTAGGTAACGTTGAGGTACTTAATAGCGTTCTTAACGGATGCCAGTTACTTGAGATATTTAACGTGTGCTTCCATTTCTTCCCCAATCTCTTTACGCATGTTCATAAGACGGATAGCGGATTGCTCTAAGGCTTTGTCTTCATCTGACTCTGGAATCCATTTCGGTACATCGGTTGGTTTTCCGTTTTCATCTACAGCAACCATGATAACGATACAGTGAGTGGTGAGTCTGTTTTTCATTTGCTTTGGATCACTGGCTTGCACGTCAATCGCAATGTGCATTGAGCTTCGTCCGGTATAAATGACTTTCGCGCTAACTTCGACTAAGTTGCCGACATGAATCGGCGCAACAAACCGAATGCCGCCAGCATATGCGGTAATGCAATATTTACCACTCCACGCTGCAGAACAGGCGTACGCTGCCAAGTCGATCCATTTCATTACGGCGCCGCCGTGCACTTTTCCGCCGAAATTGACGTCGCTGGGTTCTGCTAAAAAGCGAAGGGTAATGTCTCTTTGACCACTGCTCATCTGTCTTTCCTTGATGGGTTATTGTTTTCCCAATTTAGCAGCAAGATGAATTTTCGGGAATAGCGAATGAAACAAAATATTAACTTTTATTCGAACGCTGGAAGTGACAAGCCACAGCGTATTTCTGTGGCTTGAGGTGTAGATGTTAATTGGCGGTAGAGGCAATCTCAGAATTGGACAATAGTTTTCTCTGTCTTACTTTTATTTGCGACAGGATAACGCCAGAGATGACTAACAACCCACCAATAATATGGTAAGCGTAAATTTTCTCGCCAATTAGTGTTGAAGCAAGTATGACGGAAACCACAGGCATTAGGTTCATGAACATAGCGCTTGAATCAGCACCAATTGAATCAATCGCTTTTACCCACATCAGCGGCGCGAAAATGGAAGCAGCAATACCAGCATAAGCGATTAACGGTAGCGCATCTTGGCTTGGTAACAGTTGCTCACTAGAGAGCCAAAGTGGTGTGAGCATCAAAACAGAAAAGAAGCCCTGCATGTAAACCAGAGTCAGACTACTGAATGGCATTTTCCAGCGTTTTAGCAGAACACAATAAGCCGCGTATACCATGGCAGCAACGAGCATTAAGCTGTCACCTTGCGTTAAGTCTTGATGTAAAAAGTAAGTGATATCACCGTGACCAAGCATAAATGCCAAGCCGCCGAGCGAAATGACACCACCGACGATACTTAACATTGATATAGATTTACCGAGCAATGGGACACTTAAAAACACACTGATCAAAGGAACTAAAGAGGTGATCAGGGCCATATTAGAGGCCGTTGTTGTTAAACCGGCATAGTATCCAAGTGACTGGTTGAGAACCATACCAAGTAACGCAAGAAACGCCAACTTAGCTAAGTAAGGTCGAATAATGTGTCGTTGTTTGATGATTGCAGGCAGGCAAAATGGCGTTAGGAGTACCATTGCGACAAACCAACGGTAGAAACTCATCGCACTTGGTTCAATGGCGCTTGCTGCCATCTTGTTCACAATTGAGTTACCACCCCAAATCATAACGGTGAAAAACGGAAGTAAATAAATCATGAGAACCCTATAGCACAATTATTGATGGCGCTAGTCTGGCAGGTCTTTATAATAAAAAGTATCTCTTAAAAGACATCGTAAGCGATAGGAAGACAATTTTGAAAAAGAGCGCCAGAAATCTTCACCCCTCCTTATCAATCGATCGTGCGCCATCAGATGTATTTATGAATTTCGAAGCGTTTCTCTCTAATACAGAAACACGAATTCATAGCCACCCTTGGGGGCAAGTGCAACTGATCAGCGGTGGGATTCTGGAGATGGATGCAGAAGACACAAGATTTCTAGCACCTCCACATCTTGCTATTTGGGTTCCCGCCGGAGTTCGTCACACTAGCTACAACCGTAAGCCAATCGAATATTGTTCTTTGAACATTGCCCCTGAATTGACGGCGCATTTTCCAACTAAAACGAGCTTGATCAAAGTGACTCCAATCGTGTCATCTATTATTGAGGACTTTCGTCAGCGAGACATTAACGTGGCGCAAACTGATGAAGACAAGCGCTTGGTACAAGTGTTATTGGACCAGCTTGCAAAGCAAGAAGTCGAACATCACTTTTTACCGACTACCGACAATAAGTATCTTGAACCGATTTTAAAAGCAGTAGAAGAATCGCCGACGGATGAGATCAGTTTGGCGGAGTGGGCGGCAAAAGTGCATACCACAGAACGCACGTTAGCGAGACATTGCCAGAGTGAATTAGGAATGAGCTTTACTGAGTGGCGCTTACGTGTACGATATTTACATTCTATGGAGTTGCTGCGTAAAGGGCAGACAGTAAAAGAAGTCGCTCTGACGTTAGGTTATAACCAAGCTAGCCCTTTTATCGCGATGTTCAAGAAATACTCCGGCATGACACCGGAGCAATACAAGAATCGATTGTTATAGCTGAGCGATTATGTAATTCAAACCACCCACCACGGCTGCAACCTGTGCATCGTTACATTCTTCGTCGGTCACCGTTGGGCTGTCTGGGTACACTTCCGTTGTCGTGCTGTAAACGCAATTTGTTACGCCGCCACACAGGCCCAGTTTTACCATTGGGTAGTTGATAACGCCAAACTGTACGACGGGTGAACCAATGATTTCGCCGTTTTCATCTGTTGGTGCAATGTGAGTCACTTTTGCAACTGACTCAATGACCGCTTTTTGGAAGTCAGGCTGAGGGTTTTCACTATCTCCCACCGTGTAAAAGCCATCTGGGATCATACCTTCAATGTACTCAATACCATCACGAGCAGCTAAGGCTGGACGGAACTCAGTTTCGTCAGAATCTGTCGTTTCATGTAGATCAATGTGCATTAACACATCGCCTAAAGTTGCAACGAGCTTCATGAGGTTAGCGGACTCTTCAGCAGGGCTGTCTTTATAGAAAGAGCGGTTTGGATCAATCGCGTTTGGATTCCAGCGGTTGATCACCTCGTAACCCCAAGGGCTTACGCAGGGTACAACGACAATATTGAAATGCTTTGCATAGCGCTCTGCTTCCGTTTCTACAAACTTTAAAGCGCCATGTACACCGCTGGTTTCGTAACCGTGCACGCCGCCTGTGACCAACACAGCAGGTTTAGTTGAATCCCAATTGCGTGTTTTGATACAAAACAGAGGGAAGCGTGCCTCGTTGTATGAGAGCGCACCATATTGTTCAACATCAAAACGCTCGCGTAGGGCATCGATTTTACTGACGACTTCATCTTGGTAGCTACGTTTTACTTCTTGCGTTGCTAACCAAGCTTTACGTTCTTCTTCGTTCCAAGGTTGGCCAGGAGTACCGATCGGGTAAATGTATCCACTTTTCATCTATACTTTTTCTTTTGACTGCTGAAAGGTATCACAAGACTAGACCTGTCTTATCTTTACGGCAATATAAAACACCATTTGGGGTGGTATTCTTTGCAAAATCATCACTTTGATGAGTGATTCATTGGTGTTACATTTTGTTACTTACTCAATTTCATATAAGAGACAAAAAATGGCTGGAGCAAGTTTACTCACACTGTTGGACGATATTGCCACGGTGCTTGATGATGTCGCCTTAATGTCAAAAATGGCGGCAAAGAAAACCGCAGGTGTATTGGGAGATGATCTAGCGTTAAACGCTCAACAAGTGTCTGGTGTTGCATCTGAGCGAGAGATTCCAGTGGTTTGGGCGGTTGCAAAAGGCTCATTCAAAAATAAATTGATTTTAGTTCCTTCAGCTTTACTTATTAGCGCGATTATTCCATGGCTTATTATGCCATTATTGCTAATTGGCGGCTTATTTCTCTGCTTTGAAGGGGCAGAGAAAGTACTTGAGAAAGTGTTTCCTCACTCGCATCCGCACGAAGAAAAAGAGGAGCTAGTTAATACTGGCGAGTCGATAGAAGAGTATGAAAAGCGTAAAGTTTCTGGTGCGATTCGGACAGACTTTATCCTTTCAGCAGAAATCATCGTGATTGCGTTAGGTACCGTGACAGGAGCCAGTCTTGTTACGCAAATTTTAGTTGTCAGTTTAATTGCAGTGATTATGACGGTTGGAGTTTATGGACTAGTCGCTGGGATTGTGAAGCTAGATGATTTAGGCCTTTACCTTGAAAGTCGCTCAAACGGTAAAGGTTGGGTGGCGAAAGTCGGAGGGGCCTTGGTCGCTTTTGCACCAAAGTTGATGAAGTTGTTAACCATTGTAGGAACTGCTGCGATGTTTTTGGTGGGTGGAGGAATTGTGGTGCACAACGTGCCAGCCATTCATCACTTTGTAGAGCCGATTATTATGAACTTTAGTGGTCATTCGGTTGCTACAGCCATTTTGCCTATTTTACTGAACGGTATTATCGGCTTTGTGGCGGGGTTGGTTGTGGTTGCGGTATGGACGATGGTTGAAAAGCTTCGTGGTCAATAATCACATCTAAAACATGAGACGATAATAACAAGGGTCATGACTTCTTTTTACAAAAAGCATGACCCTGTTTTATGGGTGAAACGTCAGTAAAGTACTTACTTCACTTTCCACTCGATCTGTTCATTTGCTCGAATAGGCACAACGATATCATTGCCAAATGGCATCGTTTCTGGCACATCCCAAGCGGATTTTTCTAACGTTACTGTATCTGTGTTACGTGCAATGCCGTAAAAATCAGGACCGTTGAAGCTTGCGAAAGCTTCCAAGTTTTCCAACTTGCCTTCTTTTTCGAAGACTTCTGCATAAAGCTCTAGCGCTGCGTGTGCAGTGTAAGAACCAGCACAACCGCAAGCCGATTCTTTTGCCCCTTTCGCATGTGGCGCTGAGTCTGTACCTAGGAAAAACTTCTTGCTACCACTAGTTGCTGCTTCGATCAGCGCTTGCTGGTGGGTTCCGCGCTTAAGAATTGGCAAACAGTAGAAATGAGGTTTAATACCACCCACAAGCATGTGGTTACGGTTGAAAAGAAGATGGTGGGCAGTGATGGTAGCCGCTACGTTGTCTGAGGCGTTGTTAACGAAGTTTGCTGCGTCGGCGGTGGTGATATGTTCTAGAACGATTTTAAGATTAGGGAAATCATTGACGATAGGAGCGAGGACAGTATCAAGGAATTCTTTCTCTCGGTCGAAGATATCAACATCGTGATGTGTTACTTCCCCATGAACCAAAAGTAACATTCCTACTTCTTCCATCGTTTCGAGAACGTGGTAAATGTTCTTCGCATTGGTCACACCGGAATCTGAGTTTGTGGTAGCGCCTGCAGGATAGAGCTTGGCAGCAACAATGTGTCCGGTTGCTTTAGCCTTACGTATTTCGTCTGGTGTCGTGTTATCTGTAAGGTAAAGCGCCATTAAAGGCTTAAACTGTTCGCCATGTTGCTCTTTGAGAATTCGGTCACGGTAGGCTAGGGCGAGCTCAGTTGTAGTAACAGGTGGGACGGTATTTGGCATAATCAGCGCACGGCCATTGTAGCGGCTGATGTCGCGAACGGTGTCTTTAAGAACTTCCCCATCGCGTAAGTGAACGTGCCAGTCGTCAGGACGAGTGATAGTCAGTGTTGTCATTAATTGCTCCCACCATTGAAAAGTTGTCTGATTGGAGCCTAAGCGCCGTATTTGCTTTTGAGCAAACGCTTGCGCTTAGGCGACAGGATGATAGAGGAATTGCCCTCATATTTCATCCCATTTTTCAATTTTATAAAGAGTGAGAGTGTAAGTGGTTACTTCATTGTTAACCAAAGCGCGTGGATCGTACCTGGTAGAAAGAAGAAACACGTCAATATTAGATTAATCAAAAAGTCTTTATTTAGACCTTTCTCCATAAACACCGCGACAGGCGGAAGAAAGATACATAACAAAATCAGAACCAGTTTTCTTGTATCCATAATTAAGCTCCAAATCGATAAATGGGAGTAGTGATAACTTGGGTGAATTATGTGTGTCGTATCACACTTTATCAAACGGTATTTGGTCAGAACGGTGTTAAAAAACGCGAATATTGAGTGTAGTAAATACTTGTCACTAAAACCAAATTTATAAGAATATGGTTTCGAGAAAGTTGCGATGGATGAAGAGGCAGTAGACTCTGCAACTTAATGTGATTTGAGTATACAATACCGCAACAAATAAAAAACACCCGTAGGAAGAAGGCCATGTCGCAACCCGTTTTATCCCAAATTAATGTTTTTCCGGTTAAGTCAGTTGGCGGATTATCGCTGTCGTCCGTATGGGTTGAGAAGCAAGGATTGAGCTTCGATCGTCGCTTTATGATTGCGAAAGCTGATGGCTCGATGATCACTGCGCGAAAGTATCCGCAAATGGTAACCATTAAGTCTGCCTTATTGTCCGATGGAGTGGTGTTTAGTAGTTTGGGTATGGAGCCACTTAAAATCCGTTACCAAGATTTCAAAATGCAGGAGACACCTGCAACGGTTTGGAAAGATACATTTACTGCCTATACCACGACAGATGATGCAGATGACTGGTTTAGTCGTGTGTTGGGGCAACGCGTTGAGTTGTTGTTTAGTGGTGAGCAATCGAATCGTGTCCGTGAAAAGCTAGGTCAAAACGTCAGTTTTGCTGATGGTTATCCGGTTTTAGTGATCAGCCAAGCTTCACTTGATGAGCTGAACCGAAGAAGTTCAGAGCTACACTCAATGGATCAGTTTCGTACTAACTTAGTTGTCTCTGATACTAAACCATTTGAAGAAGATTCATGGAAGCGCATACGAATCGGTGAGGTAGAGTTTGAGTCTCTCAAACCTTGCGAGCGCTGTATCCTGACTACGGTGAATACCCAAAGAGGCACATTCCGTGAGAGCAAAGAGCCGCTCAAAACCTTGCAACAGTTCCGTGCAAACGATGTCGGTGGTGTGTTCTTTGGCCAGAATCTTGTCGCGCGAAATGAAGGCATTATTCGTCAAGGCGATAAAGTTGAAGTATTGGAGTACAAAGAGCCGGAGTTTTACGTAGATAACTCGCCAGTGCGCATGAAGCTTACATGTGTTGAGCGTGAAGACATTGCCCAAGACTTTGTGACCTTATGGTTAGAGCCAAACAAAGGTTCGTTGCCTAATTACTTGCCAGGACAACACCTGCCAATAGAGGTGAATATTGATGGTAAGAAAGTGGGTCGACGCTATACCTTATCATCCAGTCCTTCTCGCCCGGGTCGTTATGCTATTTCTGTAAAGCGTATCGCGGGTGGAAGAGTCTCTAACTCACTCTTGGACAACTTACAAGTCGGTGATGTTTTAGAGGCAGAACAACCTGACGGTCAGTTCCACCTTAAAACGCATGAAGCGCAGCCTCTGCTGTTACTCTCTGCGGGTAGCGGAGTAACACCAATGTTATCAATGGTGCGTTACTTAGCGGATCACAATCAGTTGGATAATGTGGTTTTCTACCATCAATGTCGCACCGAGAATGATATTCCTTGTCGCTCAGAGTTGGAGCAGTTAAAGCGTGAGCACCCAGGGCTAGAAGTAAAAGTCTGTTTAACGCAACCTGCTGTTGATTGGTTTGGTTTGAAAGGGCGTTTAAGTTTGTCACACATTAAGCAAATCAAAGATGTTGAACAGCGGCAGGTGTTTGTGTGTGGTCCTGATGGTTTTATGGAGAAAGCGAAAAATCTCCTGCTAAGAAAAGGGCTGCCAGAGGAAAACTACCATCAAGAAGCGTTTGGAGTTTCTTCTCTTACGTCAAAGCCAGAGAAAAGTCTCGCTATTGACTTTAATGGAACTAAAGTCGTAGGCAACAACCAAAAAACGTTGTTAGATCAGCTCGAAGATGCTGGGAAGGTCATCAGCAATAGCTGTCGTGCTGGCTTATGCGGCGCGTGTAAAGTTCAGCTTACGTCGGGGCAAGTTCATCATCCGGACGTGCCCGCGTTGACTGATGAGGAACGTGCAATGGGAACCGTATTGGCGTGTTGTGCTGTGCCAGAGACGGACATAACAGTAACCAACTAGGCGAGAGCACCTTTGTCCTTCGACAAAAACTGTTCCTAGACAAAAAAACGCTGCTATTTTTAGCAGCGTTTTGAGTTTTAAAGAGAGCTGAAAATATCGCTTAGTCGTAAATCGTCGGGATTGGCTGGCGTTTGTGCTGCGTTGCTTTGTAAATCGCTACCAGACGGTCACTCACTTGCTGTGGAACAGGTTTGCCCTCTAAGAAGTCGTCGATTTGCTCGTAAGTTAGGCTTAGGGCATCTTCATCTGCTTTTTGTGGAGCAAGCTCTTCTAAGTCTGCTGTTGGCACTTTCTTCACTAGTTGCTCAGGTGCACCCAATGTAGCAGCTACTTCACGAACTTGGCGCTTACTTAATCCGAACAATGGTGCCATGTCACAAGCGCCATCACCAAATTTAGTGTAGAAACCAGTGATGTTTTCTGCTGAGTGATCAGTACCAAGAACAAGGCCGCCTACGTAGCCCGCGATCTCGTATTGAGCAACCATGCGAGCACGCGCTTTTACATTGCCTTTTACGAAGTCGACTTTTGCTGCATCAGTTGGTAGAAGATCTGTGCCTTCTAATGCAACGTGAGAAGCCGAATGAAGCCCGTCAACACCTGCTTTGATGTTCACCGATACAGAATGGGTTGGCTGGATAAAAGACAGAGCGAGCTGAGCCTCATCTTCATCTTTTTGCTCCCCATAAGGCAGGCGAACTGCGATAAATTGGTAGCTATTGTTGCCCGCTTCTTCGTTTAGTTGGTCTACAGCCAACTGAGCTAAACGACCACATGTCGTTGAGTCAACGCCACCGCTGATGCCAAGAACAAGAGACTTACAGCCCGCTTCTTGCAATTTACGCTTAATAAAAGCGACACGGCGTTCAATTTCAAAATGCGGATCAATTGAAGGGAGTACGCGCATTTCGTCACGGATGGATTGTTCCATTTAGGGTTCCTTTTCCTGCAAATATTTCAGACTCTAAAGCACATTTGCTCAAATGGTGATAAACCATACAGTTGAGGCTCATTAAACGCGACTTTAGGGTCAAAAGCTGTAAAGATTAGTAGTATCATACCGAAATCATCAGATTAGAAAACTCTCTTCAACCAGGTAATCACCGGATATGAAAAAAATCGCCATTTTTGGTAGTGCATTTAACCCACCTAGTTTAGGGCATAAAAGTGTTATTGAGTCTTTGAGCCACTTTGATCTTGTGCTACTTGAGCCGAGCATTGCACACGCTTGGGGCAAGAACATGCTTGATTACCCAACTCGGTGCAAAATGGTTGACGCGTTCATCAAGGATATGGGGCTTTCTAATGTTCAGCGTTCTGATGCGGAGCAAGCTTTATACCAACCTGGACAAAGTGTGACGACCTATGCGTTGTTAGAAAAAACTCAAGAAATCTACCCAACTGCCGATATAACTTTTGTCATTGGTCCTGATAATTTCTTCAAATTTGCTAAATTTAGTAGAGCTGAAGAGATTACGGAACGTTGGACTGTTATGGCATGTCCTGAAAAAGTAAAAGTCAGAAGCACGGATATTCGCAAAGCATTGGCCGAGGGTGAAGAGGTCGGTGCCTATACAACACCTTCCGTACGTGATTTATTACTTAGTAAAGGCTTATACAGAGAAACATTGTCTGGGAACTGAGAGGTCAGATTTTCATGGTCAGAGTCGTTTTATTTAGTGCATGTGCGCTGCTTGTGGTGACACAAGCTCATTCCGCGTGTAACTATTTTTCTGATCGTTCCGTGGTGTTTGAAGATAACACTCTTCCTATCTGTGAAGAAATTTTAGATTCCATCGGCGTGTTAAGTACTGAAGCATTGATTTGGTATGCAGCGGAAGCGAAGCTTGAAGGACCAACAGAAAACTATTGGGAGGAGTGGGCGATTAAGCCGGAAGACACCCCACTTCTAACTCAAAACTTAGAAAAGAATTACTTTGGTCTTGGTTTTTGGATGCCGGAAGAGCTTCGAGACGAAGAGAGTAAAATGGATACAGAAGAGTGGCTTCGTAGTCACGGGTTGATGTTCAGCGTTGGTTTTGGGGATAAATCCGACGGACAGCCAAGAATGCGGTTTGATTATCGTTGGCACGAATATTATGACGCTGACTGGATGATGCAGATAGAAGTACCTTTCTAGACATCTCAAGCAAATGAAAAAAGGGCGTACATTATCAATGTACGCCCTTTTTGCTTTTACTTGAATCTCTACTTTCTGTATCCGTAACTCTACGTAATGCTGAAAACGTAGCTTGTTAAAGAGCAAGTTATAGCGCTTCTCCAAAGACTAAAAAGCAAAGCTGTTCATATTCTTCGGTGTTACCAGCAAAAAGAGAGTCAACAATTTGCTCTTCCTTCTTCCCCGACAGTTTCATTTTTCTTGCTTCACGTAGTGTTAGTACCAAGCAAAGCTCTTTAGAAATATTCATGTCACAGCCAGGAGTCCATTGATTGATGGTTCTCGTTAACGTTGAGTGCGCTAGTTTAGGAGACAGCGTCAATACTTCATGTCTTACTACTGTCAGTAGATCGGTTTGCAGATCCGAGCGTTCGGCAGTTGTTGCTAGCTTCTCGACGAGCGCTTTTAGTAGCGGTGAAGGCTTCACAAAGCCCGCCTGTTGTGAGAAGTCGTCATTTAAACGCACAGAAAAATCACAACGATATACACGAGAATTAGGTAAAAAGGTGAGGGAGCTCAAACATCCTTGAGGAATCCAAAAATATTGGCCTGGTTCAATGGCATACTCCTGCTTACCCAATTTAATGACGGCTAACCCTTCGATGACAGACAGTAGACTGTGCTTCAATGCTTTTTTACGCGCAGCTACATCAAGAAAGGGGTATTTAGCGTCGTGAAATTCAATTGCGTAGTTCATTATGAGTACCAGTGTTTTTTGGCGCTAAGGGTAACGTTAAACCCATACGATTCCAACCTGCAGAGAGAATTTTTTAGCATGATAAATGGTGGCTTAACTGGTATGACCATGTTAAAAGTATGGGTTGAAATGCTGCTTGTCAGCAAAACTATGCGTAAAATGTGCCAGCTTTTTTTGATATGTAATGAACAATGACAGCCAATACCGATCCTTATATTGAAATTCGTCCTTACAACGACGAAGAAATTCCAGCAGCGCTGGATCGTCTAATCCAAGATGATGAATTTATCACTGCTATCCTAGAACATCGCTTTGCTAATAAAGCAGCGTGGTTCAAAACGCTAATGAGCCCGATCCTGCGCATCTACCTGAAAGCCAAGTGGAGCAAGCTTGATTCTGTCGAAGCAATTCAGATTGAAGTGAAGAAGTATCTGAAAGATACATTGAATAAGACAACGGATGGCGTCACTTTTTCTGGTTTGGATAAGCTGGATAAAAACACGTCATACCTATTCGTTTCTAACCACCGTGATATTGCGATGGACCCTGCGCTCGTAAATTATGGCTTGTACCAAAGTGGGCACCGTACAGTTCGTATAGCGATTGGCGATAACCTGCTGAAGAAGCCATGTGCGACAGAATTGATGCGACTCAATAAGAGCTTCATCGTTAAGCGCTCTGCTAAAGCACCTAGAGAAATGATGAAAGCATTGGGACAACTGTCAAGCTATATCAAACATTCGCTTGATACTGGCAATTCAATTTGGATTGCCCAAAAGGAAGGTCGTGCTAAAGATGGAAACGACTTTACTGATCCTGCGATTTTAAAAATGTTCCATGTTGAAGGTCGTAAACAAAAGATCAGCTTTGGTGAGTACACGCGTTCTCTGAAAATCGTTCCTGTCTCGATTGCCTATGAAAATGATCCATGTGACATTGCCAAAGCAAAAGAGCTGTACGAAAAAGCAGAAAATGGCCGCTATGAAAAAGGCGAATTTGAAGATATCGAAAGCATCATTCAAGGTATCGTTGGCTATAAAGGCCGTGTACATGTTGCGTTTGGTGATGTGATTGAGCAAGAGTTTGAAACGCCGGAATCTCTTGCTGGTGAAATCGACCGCCAAATTCACAACAACTACAAGTTGTACCCAATCAACTTGTTAGCTGCTGGGCATGAAGATTCGAGCATCATTACGGAAGCGGTTAAGCGTCATCTCGCGGATAAGTTGGATCAGCTACCTGAAGGCGCAAGACCTTATTTGGTGGCGAGCTATGCTAATCCTGTGAATAACCAAGAGTAATCTTCGTCACTGAACTCGTTGATTCAGAATGCCTTAAAGCCTCGGTCTGCCGGGGCTTTTGTTTATCTGCTCTTTAAGGTGCGACGGCACCACCAAGGGTTAAATTGCTGGGCCATTTTGTGATCCTGTTACCACCTAAATAGATATTCCCTTTCACCGTCATTGTGTCTGGAAATACTTTCAGCGCTGATCCTCCAATATAGAGATTACCATCAACCACTAATCCTTCAGGAAGATCAGAAATGGGAGTGCGAATAACACTTAGATCACCTTTTACTCGAAGTTTAGCTGGAAGCGCTTTTAGCGGTGTATCTGTCAGATTTAGGTAACCGCCTAGTTTGATGCCTTTAGGCCAGTTTTCGATCTTACTACCTAGTAGGTTTGCATAGCCTTTTATCTTTGTTCCTGAGCGAATAACTTTGAGTGCGCTGTTAGTTGCTTCCAGACTGCCTTCAACATCAAGCCCTTTAGGCAAGGTTTTGATAGGGGTTTGTGAGATGTTTAAGTTGCCCTTTACCACTAGGCCAGAGGGTAGTTGGGTGTAAGGCTTGTTTCTAAGATCAAGATTGCCGTAATTATCGATGTGACCAAACTTAGAATAGTAATCTAGCTCATATGCCAAAGGAGACGAGCAGAGTAGGATTGAAGTAAGGCATAGGGAAACAAAACGCATAGTCAAAGAGTTAGTTAAATACCGAGATCAACAGGTGCTTATCTTATACTTAAATAAACCTATTATGCATTTTTTGCTCACAGTTTTTGATTCATAACTTAAATATTCAAATTAGAGATACACGTTAAAAGTGTGCGCTTCTTTACTGAGCTAAGTAACTTCAAGCTTACTAAAATGAGATAAATTAAATGATTGAATGTGAAGCAGACCCAAGTGTAGAGGTGAGAAAAATATCAGTAGATATTTGAATAATATGAGATTCTTCCAAGAACTTCACAAGGGTCCTTGTTAGTATTATTGAGGTTTGAGGAGATTTTCATGAAGTTAAAAAGTGTATCTATTTTTACCGCTGGTGTTTTTGCAGTACTGCTGTCGGGTTCCGTTTTTGCTAAATCATACAGTACACCAGAAAACAAAGCGCTAATAGTTGCTGACGGTAAGGTAGGTCAGCGTATCTGTTACTACGATGATAAAGCCTACACCACAGGGGCCGTGATTAATGTTGAAGGCGTATTACTGATGTGTACCGCTGAGAACGATTTTGAAACCAATGGCTCGTTAAAGTGGGTCGTGTTCAAAAAAGATAAATAAACGCGCCGAAGTTGTCTGTTTCATTTAGAGCGGTTTAAGATTAAGAGATTGGAAAAATAAAAAGCGAGCATCATGCTCGCTTTTTTCATTAACGCGCGAGTGAGCGAGTTTTTAATTCAAAGATAAGTTTTTCAGCACTTACTTCAAATTTGAATCGAGCCGTCGCTTGGTTCGATTCTTCGGTTATTTCTGAAACATTGTATTCAACATCAGCACATACTGATTTAGCGAGCTCGATGTATTTTTGTAGTTCAGACTCTAGCTCTGTTTTTGTCTGTGCGAAAACCGTTACGTCGGCAACTTCGTCACCTTCTTTGATGATAAAGCCAATCTCGCCAGCACAGCCGCAGGCCTCACATACTTGGTTTTTTTCTAATTCGACACTCATAACGAATCCTCTTGTAAATACTAAGGGTATTCTATCAGGTATTTGATCTGTATCTACAAAAATGACGACTTTTGCGTAAAAAAGGAACAGAATAGGCACTTGTTAAGTAAGGGTTAAAGATTGGATTACTAAATCATCAAGAACGTTAATGTGATATATATCAACATTTAAAATCAATTAACGAACATAGTGACGAGATTTTGCTCAGTCCAGTTGAACTAATGGTTAATTTATAAGACTATTTCTTGATTGATTATTTTTAATAATTATCATTCTTGGTCTTTGAATAGTTTCGATGAATAATTGGCGCAAGGTTTTGATGAGACTAACTTTTCGCCTTATTTTGAGTAGCATGTATTGACAAAAACATAACTGAAAATTACACATTACGCAGTGTAAAGACGTTATGGTTTGGAACTCGACATGATATTAAATAGTCGCAATACATATACCCAAAGCGCTTTCAAGTGCAGCGCTTAGCAACCTGATTTCTAGGTTTTCGCTAATCGAACCGCATCGGCGAGCCGGGTATAATGCTAAGAATGATTTCATTCTGGCCTCATTTAATAGTGAGTTAGATGGATTTACAAAGAGAAGAGCTTAAAATATGCCAAAGCGTAGTAAAGAAGATACCGAAATCACTATCCAAAAGATCATGGATGCCGTTATTGATCAGCTACTCAGATTAGGTTACGACAAAATGTCGTACACGACGCTAAGCCAGCAGACAGGTATATCGCGTACCGGTATTAGCCATCACTTCCCTAAGAAAACGGACTTCACCGCCGCACTGGATGGCCGTATCTTTAAAATGTTTATTGAACACTTAGAGTTTGATAAAGGATTAAATGCATTTTCACAAAGTTGGATTAAAGCGCTGGAAGATGCTGAGTTCCTCGCGATTTTACGACTGCTATTCCATCACATTGTCACCGCTGAAAATGCGCAAGAATTTGCTGCTAATGGTATTGACCGCTTATACAAAATGGTTGAAAGCCAGTTTGGTGCGGGTGGTGACAAAGAGCTTGAGTGGTTGATTGGTCGTTCATTGATCCAAATGAGCAAGTAATAGCCTTTAAAGCAACAAATTCTGCCACTACCAAAGCAAAGGCCCGCAACTCTCATATTGCGGGCCTTTGTCGTATCAAAGTGTTTTCGAGACGGCTTAGAGGAGATACGCTTTATGCTGCGGCATGCACTTGAGGGAAGTCTAGCGTCGGATGTTTTGTCACAATAGAGCGATAGCCATAAACTTGCTCAATGCGCTCTGACGTTAGTGCATTCCATGGCGTGTCATCACAAACTAGTTTCCCGTTATGCAAGAGTACAAGGCGGTCTGCGTACTGAGAGGCTAGATTCAAGTCATGTAACACCACAACCACCGCAGCGTTCTGTGCTTTTGCCGTTTCACGAGCAATTTTTAACGTGTTGTGTTGATGGGCGAGATCCAACGCTGAGGTAGGTTCATCAAGCATTAAGATTCGTTTTTCGCCAGATTGATGTAGTTGTGTCATCACTCGTGCTAGATGCAGTCGTTGCTTTTCTCCACCAGATAAAGACGGGTACAGGCTTTCTGCTAAATGCAATACGTCGGTTTGTTCCATGTAATGTAAAGCCAGTTTAGTGGTTTCTTTATTGGACAGTGATAGCGGTATTGCCCCCAGCTCTACGACTTCTCTGGCTAGAAATGGGAAGGTTAAGGTGCTGTGCTGCGGGAGCATTGCAATATGTTTGGCGCTTTTTTCAGGCTCCCAATCATGCTTTTGTTTACCGAAGTAGGTGATGTGATGATTCGAAGAGATCTCACCGCATAGAAGCTTGAGCAAAGTACTTTTACCTGCGCCATTGGGGCCGAGTAGGGCGGTCACTTCACCAGCTCGGATATCAATGTTGATGTCATCGAGCACCACACGGTTGCCATACGTCATCGAAATGTTTTTCCCCGATAAAACGATCTGGTTCATTACAAAATCTTCCCTTTTTGCTGGAACAATAAGTAGATGAAAAAGGGCGCGCCAATCAATGCGGTCACGATTCCAACTGGTAATTCAGCTGGTGCCACGGCAACACGAGCAAACATATCTGCGGCAGTAAGAAGCAGTGCTCCCATTAAGGCAGATATTGGTAATAGCGTTCGATGGTCAGGCCCAGCGAGCATGCGCCCTAAGTGAGGAATCACGAGCCCAATAAAGCCAATTGCACCACTGATGCTCACCGTAATACCAACACCCAGTGCAGAAAGTAAAATAAGCTGACGTTTGAGTTTTTGAACCGGAACTCCTAAGTGTCTTGCTTCTGATTCCCCTAACAACAGAGCATTCAGCGCCATCGACTTCTTCTGGAACCAGAGTAATAGGATGACGAGTGTTACAGCAGATAGAGCAATCCCTGACCAATTTGCACCAGCTAATGAGCCCATCGACCAAAGCGTCAAGTCTCGCAGCATCTGATCATCTGCGATAAAGTTCATGTAGCCAATCGCAGCACCCGAGAGCGCACTGATGGCAACGCCGGCTAACAACATAATTGTAACTGAGGTACCAAACTTACTTGTGCCGAGTTTATAAACGAGAATAGTCGTTAGTGCACCGCCAAGGAAAGCAAAAAGAGGCAGAGCCGCTAAGTTCATTAGTTGCGGATAGTTTTGGCTAAATTCAGCAAATACAACAATAGCGAATGCACCACCAAGAGCAGCGCCAGCAGACACACCAATGATACCAGGCTCGGCTAATGGGTTACGGAACAAGCCCTGCATAACCACACCACAAATTGCCAAAATGGCGCCGATGAACATACACAAAATGGTGCGAGGCAATCGGATTTCGTTAATGACCAACTGAATGTGAGGAGCGAGATCAGAACTGCCTCCCGTTAGGCTACGCAAACTGTCAGCAAAGCTAATGTTCATTGGGCCAACGGTAATAGAGGCGATAGCAATAAATGCTAAAAATCCACTAAGCACTGATAACGTCGTTGAAAGGGGGATGCGTCTTAACAACATGTCATGTCTCTATGGGTAAAGCAGTGCATTCAAGCGTTTAGCTTCTGCAAGGCTTTTAAGGCCCAAACCACCTACCAGAGCATGGCCATCAATCGTTATGATGTCTTTGTTCTTTCCAGCGGGTGTTGCAGCAAGAAGCGGCATTGCTTTTAAAATTGCATCGGCACCACCCAACGTTTCATAGCTGCGACCACTAACAATAATCACGTCAGGCTGCATCTCTACCATCGCTTCTGTGGATAGAGGCTTGTAAGACGAGAGTTGTGTAGCGGCTGGGTTTTGTCCGCCGGCGAGTTGAATAATTGCATCGGGTGTCGTTTGTGAGCCCGCAACATTTGCAGGTCGCCCTTCATGGATCAGCAGAAAGAGCACTTTCTTTTTCTTTGCTTGATTAGGCTGGTTTGCATTGAGTGCTTGTACTTGCGCCTGGACATCTTGCTTTAAGCTTTCAGCTTGAGCCTTGCGATCCATAAGGTTCGCAATTTGATCAATACGTTGATAAAGGCCCTCGACATTTGCATCAGTATTAACAATTTCTACCTCTACGCCAGCCGATTTCAATTGGCTCAATGTTGTTTTCGGCCCCATCTCATCAGAACCAATGACTTTTGTCGGACGTAAGGCGAGCAACCCCTCCGCTGAAAGACGACGATGGTAGCCCACTTTAGGCAGTTCCATCCCTTTTGGTAATTGACTGGTGACGTCGATAGCAACCAAGCTATCTTTAGCGTCGAGTTCAAGCAAGAGTTCAGTGACGGCGCTGCCTGCGCTAACAACGCGCTCTGAGGATGGCGTTGCATTGGCAAAAAGTTGACTACTCGCAAGTAGGGAAATAGCTGCCGTGACAACAGCATGAATAGTGATGCGTGTGTTCTTCATTTTGAAAGGATCTCTATCTTACTTATTTTTATGATGGCTCTTCAGTGAGTAACTGAGTTGCTTGAATTCCGTTTTCTTGTAAAAAGCCGAGAAGTTGTACTAGCGACTGAATATTCGCGGTTTTTTCTGCTCCAATTACAATCGGTTTATCGCTTGACTTACTCTCTTCTAACAGCGCGAGGGTAAAGTTGTCCCAATCGATATATGTCTTGCCGTTAATAGCCCAGTAAGGCTCGTCTTTAAGAATATTTACCGTGATGGATTGCTTATCGACATCTGCAACAGCCTGAGATTCTGTGCTCGGTAAATTGACGTCTAATGAATCGAGTTTGACCGCTGCGGTTAACATCAGGAAAACCATGACGATAAAAATAATGTCTAACAGCGGTGTTAAATCGGGGGTTAAACCGTTACGACTATTTTCTTGTGGTGTTTTAATCATTGACTTGCGGCCTCAATCTTCCCAGAAGAGCGCAGTGTTACTTTTGAGTGGTCTGGCGAGACATGCTGTAACGATATACCTTCAAGCCATAAGTTGACGTAGTTTAAAGTGTGCTCAAGCTTGGCGATTACACGATCCGCCCACAAACCAATGATCTGCGCTCCTGAAATAGCAGGAAGTGCGATAATGAGACCCGCGGCAGTGGTGCGCATAGCAAGACCTAGGCCGTCAGCCAAATCATTCGGAGTGATATTCCCCGTTGAAACCGCGATGCCTTTGAACATGTCAATTAGGCCAAGTACCGTACCAAGCAAGCCAATTAAAGGACTGATGACACCAATCAGCGTCAGCAAACGAAGGCCGGAATGCAGCTGATGGCGTTTTTCTTGCAGCCAAATACCTGCGGCATCTTCTCTTAAAGATTTCGAGAAAGAATGATGAGCAAGCAACATCGCAACACCACGGTACAGAAGCGGCCTCTTATTCGACAACTCTTCAGCAAGTGCTTCAAGCTCGCTCCCATTTGTTGGGTCTAATCCTGTGAGCTTTTGGCGAATGGCTCGCTTTCCTACACCAAGGCTAATTAACACATGGAATAATCGCTCGGCGATGATCATCACGGTTAGAGCTGAGCAAATGATCAAAGGCCATGTCATCAGCCCAAATTGAGTTTGTAATTCTTGTAGTTGTTCCATTATCCATCCAACTTAAAACGAACAGGTACTTGTACTCGGTGAGCGACTTTTAGCCCACCTGAAATATGTGGTGTAAATTGCCACTGTTTGATCGCACGAAGTGCTGAGGCATCTAGCGACTCTGTGCCGGAAGACTCAATCAAAACCTGTTTAATCTGGTTACCATTCTCATCTAGCCATATCTCATACAAGGCTACACCTTCAATACCGCGTCTTTGTGCAGACCTTGGGTAACGGGGTTGTGTTGGTTGACTCACAAACGTTGGTTTGTCGACCAAGACAGGCTGAGATGTTGCCCCTTTGGATTGGCTCGCAGGTGCGGATTGTTGAGCTACCGTCTCTTTCTTCACCGGTTCCGTTTTTTTCTTTGGTTTCGCTTCGGGCTGAACCTTTTGCTTTGTTACGGTTTTGGTGGGCTCGACCGCTTTAGGTTTAGATTGTTTAACCGGTTCAGGTTTTTTCTCTACTACCTTCTTCTTAACAGCGTCTTTCTTGACGACCTGTTTTTTTACAATCTTCTTTTCTGGTTCAGGTTGGTCTTGAGGCTGCTCTTTTGGTGGCGCTACATTTTCTGGTGTAGATTTTTCGACAGTGGGAGGAGCAGACACAAGATTTAGACTTACCGAACTTGCTGGGTTTCCAGCCGGCATCGCGAACACCTTTGTCTCTTGAGAAACAAAAAGAAGTGCGGCATGGATGGCAAGGGAAGCACCTCCTGCAATGACATATCTTTGTACGTTCACGGAATATCTCGGGAAACTATGAAAACTTGGGCAGATTATTACTTACAATGGAAATAAGATCAATTATCAATTGCATTATCATTACGCTCAAATTATGATTCTTGCAGAATTTTTAAGATCAGCTTCCATCCCTTACATGATGGGAGCTAAGCGAGTATATATGAGCGTCGATATCGATAAGCTTGATGAATCAGTGTTGGGCAGTGATAGTCCTGAACCATTGCGATTTGCTTTTGTTAAGAAGCATTCTGCACATGCCGGGGGAGCGAGCGTACCTGTGCCCTCGTCTCAACAACAGGCGATTTTTTCGAGTATTACGGCTAACTCAATTAAAGCGACCAATAAACGCTGTCTTTATATTCATGTTCCGTTTTGTCGCGTTCGTTGCACTTTTTGTAACTTCTTTCAAAATGCTGCAAGTCGCACACTGGTTGATGAGTACTTTGAAGCATTAATGCAGGAGCTTAGAGAGAAAGCGGCATTACCTTGGACACGAAATGGTATTTTTCACGCCGTATATATCGGGGGCGGAACGCCAACGGATTTATCTCCAGTACAGGTTCGTGTGTTAGGCCAGGCTATCCGAGACCACTTTCCTTTGGCTGCAGACTGCGAAATCACCTTAGAAGGTCGCATCAATCGTTTTTCTGATGAGTTGTATCAAGGCGCTTTAGAGGGTGGGTTTAATCGTTTCTCTTTTGGTGTGCAAAGTTTTAATACACAAGTGCGCCGCAGCGCAAAACGTTTAGATGATAGGGAAGATGTCCTCAAACGAGTGAGCGAGATCGCCAAAGAAGACAAAATTCCGGTCATTATCGATTTACTCTATGGCTTACCTTATCAAACCAAAGAAGTGTTAGAGCAAGATTTAAATGATTTCCTCTCGACTGGCGCACACGGACTGGATTTGTATCAGTTAGTGGTTGGCGGGTCAGCTCCCATGCTCAACCTCGTAGAAAAGGGAAAAATCCCGCCACCTGCGACCACACCAGAAAAAGCGGGAATGTATGAGCTCGGTGTGAACTTTATGGCCAAACACCATATGAAGCAACTGAGTGTGAACCATTGGGCAATCGATAACCGCGAGCGTAGTTTATACAATAGTTTAGCCAAGACTTATGCAGAGGTATTGCCAATTGGCTGTGGTGCTGGAGGTAATATAGGTGGCTACGGGATGATGCAACACCGCACACTAGAGACCTATATTAAAGCGGTCAAAGAAGGTCAAAGCACCATCGCGATGATGATGAAGCAAAGCCCTCTAGAACCACTTTTTTCTGCACTCAAATCTGCGTTTGACCGTGGCATTGTTCAAGCAAATCAACTTCCATCATTTATGGGAGAGGACGCGTTCGGGTTTTTATTGCCTCTATTTAAAGTGTGGCAAGCGAAAGGCTTAGTACAACTACATGAACGTAGCGCAATCCTTACTCTTGCAGGCAGCTTCTGGGCAGTGTCACTGGCTCAAAGTTGTATTCAGGTACTCACGTCAGAGATGCACGAAACCGTACCGAAAGCATCCAATAATTAATGAAAACAAATTGAACAAAAACGGAAGACACAATGGAATCAATCAAGCAACAAGTTGAAGTATTACTAGAGCAAGAACCACAATTATTGCCAGCTGCGATGGCAGAGCGTCTTGGCATTTCCGAGTTTGAGGTTGTTGCGGCTCTACCTCAGGAAATGGTGGCTATTGCACCAGGAGAGCAAGCGCAAAGCATCTTAGAAAGTTTGGTTGGTTTTGGCCCGGTGACGACCATCGTCCACTCTTTTGGTTCTATCTTTGAAGTTAAAGCGCCGTTTCCAAAAGGAAAAGTGGCGCGTGGCTATTACAATTTAATGGGTAGAGAAGGTGAACTGCACGGCCACCTTAAATTAGATAACGTTAAAAATGTCGCATTAGTCAGTAAACCGTTTATGGGTAGAGAGAGTCACTATTTTGGTTTTTTCTCGGAGTGCGGAAGCAATATTTTCAAGGTTTATTTAGGCCGTAACGAAAAGCGCGAGTTGATTGAAGAACAAGTAACCGCATTTCGCGCCCTACAAGCCGAATTAAAAAAGTAATCACAAACATAATCGAGGCTTAACTCGAATACTAATTAGTAAAGTCAGGTATCAATATGGATCAACAAGTTAAACAAGAGCGTTTGCAAGGTCGTTTAGGGCCAGAGATCAAAGAGTTCCGTCAGGAGCGTCGTACACTTCAGCTTGCAACTGTCGATGCAGAAGGTCGCCCGAATGTAAGCTACGCGCCTTATGTCCAAAACCAGGAAGGTTATTTTGTTCTCATTTCTAAAATCGCTCGTCATGCCCGTAACCTTTTAGAAAATCCAAATGTTTCATTGATGATGATTGAAGATGAAGAGTCTTCAAAGCAGCTGTTTGCTCGTAAGCGCTTAACTTTTGATGCGGTAGCAAATGTAGTTGAGCGAGACACAGAGATGTGGCAACAAGTTGTTGGACAAATGAAAGAGCGTTTTGGTGAGATTATTGATGGTCTAAGCCAGCTAGAGGATTTCGTTTTGTTCAACTTAAAGCCAGAATCGGGGCTATTTGTTAAAGGTTTTGGTCAGGCGTATCAAGTGTCTGGTGATGATTTAGTCGATTTTGTTCACCTTCAAGAAGGTCATAAGAAAGTCGAAAGTGCCTGATTGTAAACCGATCATATGAATGTCGATCATTTGGCATAATGAACGTTTAAAGGGAGTTAGGTTATACTGACTCCCTTTTTTATATTGGAACAAAAGCATGAAACCTGTAAGCAAGGAGTTGAGCGAGATTTGCTATCCGTTTATTTACGAGGACAGTCCGGTTTGTGACTTTGAAATTACAGCAGATGAACTTTGTAGTCGTATTGGCCTTGTTCTCGCTATGGAGTTGGACGAGTTTAGCCGTGATATACTGACAAGAATGCAGCCTAATGTTTATCATCTAAATGGTTCGGTTCGCGGAAAATTAGCGATTACAGAGGCGGAAGTTGAAGAGTTAAAGGCCGATTATGCTTTGCTCAAGCAACGTATTGATGGCGGCTTCAAAGGCTTTGTTCTACCCGGAGGGCACCCGGCAGCCAGTCAATTGCATTTGTGCCGTTGCCAAGCTAAAAAAACGGTACGAGCATTAGTTGCCGTTGAACATACAGGTAAGAAGCAGCCCGCACCTATTTTGTTTCGTTACGCGAACTTATTAGCGAATGTACTTTACAGCCTAGCTTCTTATATTAATCATGCTCACCAAGTCAAAGAGACGGAATTCGTTTCTCGTAGTTACGCGATGCCAAAGAAGTGAGCTGAGAAATTAGCGGATGTGAGCATCAGGGATAGGACAAGCACTGCATTATATTCTCAAATCAAGTCGTCCAATAAGAGTTAAGAAGTCATAGCTTTGGCTTCTAGCTCTTTTGCTCCGCGAAGCATCGCTTCGATTAGTTCTCCTGCATTGAATTTCTCAAGTGCCTCATGCGCGCCAACTTGGTGAGCTCTGTCTACACAGATTTCGCTCGATAACGATGTGTGTAAAATGCGGTATGAATGGTTCAGAGAGGAATTATTCTGAACTTCAAATGCTAACTCATAACCGTCTAATCCGGGCATTTCAATATCGCTGACCAGAATATCAATTGGGCGATGAGCCGCAGCGTCACTTTTCATCAGTTCCAATGCATCTAAACCATTTTTACAGATTTGATACCCAATATTGATGCTATCGAGTGCGTCACACAGCTGTTTACGAGCGATGGAAGAGTCATCCACCAATAGAATACTGAGTGCTTTTAGGCGTTCTCGCTCAATATCTGTCAGCATTGGGATCTTTGAATTCTCGTACTGCGGATAAATTTTGGAAAGTAGCAGCTCCACATCCAGCATTTGAACAGTTTTGTCCTCGTAGCGAGTAATTCCAGTCACGAAAATATTTTTTCCAGCGCTCGGAGGTGGCGTTTCAATAGCTTTCCAATCGCACTCAATGATCTTCTCTATACTACGAACCATAAAAGCTACCACGGTTCGCAAGCAATCTGTCACGATCAAGTAGCAGCTTTTATATTCTTCTTCACTAATAGGACGAAAGCCAACAGCCGCTGACATATCGATCACTGGTACTGTTAAGTTACGTATCGTAACGGTTCCAATGACGTGATGATGCGAGTAAGGGATCTTTGTCGTTGGCATGTACGGAACGATTTCACGGACTTTTAGCGTACCGATAGCGAAACTCTGTTGCAGGGTGAGCTTAAACATCAACATGCCCTGAGATTGATTCGCTTTGCTAATGACTTTTGCCATGAAAATAACCTTATAAACACCACCGAATTGTGTCTAATCTAATCTTATCAGACGAAGGCTTCAACCATCGGAGAGACAAATGTGAGCTTTTTAGACAATCTTTTAGAGAATAGTGATTAACTGAGCAAAACTTGTTTGTATTTTAAACTCATTATGTAGCCGATTTTATATTCCTCGTGTATTGGGGCCTTTACCGCTGAGCTATTATTAAGAAATGTTTGGTCTGTTAAAAAGGATTGGGTACACTTGCGCGACCAGAATAGTGAGAGATAGATCAATGGCAAATACAGCAGCCGCATTACATATTCTTGTGAAGCACAAAGAGCAAGCGGAAGACATAATCAAGCAACTGAAAAAAGGCGCAAAGTTTCAGACATTAGCGAAGAAGTATTCAACTTGCCCGTCAGGCAAACGCGGTGGTGACCTTGGTGAATTCCGCCGTGGTCAAATGGTACCTCAATTCGACAAAGTGTGCTTTTCTGGCGAAGTGTTAACGCCGCATCTAGTTAAAACCAAGTTCGGTTGGCATGTTGTAAAGGTGCTTTACAGGACATAGAGAGTATCTATAGATTGTAAGCTGACTCTTCGGTATCTTAAACATTATCTTCGCATCAAATGCAGAGAGATAGTGCATTGCAATGAGTACGTTACTTGGGCGCTCTACCGGGGTAGGGCGCTTGCGCTTATTGATATTGCATGCTGACTTTTGAGTGACTTACACATTTTCTATACCGAATCATATACTAACCCGACACAGCGCAAGGTAACGATTCGACTGTACCAGCCACCTTTTATTCCGTTTTAGCATTTTTGTGTTTGCTCAGTGACTAATGTCTATTCTGATAAAACATGCATTTTAATGGGTTATCTTTGCAGAATGTATTTATCACTATCCATGCAGCTAATCCAAAATACGATTGAAGCGTCATTTATGATCGCATTACGTAAATTAGCACTTTTACGACATTAGGTAATACCAAGTACGAGGTTACAGGAACTATGATTGCGAGTACTATAATGACCCTCAGAAAGTCATTATCTGGCAAGTATGGATATAGTAAATTTGGTAGGAAATAGACAAGTGGCAATAAGGACAAGTAAGTAGACAAAGTCATCACATGTTTATTTGGAACTTTTTTTTTCATTTAGCTGACCTGAAGATAAATCGTGATGCTGTTACACCGAAATAGCCTGTGTAACAGCATCTATATGGGTTAATGTAGTTTTGATAGTATTTCTTCAAATAATACTTGGATTAGTTTGCTACCATTGTCGCTACTCCAGTCTTGGGCAAGTTCCGCAATTAACTGATTTGTAGAAGTCAATGTCACTCCGTGGCTTTCCATTCGTCTCAATGCGGTTTCATCCGCTAAAGTTGTCGGTGAGCCAGATCCATCAACAACGACTTGTACATTGTAGCCGCCCTCAATGGCTGTAATCGCCGGATAAACGACACATACATCTGTGGTTATACCGGCAATAATGAGATTTTTTCGCCCGGTAGCTTGGACTGCGGCAGCAAAGTTTTCATCTTTCATGCTATCGACAACACCTGCGCGTAGAATTCGGTTCTCGTATGCTTCAGGAACGGCTTGAATCAGTTCATCAAACAGCGGCCCTTGAGCTTGATCTTCCATACTAGATGTTAGAATTAGTGGCATTCCGGTTTCCTTAGCGGCACGGGCTAAAGCGACTGTATTTCTTTTGATCTCGTCGAGTGCGGTTGAGCCGACCCAGCCCATAGTGCCAACCTGGTGGTCGATTAATAACATCACTGAGTTTTCGGGAGTAAAGGTTGTAGTATTCATAATTGACTTCTCTCTTAAGGTTATCGACTTACGCCTTGTAATTGCAGCTGCTTTATTCTTTGAGCACCTGCATTTAGGTTTGCTAAATTGCTATGAACAGATGGGCCATTGCTGATGAGTTCCTGATCTAACGGGGTCCCGGAAATAATTAGGAACTCTGCTAGCTGCCCATCTGCTGTGACATTTATAAGCTTATAATTTTTTTCAAAGACCCCGAGTTCACCTGAGGATAAAATGGCGTTACCTACTGCAACAGAACCACGGCGAACATAAATAAACGCGGTTGTCTGCAACTCGCTTGCAAGGTGTTGCCAGCGAGCTTCGGCTTTTAAATGGACATGCAGATACGTCATGTCGACCGGGGCTTGGACCAAACTTTGTACTTCTTTATACCTTCCAATCAGTACCTTGGTTGTCGCGTGGTCTTCTTCAACAACTGCGATGTCATCCTGTTGTTGTGTGGAATAGGTAACGGGTCCCATTTCCAGTTCTTTTGCGGGTAAAGCGACCCACAGCTGAAACGCGTCAGCTAAAAAACGATCCGGATGAACAGTTTCTTTGTGTAACACGCCTGATCCAGCCGACATAATTTGTATACCACCGGCTTTCAACAGACCTGAATGTCCCCCGGTATCTTCGTGGGCAATCGCGCCAATTTGGGGGTAACTAATGGTTGCCACACCAGAATGACCATGAAAACCAAATCCTGCTTTTCCCTGGACGTGCGGAATATGGAAGTGATCCCAAAGAACAAAAGGGTTTAGATCGGAGAAGTTGGCTGAAGTTACATAACTAGTAACAGGGCCATGCTTTCTGCCATTTCTGATTTCTTGGATTTGTCTGCTCATCGGGCTAATTCCTTAGTTTGAACGCTTGAGACAAATCCTAATACAAGACTTATTGATGCATTAGATGGTATAGTTGAGTTTCTTAATCCCAATATTATAAGTAATAAAGATGAATCTTAATGATATCAAAGTGTTTATTGATGTTGTTGAAGCGGGTAGTTTTGCGGGAGCCAGCAAAACTCTGGGCATGCCGTCAACAACGGTCAGTAGGAAAGTACAGATGCTTGAAGCTGGGCTTGGTGTCAAATTACTTCACAGAAGCACACGTAAGCTCTCGTTGACTGAAGAGGGCGATCATTACTTTCATCTTTGTCAGCAACATTTGTTAGCGCTTGAAGAAGCTAATGATGTCATTAGGCAAGCTCAACTGAAACCCAAGGGAAAAATACGTATTACCTCGCCATTAGACTTTTCGATTCAGTATGTTCAACCTTGGATAATAGAATTTTTACAACAATATCCAGAGATTAGTATTGAACTGGATACATCCGACGACTATGTAAACATGGTTGAAGACCGAATTGATGTGGCTTTTCGCTCAGGGAAGTTGCAGGACTCTTCACTAATTGCCAGAAGAATTGGGCCGAAGCAGAATGTTTGTTGTGCAAGTCCTGCGTTTCTGAGCTCAATACCTGCTATTAACCAACCAGAAGATCTGGAGCGGGTGAACTGTATCGTTTTCGGTAAGTCATCAGCGGGTAGCCAGTGGCATTTCACAAAAGAGAAGCAATCTTTCCATGTATCAGTCTCAGGTACCTATGCCACCAATAGTATCGGGTTAGTAATAGATTCCGCATTAGCTGGTTTGGGAGTGGCGTACGCGCCTATCGCTTTAATTAATCCATACCTTATGAATGGCCAACTAGTGCAGGTTTTGGCAGATTACGATACACCTAGATCAAACATGTTTGTTATATATCAGTCTCATCGATATATGGCCAAACCGATTAGACTTTTCATTGACCATGTAATGGATAAAGTGGCGCCAACTGCTCCCTGGACAAACTGATTTCTTGAGGACGGGGGGACGGCTAGCAAGGTGAGTTAAACAATGGAATGGGCATCCGTACTGCACTCAGTCAGAGCCAATTGAACTGAAATAAACACGTTGCTAAGGTGTTTTCCGTACGTAATGGTGCATTGAAATGAACATGTTACTAAGATCCTTTACAGGACATAGTAGTCAGAATCTGCGTTGACATACTAAGATGACTTTTGAGCATCTTAAACATTATTTTCGCATGAAGTGCTGAGATAGTGCATTGAAATGAGCATGTTACTAAGGTGCTTTACAGAACATAAGGCTTGGTATCGACCTAAACATTGTCAGATGAAACCCACAAGCATTAAATATCATCTGTACGGTCTCTTTTCACCAATCACTACCGTTATGACATGGCAGATACATTCTGATCTGCCATGCTCCACCAAACGCTAATCTTTCCAAACTAGAAACTCATTTATATGCAGTTAACTTGGCTTTTCTCATAAGTCGTTATCCTATTTCAAGCTTTGGTATGAGAATACGTTGGCTGGTTGTATCAATTATCAATGCTATTCCTTGCTGGCGAACTTTGGTTCATGTTCGGGCGCCATTCGCATATGATAGCGACCTTATAAAAATTAACCCCGTTCATAATTTAAGATGTCCCTGACTCATAAAGACTATTTTAAAATCGCATTTCCTTTCATTGTTTCTACTGTTACCCAACCATTGTTGGGGGCGGTGGACACCGCGGTGATCGGTAAACTCGGTGTGGCTGAGATGATTGGTGGTGTGGCGATCGGCACCGTCATCATGAACACCTTGTATTGGTTGTTTGGCTTTTTCCGCGTCAGTACTACCGGGCAAAGTGCAATCGCATTAGGTAAAAATAGCCCGGAAGATCAAGCGAGCAGCTTATTCCGTCCTTTCGTGCTTTCGCTCTGCCTTGGTTTGATTTTCATTGCGTTGCAGTCCGTGATTTGGATGGGGGCAGAGCTGATTATCTCCCCTGATGCCGTCGTGGCAGAAAACGCGAAGATTTACTTCGATATCATGATCTTTGGTGCGCCGTTTGTGCTGCTGAACTACACCGTGATTGGTTGGTTGATGGGGCAGGCGAAAGCCAAAGCAACCTTGTTCACGCAAGTGTTTGGTAACGTGCTGAACATCGTGCTGGATATCGTATTTGTGTTGTACTTCGATATGGGGATTGCTGGCGTTGCGGTAGCGACACTTATCGCGCAAATCTCGACGTTTGTTATTGGTGCGGTGCTGGTGTTGAAAACCTGTCGCTTCCCGCTGTTTGATTACATTCAGACCGCGAAAATGACGCGTAAAGATCTCAAAGTTATCGCGTCTTCCAATATGGATCTGCTGCTTCGTACTGTGTGTCTATTGGTGTTCTTCAACATGATGGCGCGTGTGGGCTCTCAGCTTGGTTCTGATGTGCTCGCGGCGAACGCAATCATGATGCAAGTGACCTTTATCGTCAGCTACATGTTCGACGGTGTAGCGAACGCGTCGAGCGTCTTTGCAGGTAAAGCGGTAGGGCAGAAGAATCCGACATTGCTTGATAACGTGATTAAGCTAAACACGCAATGGACCGCGGCGTTCGTTGTTGTATTGACCTTGCTGCTGGTGCTGTTCAAACATCAAGTGGTGATGTTGTTTACCACCTTGCCAAACCTTGTTGAACTGTATCTAGACATGAGCCCTTGGTTATTGGCATTCCCGTTGGTTGCTGGTTTTGGTCTTACGTTTTACGGCATCTTTACCGGTACAGGGACGACGCGACCAGTGCGTAACTCTACCTTTCTAACCATGGTGTTGTTCTTAGTGACTCAATTTATTGCGGTGCAATATTGGGGCAATCATGGTTTGTGGCTGGCATTCACCTTGTTCTACGTTGGGCGCTTTGTCTTCTTGTTCCCATACCTCGGTCAAGTTAAACAAAAGTGTCTTTAATTCACACTGTCACAAACGACCTAATTTAGATGTTCTTATAACAAGGGTGGAGCCATCTGCCCTTGTTGATAAATCTGAAAAAGGTGATGAAATAACCCCTCCGACTGGTTTCCTTGCTTTAACCCGCATGATATTATTTGTGATGTTATATTATTACATTTAGTTTGATGCCGTGATTTCTCAACCAGTACTCTCCGTTAATAATCTCAGCCTTACAGACTCAGAGCGCACACTCTTCAAAGACATTTCTTTTGAGCTGTTTCAAGGTGAAGTTCTTGCCATTATGGGACCTTCCGGCATTGGTAAATCCATGTTGTCGAAAGCCGTCGCAGGTTTTTTGCCGTCTGATATTTGGGTAGACGGAAGTATCCAGCTTAACAGCAGTGAGGTCGCACAAACTGCCATGCTGCAACGGAGTCAATCTCAGCGTCCTGCGGTCATTTTCCAAGATGCACTTAAAGCACTGAATCCATTGGCCTCTGTCGAGCAACAACTGTGTTTGGCATTGACGGGCAACAAAACACGTTTGTCTTCAGCAAACCGAGAAACGGTGACGACCTTGCTGTCTCAACTCGGATTTACGGATCCAAAAGCAGCATTAGCGCAGCATCCAAGCCAGCTATCTGGTGGTCAGCGCCAGCGTATTTGTATTGCGATTGCGTTGCTTGGTAGTGCCAACTTGATCATCGCTGATGAGCCCAGCAGTGCGCTCGATCCAATCACCGAAGCGGAGATCCTTGAGTTGTTTCGCTGTAGTGTTCAGCAACGCAACATCAGTGGTTTGTTGATCACGCACGATCTGTCTGCGGCTTTGGCGTGTGACAAAGTCTTGGTGATTGCGGACAACACCATGGTGGCTTATGGCGAACCATGGCAAGCCATTCAGCAAAGCTCGCATCCTTTCTGCCAACAACTTGCGCAACTGCTGCCTTAACCTCATCTCTGGAGCCTATTTTGACTAAGCACAACTTGAGCGGGCACACGCAGCCTAAATCGGCGGAAGTTCGCTTTGAGCAAGCCAGTGTTCACTATTACTCCAAACCAAGTTGGTTAGGGGGCAAACCGTTTAAAGCACTCGAACAATTGGATCTTGCCATCGACACAAAGAATATTGCGATTGTTGGTCCTTCTGGTGCGGGTAAATCGACTTTGATTGAGCTTCTGTTTGGTCTTCGTAAACCCACATCTGGTGAAGTGTATGTGTGTGGTTATCCGTTATCGCGTAGCTCGGCTAAGCAGCGACAAGAGTTGTGTCAGCACATTCAGCTGATTCCGCAAGAGCCGCAATCGAGCTTGAATCCGTACTACACCGTTCGCCAGATCTTACTGGAGCCGCTAAGCAACATTGGTTTGACGCAAGAGCTTAACGAGAAGGTGGAAAAGGTCTTAGCGGATGTCGGTTTGGATCTCACATTGCTAGATCGCAACCCGCAGCAATTATCAGTTGGGCAAGCGCAACGTGTGGCTATCGCCAGAGCTTTAATTGTTGAGCCTTGCGTGTTGGTTGCCGATGAGCCAACCAGCAGCCTAGATCCCGTCAGTCGTAAACAGATTCTCGACTTGTTGGCAGGCATTCAAAAGAGTCGTCAGATGCGCCTGATTTTGGTGACACACGACCTCGATGCGGCACAAACCCTATGCGATGAAATCCTGGTGTTAGACAAAGGACGCGTTGTCGAGCACGGAACGGCACAGAACGTGACAAATAACCCATCGCACTTGATCACGAGAGCCTTGATGAGCGCTCAACACAAAAGTAATGAATTCACAAAAACCATTGGAGAGGTTTCTTATGCACCTTAGTACTCCCAAGTTAGCTTTGTCGCTGGCTTTAAGCGCACTGCTGACGGGTTGTTTTGACTCTGGCGAAAGCAAGCCAGAAGCGGAAAAAGCAGCTGCACCGCAAGCGACGGAAATTCGCGTTGCCATGATGCAACCACCACGCACAGGTTTGTCGCCACTTTCAGATGACGCGTTCAAACTGTCACGTTGGAGCACGGCAGAAACGCTGGTGAACCTAAACGATCAGTCGGTAGCAGAGCCTATGCTGGCAACAGAGTGGGAACAAGTTGACCCGATGACGTGGCAATTTACGGTACGTAAGGGCGTGAAATTCCACGATGGTTCTGACCTTGATGCCAACGCGGTTGTGAACTCTCTACAAAAAGCATTAGATGCCGCACCTAAGCCACGCATTTTGGATGGTATCGAATGGCAAGTTCGCGCATTGGACGACTTCATTGTTGAAATCAAAACGACCTTTAACGATCCATTGTTGCCAAGCCGTCTATCTAGCCCACAGTTAGCGATCCTTTCTGGTGCTGCATACCAAGAAAACAGTCGTGTTGTGCCAATCAATGCGGGTACGGGTCCATTCGTTCTGACAGAAATCAACGGCACAACCAGCGCGAAACTGAAGCGTTTTGACGGTTATTGGGGCGAAAAAGCAAAAGTAGACAGTATCTTTGCTGAATACGTACCAAACGGTTTTGCTCGTGCTGCTGCACTACGTACCGGTGAGGCGGATGTAGTTGAAGCCGTTCCTGTTTCGCAAATCGCGATGATGGAATCTTCACAGCTGCACGAAGTCGCCATGCCACGTACCAACACGCTTTACCTAAACAATAAATCAGATGTGTTTAGCCAGTTCGGTTTGCGTAAAGCAGCGGCTCAAGCGGTTAACCGTGAGCAAATCATCAAAACGGTTTACGAGAACCACGCCGACTCAGCGAAAGGTTTGTTAGGTCCTGCATTGGCATGGGCTCAACCAATTCGTGATGCGAACCCTCGTATGGAAACTATGGAAATGCGCCACGCGAATGGTGAGAAGATCACCATTGGTACGTTTACCGACCGTGCAGAGTTGCCAGAAGTGGCGGTGCTCCTAAAGCAACAACTTGAAGCGGCTGGTTTTGTGGTTGAACTAGACGTTCGTGAATACGCACAAATCGAAAACGATGCACTAGCAGGTAAGTTCGATGCGTTCTTGTTGTCACGTGCAACAGTGCTGGATTCTGGTGACCCAGTGGCGTACATGCAAAGTGACTTTAGCTGTAAAGGTTCTTACAACCTAGGTCAGTTCTGCTCTGAAGAAGTGGATGCTGCATTGAAACACGCTGATCGTCAGCCATTGGGTGAGAAACGCCAACAAGCGATCATCGAAGCAGAAAGCAAAATCCTTGAGCAATACGCTGTGATTCCACTGCTTCACGAGCGCGTAATCCAAGGTGAGAGTGACCGCGTGAAGAACGCACAACGTGACCCACGTGAGCGTCGCCTGATCGACCAGTTTACTGAGGTGAACTAACTCGATGTCGTCTGTTGCCAACATGCGCTCTCGTTGGAGCGCTTGTATGCCTGAATGGTTTACGCGTTTTTTGTCGCGCTTCCTGTCACTCGGGGTAGTGGTTGTGCTGGTGGGTTTGATGCCGGATATTGCAGGTATCGATCCAAGCCAATCAATCCTCCGTGCCCGTGCGGGGGCTCAACAATTGCTGACGGCAGAAGCTCTGCAAGCAATTCGAGAAGATCTTCAACTTGACCGCAGCGCTGCTGAGCGACTGTGGGATTGGTTGACGCTTGCCATGCAAGGTGACTTAGGTGTCTCTTGGGTGAGCGGGGCGTCCGTCATGGAGAGCGTTCAACAAACCGCAAAAACGTCACTATTACTGATGCTTACAGCGTTAGGTATGGCATTTGTAATGTGTATGGCGAGCGTGCTTTACACCGTGCGTCGTTGGCAACAGAATCGTTTAGACAAGCATCATGACACGCTCAGTTCGGTGTTGGTCTCATTGCCGGAATACGTGATTGCTTCATTGCTGATCATGGTATTTTCCATTTGGTTGGGTTGGTTCCCACCTTATGGTTGGCAAGGCGTGCAAAACCTCTGGCTACCCAGTTTGGCAATGGCATTGCCTGCTGCTGGTTTGTTCGGGCGCTTGCTCAATGACAGCCTCAAGCGTGTACTAGATGAGCCTTGGGTGATCACTTGGCTATCGGCGAACGTCAGTAAGTTTCAAATCTTACGCTTTGCCTTATGGCGTGCCGTTAGTAACTTGATTCCTCAAATCGCAATGACGGTGATTGGTTTAACCGGCGGCGCGGTTGCTGTGGAACAAGTGTTTTCCATTCCGGGTATCGGACGACTAATCTTAGGCGCAGCGAAGTCACAAGATCTGCCAATGCTGCAAGGTGGCTTGTTGGTGTTGCTGGTGTTCTCGATGTTGATCAGCAGTGCGAGCATCTTATTGCAACGTTGGTTACTCGGGCACAGTGTCACAAGTGGCAAGCTGATCAGCAGTCACAGTACGTTCCGTTTTACCCAAAGCACCACCAAACGTATCGTCAGTGCCACAATCTTTGCCTTGCTGATTGGTTGTGCTGGATGGGCGTTAATGCGCGATCCTTACACCATCCAATTTACCCGCCTTGAATCGCCAAGCTTAGCAGCACCGTTTGGTGCCGATGCGGTCGGGCGAGATCTGCTTGCTCGTGTTGGCGGCGGTATGATGTCGACAATCAAAATGGGCATCATCGCAACGTTCCTCAGTTTGGTGATTGGTTTGCTGCTCGGCTTCGTGACTCGTTATAGCCAAGGCTTAATTGAGATCACCAAAGGTGTGCCATACATTGTGGCGGGTCTGCTGATTGCGGGTCTAACGGGGATGAACCCAAACAGTGCCTTGATTGCGATTGTTATGGTGTCATGGGCACCATTAGCGGCGCACTGTGCGAGCTTGTTGATGGAAGCCAAAGCGCAGCCATATACGCATCTTGCGCCCATTTGGGGAACCAGTCAGTGGCGAGTACTCCGTTACTACTTGTTGCCTTATGTGCTGCCGCCATTGATTCGTCACGCGTTTCTGCGTTTGCCATACATTACGCTCAGCCTGACGTCTCTGAGTTTTATCGGACTTGGCGTTAAGCCGCCCGAACCTGAGTGGGGCTTATTGATTGCGGAAAACTTGCCTTACATAGAGCGCTCACCATTGGGTGTCTTGCTGCCAATCTTAGGCTTAGTTTTGATGGCAATTGCGGTGAATTTGATTTTTGATGACAAGTGACGAGCAGCGATAAAGCGAAGTGAGCTTCCATATCCCAGATGTAATCAGTAATTTGGTAATTTAGAAAACAAAAGGATGTGTTTTCTGCCAGAAAGTACACAGCACGGTCTATGTATATTGGAAGCGCTCAATCCCCACTTATTACCTATACAGTTGGCTTTTCTATCGCTAAGCTGTTGCTAGTTAAAGAAAAGTTATACTTACCAAGGACACTTCGTTAACCAAAGGAGTGATATCCCCCAAAAATGAAAAAAGACTCAGCAAGTAAGCCGAGTCATTTTTTTCGTTAGTCTTGGTTTGTCGTACTTTTGATATTAATCCAGTAGCTTTGGAATATCGCCGCTGAAGTCGATCCATGAGTTAGTACCCAGCGTTTCCGTACCTTCAACACTCGGCTCTTCATAACGCATAACAAAGTTTTTAGGGCCGTGTGCATAAGCGACAACCAAGCCATAAGGTGCATCTAAGAACCCACCATGAGGTACGAGACCTGGGTAGCTGATTCGCCACGCATCACCATCTAGTGAGACGTGACTCAGCGTCAGTTTACCAATCACATTGTCTGGTAATACAAAGAACCAAGTCCATGGCCCACCAGACACGATGGTCATCACTTCATCGATACCTACGCCATTCTCTGAGCTATTAACATGTAACTTGCCGAATTTTTCTTGTAGAAAGTGCATAACTTCTGGAGTCATTGCTTTCATATCATAAACCTTTGGATATGGAGCAACGCCTACTTCAGACGTCGATAGGAAACCGCCTCTGTGTGCCTCTGGTAATCGGCCAGCTTTTTCGATTTGATCCAGTAAGTCACCACGGTGCATAGAAAATAGTGAGATTAGTTTTTCACTTTCTTCCTTTGTAATAGCTCTTTTTTTGGATATTTCCAGAATAGGTTTGGCTTCTTCAGGCAGCGAAACGGTACTAACTCGCACACCAATAGTTTTGAGCACTTCGTTGACCTTCTCAACGCCTTGAGTTGGCGCTCTACCATCACTGTAAGACAGAGTCAGCTGACCCTCTGTTGACATTGTTTTTGCTACGCTTTGTGCGATCGGCATAGTGGCAATCATGCTCACTAATACTAAATTGATCCATTTTTTCATCATTCGGTCTCCTGCTTGATTATAGGACGATGAGTTGTGTTTTCAGGCCTAAGTGTAGAAGTCGCGCTAAATCAGATAAACAGCACTCAGGTAAACAAATTGTTTACCAATAGTGAACTGACGATGTGGAGGTGTATTAATAAGGAGTCAATTACTACAAACTATTTCTCTTTGGTAAACAGTTAAGTTACTAAATGGAGCTTTAATTACTCAATGCGGCTGTTATGGTTAAGTCTTTAGTGCTTGAGCACTAGTAGAGTATTTATCCCCTTAAAATAGATGGCCTTGATGTGAAAAATATTAAATATCACCTTTTGTCCTTATTAGTGACAGCGCTGGTTGCAGGATCTTTTTTATCTTCAGAAAAACTATCCGGTGTAATCAATCCATTCTCCTTAACGTTATTGAGATTCCTGCTTGCAGCACTGGTATTGTTTCCTTTTATTCTGACAAAGAAGCATCGCATCAAAATGGCAAAAGATGTGTTTCCAAGAAGTCTTATCATGAGCCTTTTCTTTGCGATCTTTTTTATATGTATGTTCATGGCTTTGCAGACAACCACGGCATTAAACACAGGCACACTGTATACATTAGTGCCATTTATTACTGCCATTGTTAGTGTTTTCCTCTTTAAGGAAAAATTATCTATTCAGATGCTTGGCGTTTATTTGGTAGGGACTGTCGGGACATGTTGGGTGGTTGTGAAAGGAGATTTAGAGACATTATTGAAACTAAACCTCAACAAAGGAGATATTTTGTTTTTGCTCGGGTGTATGTCTATGGTGTGTTTTTCTGTCTCGATGAAAGTTTTTCATCGTGGAGAAGAAACCATTGTTACCGTGTTTTGTACTTTGATTGGCGGTGCCTTCTGGATGTTGCTGGCATTGTTTGTATTCCATCAACCACTAGACTGGTTTGCATTAAATGCCGAGCTTACCTTGCACATGCTATACCTCGCTTTGTTTGCGACATTGCTCTCAACCTTTATCATCCACAAAGCCACCGTTGTACTGGGGCCTGCAAAAGTGATGGCTTATATTTATTTAAGTCCTGTATTTGTTGCTTTTATCATGTTGTTATTTGATGGAAAGAGTATACCCACAGCTGTATATCCTGGTATTGCACTATCCATTCTTTCTACTGTGGTATTGCAAGTGTCGAATAGTCAGGCCGAGCGAAATCAAGTCTGTTGAAAAATCTGGCCACCTTCTCACAAAGGTTGCGTTTTCATGCTCAGGTAATCAATTTGACAGGAGAAGATGAAGGCTAGTGCTGTTTGTTTTCGAAGTGTTTAACGACAAAATCAATAAAAGTTCTGACTTTTTGAGATTGCTCTTTATGGAAAGGATAAACAACATACAGTGAATGCCTATCAGCTTGCCACATCGATAAAACCTCAACTAATTCCCCAGATTCTAACTCGCCTTTAACGAATAAATCCGGCAGCAATAAAATACCATGGCCTGAGCACGCTGTTTGCTTGAGCGCTAATCCATTGTTTACTACATAAGAACTTGATTGAAGCTCGATCTCTTTGACTTCATCCTCATTTCTGAATAGCCAACGTCTTGCTGACGAAGAAAAACTGTATATGAGGCACTTATGATGAGCGAGATCTTCTGGCTTAAGAATCTCGCTGGATTTTGAAAGATATTCAGGAGAAGCGCAAAGCACTCGTCTCATATCGATAAGCTTTCGGGATCTTAAACTAGAATTGCTTAATTCTCCCCCTCCTCGAATCGCTATATCAATGCCTGAGTCGATGAGATCGACATATTGGTCACTCATGACAACTTCAATAGACAAATCAGGATATTGGTGCATGAATTCACAAATGATGGGGTTAATTTCTAAAATTCCTAACGACATAGGAACGCTTATTTTCAGTGATCCTTTTAACGTATGAGACGACTCGATGACTGACAAATCAGCATGTTTCAAATCATCTAATATGTTGCAAACCTGATTGTAGTAAAGTTGACCATTATCCGTTATGTGCATGTTACGCGTAGTTCGGTTTATCAGAGGGCTTTTAAGATAGTCTTCCAACTCATTGATATTCTTACTAACTGCTGCTTTTGACAGACTTAAATCTTCAGCTGCTGCTTTGAAGCTTCCCAGTTCCACAACCCTTCTGAAAACGGTTAGCGCCCTTATTTTATCCACTTCGACCTCATTTAAACTCTTATTGTTTACCAAAAGTAAACTATTTAGTTACTAACATATAGTTTATTCACCAATGCTAGTCAATTAGTATTTATTGTAATCACCAACACTGAGGTGTTGACCTTAAATACCTAACAGGACTAACTCATGAAAAAGATACTCGCGCTCTCGGGAAGTAATCACAGTCAGTCAATCCATAATACTCTGATTCGTTCCTTGGCTGAAAAAGCCACCCAAACTAAAGTGACCATCATCGAATTAAAAGATTTCGATTTGCCAATGTATGGCATTGATGCAGAGTCAAAAGGTATACCAGCCGACGCCATCACATTGAGACAAATGATGAATGAACACGATGCGCTGATTATTGCTTCTCCTGAGCACAACGGCTCTATGCCCGCATTTTTAAAGAATGTCATTGACTGGCTTTCACGTGTTGCTGAATCAGGTAAATCCTTCTTTGGTGACGATAAGAAACCCGTTCTTTTAGTCAGTACTTCTCCTGGACCGAATGGCGGTGCGACCAATCTCAGAACGATGGCGGAGCTAATGCCATGGTGGGGTGGCGACGTTAAAGGAATCTACAGTTTAGGGAGTTATCAGGAGAAAATTCACGATGGTGAGTTTGACGTAGCGACTAAAGTTGAACTGGAAGCGCTGATGTCTTCCTTTGAAAACGCACTATAGGAGCGTAGGTATGAAAGTGGATATTGGTATAAACGAACAGGATCGTGTTGTGATTGGAGAAGCGCTTAAACGCCTTCTGGCAGACTCCTACACTTTGTATTTGCAAACGCATAATTTCCATTGGAACGTTACTGGCCCCCAATTTCGCGAGCTACATCTTATGTTTGAAGAGCAATACAACGCATTGGCAATCGCCGTCGATGACATTGCTGAGCGAGTCCGAACACTAGGTGAAGTTGCGCCAGGGACTTACAAAGCGTTCGCCGACCTTAGCTCAGTTTCTGAAGTAGATGGCGTGCCCTCAGCAGAACAAATGGTGTCTATTCTTGTTGGTTCTCATGAGCAAGTGATCAAGACTTGCCGAGACGTTCTGAAATTGGCTCAGGATGGGGATGATGAATCTTCTGCTTCATTGGTTTCTGATCGAATGCGAGAGCATGAAAAAACAGCCTGGATGTTACGTTCAATGCTGTGAGTCAAATTCGTCGCTGTATACCTTAACAATGTAACGTTGAGCGAAAGCTCGCGTTATTACATATGTTTCCTTAGTTTAAGTATGTAGGTGCACCCCATGGCTGTTTTAGAAAAAGGGATTTGGTATCCAAATAAAGAAGTAAAAGACCTGTCTCATGAGGACAGCTTTGAATTGCCAAAAGTCGCTGAGCAAGGGCGTTATCACTTGTACATGTCGTTTGCTTGCCCTTTTGCCCATCGGCCTTATCTGGTGATCAATTACCTAGGATTGAATGACGCAATAACTGTTTCTTCTGTTGCAGCAAAGCGATATTCCGACGGATGGTTATTTGACGATGCTAACTCAGATCCTTTGTACGGCTCTCAAAACTTGATAGAGCTTTACCAACGAGCAAATCCAAATTACACGGGAAGAGTAACAGTACCGATACTATGGGACAGACAAGATCATGCAATTGTAGGTAATGATTCCTCTGCGATAGCGATGGAGCTTGCTACCAACTGGCTACCTTTAGCTAAGAACAAAGTTGAGTTGGTTCCAGATAGTCTGCGAGAAGAAATAGAAAAGCTCAACGAGTGGTTACACGTCAATGTGAATCGAAAGGTCTACCACGTTGGTTTTGCCACAGAGCAGGCAGAATATGATCTAGCCAGTGACACCTTATTTGATGCTATGGAGCAGTTGAACAACAGGCTAAGTCAAACTCGTTATCTGTATGGTTCGAATATCACACTATCGGATCTGTTTCTGTTACCCACACTTGTCAGGTTTGAAGCCGTTTATGAAGTTCACTTTAAGGCCAATAAAAAGCCACTAAAAGCCTTCGATAACCTTTACCAGTATATGCTGGATTTACTCAGTCATGAGAGCATCAGAAAAACGATCGATATCGAGTACATGAAGTTGCATTACTACTTCTCGCACAAGCACATTAACCCTTATGGAATTGTTCCAGCAGGACCGGTCATTAGTTGGTAAGCCAGTAATACTTTCAATCTTGGAGAAAAGTAATGAGCAAAAAAATTAGAGTCGATTTTTTTCACGACGTCATTTGTGGGTGGTGTTATGTTTTGTCACCTCGACTACGCCAGCTTGAAAAAGAGTTTAATTTAGATATCCATCATCATGCATTTGCTTTGTCTGCCTCACGGGAAGAAATGATTGGCAAGTTTGGCTCAATGAAACAAGCGAAGCAAATTATTCTGGGACACTGGGAGCAATGTGCGCGTGCCGACGATAAAAAGCGCGTAAACGTAGAAGGGATGCGTCAGCAGACGTTTGAATACCCATTTTCAACGCCAGGTTTGGTGGCATGTAAGGCGGCTGAACAACAGGGAGGATCCAGTGCTTACTGGGACTATTTTGATGCTGTTACACATGCACATATGAGTGAAAACAGAAATATTGGTGATTTGGACGAGCTTACAGAAATTGCTGGTGAGGTTGGGCTGAATAAGGCTCGTTTTCTTGAGGACTTTGCTTCTCCGGAGCGACAAGCTGAGATACAGCGTGATAGAAAGTTGGCTCAAGAATATGACATCACTTCTACGCCAACGTTGGTTATCAATAAAGGGTGGGTTGTACCGGGTGCTCTCGGTATCAATACATTGCGTAAAACATTAAAAGAGCTCACAAATAAAGTTTGAGTCCCAAGAAAAGCCTTTTCAAATTTTCACAATGCCTTTTGCCAGCTAGATAGCTGGCTTTTTTCAATTTGTGTGAGTTAAAGTTATCCATCTGATGGATATAAGTACTTTCAACCTGAATAGATTTTGCCCCTATGTGTATCAAGTCGGTTCTGGTTCAAGTTGCAGCCAGAATGATTGATGTGAGCATTATTAGGGAATTTACGGCACTAAGTGAGGTTGTTACGGAATATATTGTTATGTAAATGGTAGGTAGTATGGTCTATATCTGCCATTGCTATTTCCCGCTTAGTAAGCGATTACCTATAAAGGATCTATTCGAGTTTAACCCTAGTGATTTTACTCTAGCGAAGTAGGGTTACTTTATATAAGAGTCCAGTACTTTTAATACGACTTCCATATCTTTTTCACGTTGAGTTTTGTCTTCCTCAAGTACGACGTGTTCAAGTAAGTGACCTTTAATTACTTCTCGCATCAAACCATTTACTGCTCCCCGAATAGCGGCAATCTGCTGCAACACATCTTGGCATTCATGCTCTTCTTCCAGCATTTTTTTAAGTCCATTCACCTGACCCTGTATTTTACTGACTCGAGTGTTGAGCTTCTTTTGATCTCTGGTTGTATGCGACATGTCTTATCTTCTTTACGTTACGGGCCGAGTTATTCTAACTGATAATGTAGCACTCAATTTATACTGGGGGGTAGTATTTAATACTAGGGGGGAGTATAGTTTGCGATAAATTAGAATCAACAACAGAGAACAACAATGGATTTTGTCGCGTTACTACAACAAGGTAATGGGTGGTTCTTTATTCCCAGTGCCATTTTGCTTGGCGCCTTGCATGGTTTAGAACCTGGGCACTCTAAAACGATGATGGCGGCGTTCATTGTCGCGGTGAAAGGAACGGTCAAACAAGCCGTGATGCTGGGTTTAGCTGCCACACTTTCTCACACTATAATTGTATGGTTAATCGCTGTTGGCGGGATGTATATTAGCCAGAAATTCACCGCTGAAGCGGCTGAACCATGGATGCAACTTATCTCTGGGGTCATTATCGTGACAACCGGCGTATGGATGTTTTGGCGGACATGGAGCGATGAGCGAGCTTGGAACAAAGCTCAGGATCATGCTCGCGACTGGACGACGCAAGTTGTGGATACAGGACATGGGCATGTTTCGCTTTCGATTACACAGGAAGGGGAGCATCACCGTTTCCAATTGCGAACACTCAGCGGTAAACCTTTAACTGCTGAAGGTATCAAGGTTTCGGTATCGAGTGATGGTTATCAACCTGCTGATATCTATCACTTTATAGAGCGTGATGGATACTTGGAATCGGCGTCTTGCATTGAAGTCTCTAATGGACTTTCTGTCACTTTGATCATCGGGCACCATGATCATACCCATGACTTTGATGTACATTTCCGTTCTGGTTCTCATTTAGAAAGCGAAGATAAGGAATATCAAGATGCTCACGAACGCGCTCACGCTTTAGACATTCAAAAACGCTTTGAGAATCGAGACGTGACGAATGGGCAAATTCTGCTGTTTGGATTAACGGGCGGTTTGATTCCATGCCCTGCTGCGGTAACGGTTTTGCTTATCTGTTTGCAGCTTAAGGCAATGACTCTTGGTGCGACTTTAGTTGTGTCATTCAGTATTGGCTTAGCCTTGACTCTGGTTGCTGTTGGCGTTGTGGCAGCATTGGGCGTGCAAAAAGCGACATCTAAATGGAGCGGTTTGAATGATGTTGCACGTCGAGCTCCTTACTTATCGGGCGTCTTGATCAGTGCAGTTGGTTTATACATGGGTATGCATGGATACATATCGCTGACGAGTTAAACTCTGTGATAAAGACTCTTTTCCTTTCTTTTTGTATGGGTAATGGCTTCATGCCTTGGTTTGCATGTTTTGCTGCCGATTCTTGATTGAGAATCACTCGATCCGACATCGCTGCCATATCTACAAACCAAGTCATTCTCGCTTCACCAAGCATCTCGGATTACAACCGCTGCAATTGTGGCTCTAATATCTGAACCTGAGATACTAAATGATAAAACGGGAGCACTGACCACAGCGCTCCCGACGGCAAAACGCTAATTAGAACTCTTTTCTTTAATGTTCGATACCAATTTGGTCGCATAGTTAAATTTAACTATGCAAACGTTTCCTTTTGCGTACTCGTCCCTTCGCCAAACCTCGTAGAAATGTGACGTTTTGAAGACTTTTTTTCCTTCTGTCTAAAGTAATCGGGAACCAAGCAGATACATAGTTATAAAGTTATGTCTTGCTCTGCCAAACAGACCCAAAATGCAGTTTGGTTGGTTTTGGAGAAGAAAGGCTTAGCGCTCGATTAATGAGCATCAATTGAATTGTATTGAGACAATTATAATGAAAAGAATCATCTTATTAGCAGTCTGCGCCATGTTTGGTATTGCTGTCGTGGCGAGTATGGCATCAACGTACCTAATTTCGAGTCAGAAAATCGATGACATCATCTTAAACAAATCCCAAGTTCAAGCTGAGTTTCTAGCGGGAAATGCGAGTTATATATTGGAGAACTCAGCCAATCCAATGCAAGATTTACAATCGCTTGTTGAGGGGCTGAAACAACGTTCAGACGTGAGTTATGCCGTTGTAATTGACCGTAACGTAACGGCAGTAGCCCACAGTGATAAGCACAAGCTGAACAAAACCTATAACGATGAATATACTGTTGAAGGCGCGACGAGAGGTGTTCAACAGTACTCAAAGTGGTATGCCGATGTCCAGAAAGTATGGGTGTTTGACATCATGGCACCAATTTATGTGGATGGTCAGTTATACGGTACTTTTGATATTGGTATTCCTATTACCGAAGTGAGCCAAGCGACGAATGGAATTATTACTTACCAGTTGATCTCTATGGTGGCGATCTTCGTTATGTGTGTTTTGATTCTGTCACTTCTGCTAAATAAACTGATGAGACCGCTTTCTGCGCTTAAAGACGCTCTACAAGACATCTCAAAAGGAGACGGAGACTTAACCGTTCGTTTGCCAGCGAAAGGTAATGACGAAGTCGCGCAAATTTCTTCTGCTTTCAACGTTTTTGTTGGGAAAGTACATGAGATTATTACACAAGTTGTAAATACTGGTGTGGAGCTTAATAGTTCAGCTGTCGCTTTGCGTGGGCAATCTCAACAAGCGCTCACAAGAGGGCAAGAGCAGAACGAGCAAACCATGCTGGTTGTCACATCCATGAACGAAATGATTGCGACGGTCAATGAAATTGCCTCCAATGCTGCCGGAGCAGCAAATGCTGCGAGTGCAGCAAGTAATGAAGCGCAAGATGGCTACACGACGCTAGAAAGAACCAAAACGGCGATGACGAATCTTGAAAACGAGATGAACAGCACTTCCAACATTATCGTGAGTCTTGCTGAAAATACTCAGTCGATTGGTAGTATTCTAGAGGTGATTAGAGGTATTTCGGAGCAAACCAATCTATTGGCTCTCAATGCGGCTATCGAAGCGGCACGCGCTGGTGATGCCGGCCGAGGTTTTGCAGTAGTCGCTGATGAAGTTCGCAACCTAGCGACTAAAACGGCTCATTCTACCGATGAAATTGACAATATGATTCACCAGCTACAAACTGAAGCTCAAAGTGCGGTGAATTCAATGAGTAATAGTAAGACTCTTATTGAAGAAGGAACGGCAGAAACCGAGTTAGCTCGACAGGCTTTAGAAGCAATAGCTGCACAAGTGACGACTATTTCAGATATCAATACTCAAGTAGCAACCGCAACAGAACAGCAATCAACGGTAGCAAACGAAATTAATATGAACATGGATACCGTCAGCCACTCAGTGAAAAGTGCGCTAACAGCGAGTGAGCAACTAGAAGAATCAAGTCAACAACTCGCGGAGCTATCGCGAACACTCGATCGTCACGTAGGAGCGTTTAGAATCTAAACGCCAACTGACCCTCTTTAATAAAAGCCAGTAAATGTTAATTGCTGGCTTTTTTATTTGAAAAAATCGAGTCTCAAATCGCTTAGCGGTGTTTGTCCTTTCTAGACGATAAAACAGAATACGATAAATTAGTTGAGTAAAGCTTAGCTAGGCGTTAAGTTTTGCGTTTTGCTTTAAATGTTCAACAAACATAGATATTTTCTTAGCTACATGTTTTCTTGACGAGTAAAAGGCGTAAAGCACTAAATCCTCAGGTTCGTACTCTAGAGTGACGATTTCTAGCTCACCATTTTTGATCTCATTTTGGCATGACTCAATTGGCAATATTGCGTATCCAAGCCCTGATAACGCGCCATATCTGGCGAGATGACCGCTGTTTACTTTGAATGAAGATTGCACAGTTTGAGTAATATGGCCCCCAGCAGGGTTTCTGAATACCCATGGTGCACCATTTACTGCGGTAAGCGTCGTGATGCAGGGAACATGACTTAGATCCGTAATTTTGTAAGGGGTGGCGTATTTCTCAATTAGTTGAGGCGCGGCTAAAATGGCACTGGGCCAGCGTTTTATCTCTCTCGCCACCCAGTTACTGTCTGACAAAGTCCCTCTATGAAAACTCAAAATGACATCAAAGCTGTCAATAACATCATCTTTAGGGTTTAGCGTTGTATCGCAAGACAAAGAGATTGACGGGTATTGCGTGCAAAAGGTGACAACCGCTTTGGCGAGTACAGGTGTGTCTGGCATAAGAATTCGCAGTTCCCCTGTTACCGTGTGTGAGTGGCGCGTTACCGTTTCTAGTGCGGCGTTGAGTTGCTCCAATAACGGACGAGTGCTGCTATAGAGCTCTTCTCCAGCCTCGGTAGGCGTCATTCGCCTTGTTGTTCTATTGAACAACCTAATGTTTAACTTTTCTTCAAGCAGGGCAATGTGTCGGCTGATATTTGATGTTGGTATATTCAAACACTCAGCGGCTCGCTTAAAGCTGTTGTTCTCATAAACACAGTGAAAACTTTTTAACCAGATTTGGTCAACGTTATCAAACATTTCATTATCCCACTTTATTGGATTATCAAGCCAGCATATCGCACTTTATCCCTGTACTAAGTTACATACAATTTTATTTACAAGTTTAAGCGAACAAACAACGAGATATCGCGCTAGAACGTAATCAATAGTGGTGAATTTATGAGCTGGTTAGAACGGTTATTTGAGAATAAAAATATAATAGGTTCGCGCAAAGCGTCTATCCCTGAGGGCGTTTGGACAAAGTGTCCTGAGTGTGAACAAATACTTTATCGTGCCGCGTTAAAAGAAAATTTGGAAGTATGCCCTAAATGCTCATATCACATGAGAATGGCTGCGCGTCAAAGGTTGATCTCTTTTCTGGACCATGGAACACAACAAGAGTTGGCAAGTGAGTTGGAGCCACAAGATATTTTGGGTTTTAAAGACTTAAAGCGATATAAAGAGCGAATTGCTTTAGCACAGAAAACGACTGGAGAAAAAGATGCGTTGGTGGTGATGGAGGGCAAGTTATTGGGGCTGCCTGTTGTTGCGTGTGCATTCGAATTCTCTTTCATGGCAGGCTCGATGGGCGCAGTGGTTGGCGAGAAGTTTGTCCGAGCAGTTGAAAGCGCAATTAATACAAAATCTGGGTTAGTATGTTTTTCCGCTTGCGGAGGGGCGCGCATGCAAGAGTCTTTGGTGGCTCTCATGCAAATGTCAAAAACCAGCGCCGCGTTAAACCACTTATCTGAGCACAGATTACCCTATATCTCAGTATTGACGGACCAAACTTATGGTGGCGTCTCGGCGAGTTTAGCCATGTTAGGAGACATCAATATTGGTGAACCTAAAGCAAGTATTGGCTTTGCGGGAAGACGGGTCATTGAGCAAACGGTACGTGAAAAGTTACCAGACGAGTTTCAGCGAAGTGAATTTTTACTAGCGCATGGTGCGTTAGATATGATTGTCGATAGACGTGAAATGCGCGATCGCGTTGGCCGCTTACTGGCTAAGTTAACCAACGCGAGGGTGGTCTCAGAATAGGTTGTATTAAAGTTAGACTTAGTACTTGCGTTTATTGAGCCGTAATCATTACAAACCGTTCATTTTGCCCCCATCTTGGTTCCGCATTCATTAGGCTGAGATCCAACGCCGTTTGGTATGGGTCAACAGCAAAATGGTCGCTTACTAACCCCCAGAGCATCCAGTTGATTGCGGTTTCATTCTCGGTAAGCTCTTCGAGTGGCGCTTGGAGGAAAAAGTACTCATCTTCGCCATCGTAACCGAGCCGATCATAGATAATGTTGCGTAGCTCTCGATCCAAATCATGTTGGAGGTTGATTGAGTCGTACAGTTGCTCTTCTGTTGGGCCATTCTCATGGTGATAAACATTGCGTTTTGACTCTTTGTGTAAAGTACCTGCGCCAGTTTCAATGCTTACTTTCTTTTGCGAGTGTTGCTCAAGAACTTGAATGATTTCATCCTCTAGTTGATCGAGTTTACTCAGCAAAACTTGATTGTTTATGTCACCAGCGGGGGAGGCCATCGTTTGGAAGGCTTTCACTCTCTCGTAGACTGCTTTCCCGTGAGGAAGGGCTGCAAAACACTGTTCTTGAAGCGCTTCATTGGCTTGCCAAATGCCCGAGTAGAGCTCGTAATCATGTGTATATGGTGGAAGCTCTTCAGTATCTTCCCCTAATAATTCTCGCCAGTGCTTTTGCCACTGTTCTTCGTTTGCGTGTTTTACACGCGCGTATTGCTTAACCCAGCGGTTACGAAGTTTTACCCCAAAAATGGCAAGTCCCCATGGAGCGAGCAAATAAAAATAATAGTGAGAAGAGTTATCCCAAAAGTAACCGTAAACGTAAACACCAAAAGCAAGCACCCAAGTTCCAATAGTACAAGCAATAACCCCGGACATTATTGATGATTGGCGCTTTGTTTCTCTTAATGTATTACCTTCAGAACATAACCAAAAAATGCCGCCAAAAACAAAGGCAAACGTTGTCATGAAGTAGGCAATCCCCGCTCCCCAAAATCCCCAAAGTGACATGTATTATCCCTAGCCAAATATCTGCTTTATTCACTCATCAATGACTGGAGGAGTAAATGTGTTTGATTTGGCGGAGAATTTACCATTAATGCCAACCTTTTGATATGCACTCTATGACTTATTGGGAATGAGTCACAAATAAAAATAGATGGTATCAAGCATCAAAATTTAATTTAGAACCTTTGATTGTCGTGAACTCTATCTGGAAGAGTTAAGGGGGGCGTTTAAGGGCAATTTTCCTCATAAAGTCGTTATTTAGAAAAAGGTAAATTAATGTTTTTATTGATAATTGTGAGTTTTTTTGGAGTGGGACTGCTCCCATTTAATTAGAGTAAAAGACCTATTTTTGGGAGCGGTTTCATAAATTTTATGACACTGATTTCACTGTTTGAGCTGTAAAGAATATAAACCCCCACTCAATGTATGTTAATAATCAATGAGTGTTGTTATGTCTCATATCCGTTTTTTCCCGCGCCATCGTTTGGCGCTTGCTTGTATGCTAGCGAGTGTGTCTGGCTTCTCTTTTGCACAAAATCAGTGTGCTGTTGCTGATTTACAACAATCGCGAGATCTGGCTACTGCCGTTTCTGGTGCTGAGTATGATTGCTACCACGCTTGGTTTTCAGCACCTTCAGAAACGCTGAATGATATCTATAGTGAAGCGAGCCTAAGCCGTATCCAAGTCGCGCTGGATCAAGAAATCGCTCGCTATCGTGGTGAAGCAGATCAAGCTCGTATTCTAGAGAACCTAGGCGAATTTATTCGAGCGGCCTACTACGTTCGCTACAACGCTGGTACTGGTACACCTGAGTTTTCGCAAGCGTTGAGTCAGCGTTTTGCTCAGTCGACGAACCTATTCCTAAACAACCCTCATGCTTTGGATCAAGGTCGTGAACAAGTTGGTGCAATGAAGAGCCTGACTTTGATGGTTGATAACGTTAAGCAGTTGCCGCTGACCATGGATAGCATGATGGCCGCGTTGATGCACTTTAATCGTGAAACCGCGCAGGACACGCAATGGGTCGATGGTTTAAACAACTTGTTCCGCTCTATGGCAGGCCATGCGGCGAACGATGCGTTCTACCGATACATGGCAAACAATACACACCATATTGATACGTTGGTGAAATTCGCATCTGATAATGCTTGGGCATTAGATACGGATGCAAGCTTTATCGTTTTCAATGCATTACGTGAAACTGGTCGTTTGCTCGCGAGCCCAGATCAGGAGACCAAACGCAAAGCATTGGCAGTAATGCAACAGGTGATGCAGCGTTATCCACTGGGTAGTGAGCATGACAAACTATGGCTTGCTGCCGTTGAAATGATGAGCTACTACGCACCAGAAGGCCTAAATGGTCTGAATATTGAGCAAGCCAAGCAAGATTTAGCTGCACGTGTAATGCCAAATCGTTTTGAATGTCAGGGACCTGCCATTATTCGCTCTGAGGATCTGACCGATGCTCAAGCAGCGAAAGCGTGTGAAGTGCTAGCGGCAAAAGAAGCCGACTTCCATCGAGTTGCGAATACGGGTAATCAACCTGTCGCTGATGATTTGAATGATCGTGTTGAAGTGGCGGTATTCGCGAGTAACACTAGTTACGTTGATTACTCTTCATTCCTATTTGGTAATACAACGGACAACGGTGGTCAGTACCTAGAAGGTGACCCTTCAAAAGCGGACAATACTGCGCGTTTCGTCGCTTATCGCTACGCGAATGGTGAAGATCTCTCTATCTTGAACCTAGAACATGAATACACGCACTATTTAGATGCACGATTTAACCAATACGGTTCGTTCAGCGATAACTTGGCTCATGGTCATATTGTTTGGTGGCTAGAAGGTTTTGCTGAATACATGCATTACAAGCAAGGTTACCAAGCTGCGATTGAGCTGATTGCAGATGGTAAACTGAGCCTTTCCACTGTGTTTGATACCACCTACTCTCACGATACCAATCGTATCTATCGTTGGGGTTATCTAGCTGTTCGATTCATGTTAGAAAATCATCCACAAGACGTCGAAAGCTTGTTGGCATTGTCGCGCTCTGGCCAGTTCGAACAATGGGCACAGCAGGTGACGTCTTTAGGTCAACAATACGATGCTGAGTTTGAACGTTGGTTGGACACATTAAAAGTGGAACCTGAGCAACCTGATACAGACCCAGAAGAGCCAACAGAACCAACAAGCCCTGAAGCACAAGTGACTGAATTGACGGCGAACCAAAGCCTTCAGCTCAGTGGCGAAGCATACAGCGAAAAACTGTTCTACGTTGATGTTCCAGCCAACACCGTTAACTTCAATGTATCTATTGAGGGTGCGGGTGATGCGGATCTTTACATGAGCTACAACAAAGTCGCGCATTACTATGATTTCGAAATGAGTCAATATGCTGATGGCAGCAATGAAGAGATTGTGTTTGAACCAGAGCAAGATGGTTACGTTAAAGCGGGTCGTTACTACATCAGCTTAACTGGACGTGATAGCTATGACTCAGTAAATCTTGTGGCTGCGTTAGAAGTGGAAGCGCAAACACCGCCAACCCAAGTGCAAGATGATTTAGCACCTGTGGTACTAGAGTCTGGTGAAGCCAAAATGCTTACCGTTCACAAGCAGCGTTATGCAGCAGTTTATGTGCCTGAAGGTGTAGAAGAGGTTCGTGTATGGCTAACGGCTCACTCTCAAACTGGTAATGTCGATCTATACGCGAGTAGGGAGCATTGGCCTACAGTAGAGCAGCACGAGTATGCGTCCAACTATGCAGGCAGCAATGAATACCTTGCGATTCCTGTTACTGAAGCAGGGTACGTGCACTTCGCTCTTCAGGCTCCAGAGCAAGGCGATGACGTTGAAATGCTAGTGCACTTCAACTAAACAGGTTTGATTAACTAAAGTCGAGATAAAACGTCGCTGATACAGCGACGTTTTTGTTTATATCGGACACGATTATAAACAAACAGCGGCGAATGCTAGTTAATCGGCTGATCTATCGAGTTATCAGTTGCCCTTTTTCTAAACGGCTTTAGGTTTGTATTGCAATTTACCGCGCACATAAACTTTTTTAGCGACGCGTTCTGTGACCTAGCTTCTGATTTGTGTTTCCCAAATGGATACAATATATATGCACCCCGTGCAATAAAGTGAAAAGGGAAAGACATGAAAACGCTTATTTATGAAACGTTGATTAGCCTTGCTAACCAAGAACCAGAACAACATGCAAGAATCCGACAAAATCTCTATGAACAGTTGGATCTGCCGTTCGATAAGCAGCTGGCTTTGTATTCTTGTGCCCTTGGTCCTGCAAGTTCAGGCAAGTTGGAGAGCAGTCAAGGCATTAACAACGCGGTAGATTGCGCGGTTAAACTGCTTGAAACTCCTGAGCGCTAATTCACTCGTTGTTTTAATCACGGCCCGAACCCCAAGGGCCGTTTTTAATTGCGGTTAAATTGATTTCAACGTCGTTATTGCTCTGCTCTTTCCGCTAGCACTTCTTTGAATGCAAACATGCCGTTTAATGCCGCGGGAAACCCTGCGTAGACGGACATCTGCAAAATGATCTCTTTAATCTCATCCTCGCTACAGCCTACATTCAGCGCTGCATTTAAGTGCACTTTTAGTTGCGGCGCGCAATTCCCCATTGCCGTTAGCGCGGCGACGGTTGCGATTTCTCTCGATTTTAGGTCTAAGCCCGGGCGAGCATAAATATCGCCAAACGGATACTCAATGGTGTACTGAGCTAAATCTGGACAAATATCTTGTAAGCTTTCGATGACATTATGACCAGCGTCGCCATCAATTTGAGAGAGTAGTTCTAATCCTTTGTTAAAGCGTGATTGTTCCATCGGTATGTTCCTAGTGAATAAACGTAAACACACCTTAATCGTTAGAGTTAACTCTAAGTCAACGAACTTTTCCGCTTTTATACAAGGCAATTTTTTCTTCTAGAGCCGATAAGTGCTTTTTCTGTTGTTCAATGTGGCGTTTGAGGTTTTCTTGGTGGCGTTCTAACAGGGCTTGACGTTGTGGTACAGATTGAGAGCCGACTTCCCTTAATTTGGCATACTCTAGAATCTCTTCAAGTGGCATTGCAGTTTCTTTTAAACGCTTAACAAAGCTTATCCAGTTTAGATCTTTCGAACTATACATTCGATGTCCACTCGCGTTTCTATGGACATGTTTAAGTAAACCGATTTTTTCATAGTATCGAAGTGTATGAGCAGATAGCCCGACGAGGTCAGAAAATTCTTTGATATTCATTATTATCCTCCAAGGTAGAGCATACCCCATAGAGATAAGCTAAGTTTCGCATTTTGAAGTCATTTCGGGACAGATACAAACAGAAATCTTTAGTCTTTTAACGCTAGGTATGGTGATTTACTGGATTTTTGAAACGCGCCAAACGTGATCCATCTGCCAGTTTCGTTTTATTAACAATTGATTACTCAACGGGTTGGCTTGGCTATTTTTATCCTTTGGGCCTATTTTAGGGCGTACATAGGTCTTATGTTCTATCTTTTTGAATTTAAGTTTTTGTTAATCAAAACAATGCCTTAGTTTTGTGTTGGTCTGTTCGGGTTGTATGTCGTGTGCCCGTTATTCACTCAGAACGATTTATCGCTGTGCAATGGATGAGTCGCTACGCCTTCGATTTCAGCCTTGAGTTAGTGCTAAAAGGGTGAGTGCCTCTGATGAATAGCTTTTATAATTTCGATTATTGAATTCACTCACAAAAAAATGCAAACAAGTAATCGTGAGTGGAAACGAGCAGGAGAACAACATGAGTGGCTCACAGGAAACACAATCATTCGGTGCAAACGTTATCTTACATGCGTTTGATTGGAAGTATGCTGACATTGCCCAACGAGCAAAAGAAATCCGCGAGCTTGGTTATGGCTCTGTGTTGGTTTCGCCACCAATGAAAAGCGCACACGATGAGCGCTGGTGGCAGCGTTATCAACCACAGGATTATCGTGTTATCGATAATGCCTTGGGTGATACCAAAGATTTTATTCATATGGTTCGTGAACTGGAGCAAGTTGGTGTGTGGGTTTATGCCGACGTAGTGTTTAACCATATGGCAAATGAGGCCCACCTTCGCAGAGACCTTCAGTACCCAAGACAAGAGGTCTTGGAGGAATACCAGAACAACAAACAGAAATATCAGTCGCTAGCGTTGTTTGGCGATCTATCTCAACCACTTTTTGATGAAGAGGACTTTGTTGAAGCATTCGGCATCAAAGACTGGAAAGATAAGTGGCAGGTTCAAAACGGACGTATCACAGGTGGGCCAACCGACCCTGGCTTGCCAACTCTTCGTGTTTGTGACCATGTCGTTGAACAGCAGCGAGCGTACCTAACGGCGCTGAAAGCTATTGGTGTGAAAGGTTTTCGTATTGACGCTGCGAAACACATGACGTTAGAGCATCTTAAGCGTGTTTGGACAGACGACATCACGCGGGATGTGCACATATTTGGCGAAATTATTACCGATGGCGGTGCGACGGAAGAAGAGTATCAGCTGTTTCTTGAGCCGTATTTACAGGAAACTCGCTTAGGCGCTTACGATTTCCCGTTGTTCTCGACCATTTTTAAGGCGTTTGCCAAAAAGGGCAGTTTCAAGTCGTTGATTGACCCATACTGTTTCGGTCAGGCCCTTTCGCCTGGTCGTGCGATTACATTTGCTATCACACATGATATTCCTAACAATGATGTCTTTCTTGATCTCATCATGGACGAGGAAAACGAATGGTTAGCTTATGCCTATATTCTAGGCCGAGATGGTGGTGTGCCGTTGATTTATACCGACTTAAACACTAGCGGTATTAAAGGTAAAAATGGTCAGCCAAGATGGCAGGGTGCATGGAGCGATCCGAGAATGGCAAAAATGATCCAGTTCCATAATATGACGCATGGCGAGCCGATGAGTGTTCTTGAAGGTAACGATGACATGCTCGTACTTAAGCGAGGTGACAAAGGTATTGTGGTGCTTAATAAATCACAGCGTCAACAGTCTTTGACATTAAAAATCGGTGGTAATTGGGTTGATTTGATGACAGAACAAATCATTCCAAGTGACGGTAAGTTAATCGTACCATCTAAGTCGTCGATGTTACTTGTCGCGAACTAGAAGATGTACACACCGAGCTTAGCAACTTCGGTGTGTATGTTTTTCATCGTCATTCACGTTCTGCTGAAGTTCAATAGAAACTCAAACTCTCTCGTTTTTGCTAGAAATTTATGAGCACTCGTTAACGCAACATTCTGCTTTTAAAAAACCAATTACGTCATCTAAGCACTGATACTCTGCAACACAAAAAAGGGTTCTACCCTCGCGGCGCTGGGTGAGAAGACCAGCTGAAGCAAGGCTCGAGATATGATGAGAGAGAGTGGATGCTGGAATGCCAAGCTTTTCTTGTACGCCGCCTACCGCGATACCTTTGTATCCCGCTTTGACGACTTCTTTGTAAATACTTAAACGAGTCGGATGCCCTAACTCTTTTAGTGCTTTAGCAACGGCTTCAAGCTCCATACTGACCTCTAAAGAATGACCACAGTAATTTTGTTTCGATAATAGGGAAAGTCTCGGTAAATGCCAACTATTACGATCTCAGAACAATTTAAATCAGATGAGATTCATACTGGCTCATGCCTTCATGACAACAATTGTCTGTTCTAATGAGACAGATCAATCTTCATTATTATTTCACGCCACGTTCAAAATCCCTCGTCTACACTCAATGTTGAGTTGTCAGTTGGCAGACCAAGGAGGCGGCCATGATTGCGGTTCATAGAGATTATTGTTTGTCTAACAGTTCGGAGTTACATGCCCACGTTAAAGTCAATCCTGTCGGTAAATTAGAAGTTGAGATTGTTGAACTTCAAGAGCGCCACATCACAGAGTTTGATGATTTGTCTTTTGAGAGTCGTGGGTGTGAAACTCGAATCTGTGGTAAAGAAGACACAACTCCGTGGCAGTTCAATCTTGCAGTTACTGATGCGTTAGAGCTTTCTCATTTAGTGGAAGAAGCAAACGAAGAGTATGAGATTTTAATGAATGATCTTATGTAATATCGAGAAGATCATTTTATCCTGCACGGCGTGTGGCTCTGTACTGAAAAAATAAAAACCTCCCAAGTGGGAGGTTTTTAATATGGAGTGCGTTATCGTTGGATAGGCTCTTCTCTTGGTGGTGTTAGCTCTTGGACGTTATCTTCATTAAAGTCATCGGCGTAACCTTTAGGTGGCGGTGTCCAACCACGTTCTGACCGCGATAGTTTGTCATGACGATCTTTTTGCATCTCTTCCGCCATTTTCTCCTCTAACTGAATAAACAGTTGTCGGAAATTGTTGTCATAGCGTTCACCTTCAGAATCATCTTCCCAAGCTTTGTAAAGTATTTCTGACTTACGTGCTTCAACACGCTTATATGTCGCCTTCTGTTGTTCAACAAAGAAGGGGTGAATGCCAAGGGCTTTCATTGTGTGACCGCCCATCTCCAATGCAGAATGGTAGGTCTCTGATTCAATAATATCAGCCCCCGCTTGACGCAAAAGATAGCCATGTCCACGGTCAAAGGCACGTGCAATCACTGTTACTTTTGGGTACGTGTGCTTAACGTACTTCACCAGTTCTACACTCGATTCTTGGTTATCAATCGCCACAACCAACGCAGCGGCGTGCTCAATGCCGGCTGTATGTAGCATATCTGGTCGAGTCGCGTCGCCAAAATAGGCGCGAGTGCCAATCTGGCGCATGTTATCGACTTGGTCAGATTGATGGTCAAGTACCACGGTAGTCACGCCGTTTGATACCAATAGGCGATTCACTATTTGTCCAAAGCGGCCGATGCCGGCGATGATCACCGTGCCTGTTTCCTCAATCGTATCGCTTTCGCGTCCATTTGACTGGCTTTCAAAGCGCGGCAGAATCACTCTATCAAACAGAATAAACAAACCTGGTGTCAGGAACATCGAAATCGCAACCACTAACGCAAGAGTTTGTGAGAGTTCAAATGGGATGACGTGGTTTTGCACTGAAAAGCTTAGAAGCACAAAGCCGAATTCACCTGCTTGAGCCAAGCTTAGGGTAAACAGCCAGCGGTTGCTGCCTTTCACCCTAAATATCAGTGCAAGAATAAACAGCACCAAGGCTTTCAATACCATCACGCCAATGGTCAGCGCCATGATCAGCCAGAAATCACCAAATAGAACCGAGAAGTTGATCCCTGCGCCAACGGTAATAAAGAACAGACCTAACAATAAGCCTTTAAATGGTTCGATGTTGGACTCTAACTCGTGGCGGAATTCACTGTTCGCCAATACAACGCCAGCCAAGAAGGTTCCTAAGGCAGGAGATAAGCCCACTAAACTCATCAGTGCAGCGATACCAATGACAAGCATGAGTGCAGTTGCGGTAAAGATTTCTCGCAAACCAGAGCTAGCCACATAATTGAGCAGCGGTCGACTTAAAAAGTGTCCACCAACGACGACGATTGCAATCGATGCTGTGATTACGATGCCGTATGCCCAGCCTGGCAACCCCGCAACGAGGCTTAATTCTTCATGGTGCGCTGCGGCTGTTTGAGCCGCGGACTGTGCCTGTTCAATTAATTCAGGTAAGGCCAATAGGGGAATGAACGCCAACATTGGTATCACTGCAATATCTTGAAAAAGCAACACGGAGAAAGCGTTTTGTCCACCTTCCGTCTTCGTTAATCCTTTTTCGCTAAAAGTTTGCAAAACAATCGCAGTAGAAGAGAGGGCGAAGATCAAACCTATGGCTAAGGCTATGGTCCAAGGCTGGTCAAAGTACAAGGCAATACCCATAATCGCCGCGACGGTACCGCCGACTTGCAGACCTCCTAAACCCATTAAGCGATTGCGCATCGCCCACAACATTTTGGGTTCGAGCTCTAAGCCAACGAGAAACAGCATCATCACCACGCCAAACTCGGCAAAGTGCTGGATTGTTGTTGTTTCTTCACCGACTAAACCGATAATTGGGCCAATGACCACACCTGCGATGAGATAGCCTAAAACGGACCCAAGTCCCAAACGCTTAGCAAGTGGGACTGCAATTACAGCAGCAATCAAATATACGAAGGCTTGTAAGAATATTCCTGTCATGAAGCCTCCTTAATGAGCTCTGGCAATGCGCTGTTAAGCTTGATTAATGACGCCGCAGCTTCAACATCCAACCTATCTTCGACTAAAGCTGTTAGCAGGCTCTTGTACCGCTCAACATGACGAGGGATTCGCCCTTCTTCATCTGCTGTACGTGCGCCAAACATCGCGAGAGGGGCAATGTAGTTCATGCCGGTCAGTGCGGACATTTGTTCAATGGGCGCAAGCAGTTGACGAATCGTAAAGTGGTTGTAGCCCTCTGCCTTATAAGCTTCTTCTTTGCCCCCTGCAGACAGCACACAAAGCATGGTCTTGCCTTGCAGTGCTGTGCCATCTGTACCGTAAGCAAAGCCATATTCCAAAACCAGATCTTGCCACTCTTTTAAAATCGCAGGCGTTGAATACCAATATAGTGGGAATTGGAAAATCACCACGTCATGCTCACGTAAGCGTTGCTGCTCACGGTCGATATTAATATCGAAACGAGGGTATTCGCCATAGAGATCAACACATGTCACGCCTTCAATTTTTTGAGCTTCTTTGAAAAGTGGAGTATTCACTTCTGAACGATGCTGGGAAGGATGAGCAAAGAGAATGAGTACTTTTTTATTTGCCATAGGGATCCTTGCTATCTAAATAACCATGCCCAGTAGGAGCGCGGGTTGGTTAGAAAATGTAACTCATAAATGATCGCCAAGCTAGTTTGGAAAACTGTTTAAGCTGTTTCAATATCAATAAAAAACCACCAAATAAATTGGTGGTTTTGGGAAGCGTTACGTTTTACTAATCATGAATAGGGACGACTAGAATATCCACCGGTGACTTGTTAATTAAGTGTCTGGAGTAAGAAATAATCTTGCTCCAGAAATCTTGGTGGTGACCACAAATCAGAAGATCCACTTCTTGCTCTTTAATGGTAACCTCTAATTTATCAGCCAAGTCGCCAGTACCTACGAAGAAATGTTTAAGTGGGTAATCCATGTAATCACTAAATGTTTTTAAACATTCCATTGAATGCTCATTCAACGGCCTTTGATCCGGGTTTTCTTTGATGTCTACAAGCTCACGATAGATTTCTCCGTGCGTACCATCAATATGAATAAAGGATATATCGGAGTCGAGATAGTTTGCCATTGATACCGCTCTGTCGATAAGCACGGTGCTTTCATCTGACAGTTCGAGTGCAACAAGGATATGTTTGTATTTCATAACCACGCCCTTATGTGGATTATCTTTACTCTAAGCATAGTATGGCTTGGATAAAAATTGTGTTGCTAAGATCTCGAAATTGTTCAAAGACTTGTTAAAAAGTTAATGTGATATAACAACTTACTGTGAAACTTTCTTTTTGTTCACATTTGGTTAGAAAGCTTGCTTTTTGAACAAAAAAGCGGCTACACTCTGCGCATCATTTCTCTAGGAGATTACGCCAACATGAAGAACTAAACCTGTCATCCATATTTTTACTTATTTTTTGGATCTGCAGGGTTAGTAGGCGTAGCTCACTTTCCGATATTTCTTTGCAACAAGACGACTTTTTGATTTGACGTATATCGTCGAACTTTACATAGAGCTTAATGCGTTTGTGCACGCGTTTTGTTGCAATTTCAAATCATAGCTACGGCTGTTGTCCCTGTCATACAGGAGGCAAATTATGCCGGTTTTACAAGCTTTTAATGTTAGCCATCAGTTTGATAATGGCGATACGCTATTCCAGTCTATTTCTTGTTCCATGACTAAACGACGTGTTGGTTTGGTTGGGCGCAATGGCATCGGCAAGTCGCTTTTGGCTTCCATTTTAGCGGGAGAAATTCAGCCTGCCAGCGGTGTTGTGACTGCTCCCTCTTCTTTCATGATGTATCGCCAGCAGCCGTCTGATCTGCTTTCAGGTCAGCAATCGATCGCCCAATTTCTGGGAACAGACTCGGCCTTACATGCTTTGAAGCAGATTGAACAAGGTGATGTTTCTGAGCATTGGTTCGAACTGGTTGGCGAACAGTGGGATATTGAACTGAAACTCAAACAGCAGCTTGCTGCGATGGGCTTGCCGCAAGACCCTGATTTCTCTTGTGCTCGGCTCAGTGGTGGTCAGTTGGCGCGTTTGCAGTTATGGCAGTTATTTGAAAACGAAGCGGAGCTTTTGATTCTCGATGAGCCATCCAATCACTTCGATACCGAGGCGAAACAATGGCTGATAGAGTCTATGACGCATTTCAGCGGCGCGATTTTACTCATCAGTCACGATCGTGAGCTGTTGCGAGAGATGGAGGAAATTTGGGAACTCTCGGGCCTAGGTTTACAGGCTTTTGGTGGAAATTACGATGTGTACGCCGAGAAAAAACGCACTGAACTGCAAGCGGTCGAGAGGCAGTTAGCGCAAGTCGATAAACAGAAAAAACGGTTAGCCGAGCAAGCCCAGAAAAATCGCGAAAAAGCAGACCAACGCGCCGCGCAAGGGAACAAACTGCGCAAAGACGGCAGTCAGCCCAAAATTTTGCTTGATGGAAAAAAGGATAGCGCGACCGCCAGCGCTTCAAATCGCAATAAGAATGAGCAACTCAGACAAGCGCATTTACAAGCCAAAGAACAGGCGTTGCAATCGCGACATGAGCAACTCAAGGCGCAAAAGCTTTATCTTACAGATAATCCGAACCGTTCGCGAAAAGTGTTGTCGATACAAGAAGGTATATTACCTTTTGGGAATTCTACGCCTATCACGTTGCAGATTTTTGCGAACGACAAAGTCCATCTCAAAGGGAGAAATGGCTGCGGAAAATCAACCTTGTTAAAGACGTTGCTTGGCGAGTTATCGTTGCAGAGTGGTGAGTTGCAAGTGAATACGCCTTTGTATTATCTCGACCAACATTTTGGTGCAGTGAATCCAAATCTTTCGTTACTTGAGAACGTAATGGAGAGCTGCCAAGAGATGACGGAAAGTGAAGCGAGGACCTTATTGGCCGGGATCGGTTTTCGTCGAGATGCAGTGTTTCGATTGGGGCGCCTACTGAGCGGTGGCGAGAAGATGAAGCTCGCGATGCTGATAGTCAGCCACCAAAATTCTCAGCCTTTGCTGCTGCTTGATGAACCAGATAACCATCTCGACCTCGAGTCAAAAATAATGCTTAGTCAGGCGTTAAATGTATACAAAGGTGGATTTGTTCTGATTAGTCACGACCAAGATTTCGCTTCTGAGTCTGGGGTTTTGCGCCAAATCGAGCTGACTTAGACGAAAGAGAGTAAACGTCATCGTAGCTCTTCAGTATTGTTCCCAAGTTCTACACTTCCACTTACTAGTTTGTAGAACTGGAAGTAAATGAGGGAGTTAGGATGGCTTTCACAACTCGTTTAATGAAATTAGATTCATTTTGTCGATATATAGTAGAGTTCTGATGTATTGCACAAAAAGACAACAGAAAAATAAAAAGGAATTTCATGAAAAAGAACACCCTAGCACTCACAACGGCTCTCGCACTCGGAAGTGTGTTGTCTGTGGCGTATGCAAATGAAGCGGCGCAATCGTCGGTTGAACAGGTAACCCTGAAAACCATCACGTATCCAACCACACAAAAAGTGGATGTTGTCGATGACTACTTTGGTACAAAAGTGAGTGATCCTTATCGCTGGTTGGAAGACGATCTCAGCCCAGAAACCGCAGAATGGGTTAAGGCACAAAATGCAGTGACGTTTGATTATCTGTCGAAAATCCCTTACCGCGAGCAGATTGAAGAGCGCATCACTAAGCTCATGGACTACGAAAAGCAAAGCCAACCGTTCAAAGAGGGTAAGTTCACTTATTTCTACAAAAATGACGGGCTACAAAACCAAGATGTGCTTTATCGGCAGTTAGGTGATGGCGAAGCAGAAATTTTCCTCGATCCAAATACTTTTAGTGAAGATGGCACCACATCGTTAGCGGGAGTGAGCTTTTCACGTGATGGTTCTTTGGTTGCATACAGCATTTCGGAAGGCGGTAGCGATTGGCGCAAAGTCATTGTGTTAGACACAGAAACCAAAAAGCCCGTCGGCGAAACGCTGGTGGATATTAAGTTCAGCGGCATCAGTTGGCTCGGCAATCAAGGTTTCTATTACTCAAGTTATGACAAGCCAAAAGGGAGTGAACTTTCCGCGAAGACAGACCAACACAAGCTCTACTTTCATAAACTAGGGACGAAACAAAGTGAAGACCAATTAATTTTCGGTGGTGTAAAGGACGAAAAGTATCGCTACGTTGGGGGTTACACGTCGGAAGATGAACGCTACTTGTTTATCTCAGCCAGCGTATCGACGTCGGGCAACAAACTGTTCTTCAAAGACCTGAGTAAGCCAAATAGCTCGCTCAAAACCATTTTAGATAACACCAGTTCTGATACTTGGGTGATAGACAACCAAGGCACGAAACTGTACTTGGTTACGAACCTTAATGCGCCGAACAAACGCGTCGTGACGGTGGATGCAAGTCAGCCGCAGCCCAAAAACTGGAAAGATGTGATTCCTGAAACAAAGAACGTGTTACGTGTTTCTACCGCGGGTGGCAATTTGTTTGCGAGCTATATTGTTGATGCGATCTCGATGGTGAAGCAATACGACATGAACGGCAAACTCATCCGAGAAATCAAATTGCCTGATATTGGCAGCGCATACGGTTTCTCGGGGAAAAAAGAAGAAACCGAAGTCTACTACTCTTTCACCAACTACAAGATGCCAAGCACTACCTATCGTCTGAACATCAAAGATGGTGATAGCGAGGTGTACTACAAATCTAAAGCGCCATTTGACCCTGTTTTGTATGAATCTCGCCAGGTGTTTTACACCTCAAAAGACGGAACAAAAGTGCCGATGATCATCACCTATAAAAAAGGGACACCGATGGACGGAAGTGCACCAACCATCCTATATGGTTATGGCGGTTTCAACATTAGCCTCACGCCATCTTTTAGCCCGACACGTGCGGCTTGGTTAGAGCTTGGTGGTGTTTACGCGGTAGCGAACATTCGTGGTGGTGGGGAATATGGCAAAGAATGGCACAACGCTGGCATTCAAATGCAAAAGCAAAATGTGTTTGATGACTTTATTGCTGCGGCTGAATTCCTAATTGATGAAGAGGTAACGTCATCAAACAAGTTAGCCATTAACGGTGGTTCGAATGGTGGCTTGTTAGTAGGGGCCGTTATGACGCAACGTCCAGAGCTGTTTAAAGTGGCGCTGCCAGCAGTCGGCGTACTGGATATGCTGCGTTACCATACTTTTACCGCAGGTGCTGGTTGGGCGTATGACTACGGCACGGCAGAGCAAAGTAAAGAGATGTTCCAATATCTGAAAAGTTATTCGCCGGTGCACAATGTAAAAGCAGGGGTGGAATACCCAGCAACATTGATTACAACCGGTGATCATGATGACCGTGTTGTTCCTGCTCACTCATACAAATTTGCAGCTGAGTTGCAATCGAAGCAAGCGGGTTCAAATCCGATCTTAATTCGCATCGAAACCAATGCAGGACATGGTGCAGGCACACCAACGCGTAAAATAATTGAGACAAATGCAGATATTTATAGTTTTGCACTGTTCAATATGGGAATAGAGAAACTGCAATAGTGCGAATTGTTTGCGTTTTAGTTATCGAAACGCATCGGCGCTTTATCGCTCGATAATAAAAGGGAATCACAGAGAGTGACTCCCTTTTTATTTATTATAGGCCTACTATTCTAATCTGATGCTAGGCTAATCAAACTAAGGTTTTTTAAATTATTATAATGTTCTAATTAATCTGAAGAGTGTTGTACGATCGAAATGAAACATTGATCGCGATCACCTAAATCCATTGCACTCTCTATTTATATGGTAAAATTAATTAATCATTTGTTCTAATGATAATTGAATTTTCATAAGTTTTAATATTTCCTTCTTCATTGGTATTACCAAATTTCAAGTTATATAAGATATAAGTAGCGGTGATTGAACTTTTACGATGCTTTATTTTATTTTAATTAAAACGTCGAATGTTTCGTCATTATTGAATTTGCTTTGATAATTTATGTTATCCAAAGCGAGTTGTGTTGCTTGCTATTTATGATGACCTCATGACGTGAATAATTTTATAATCATTAAAATGGATACAGTTTTATGAATTTAGTGAAACCGTCTGTTGCCATTATGGTTGCAGCCCTACAACTCGCGTCTTCTGCCTATGCGCAGACAAACAATAACGAAGAACTACAAGATATGTCTGACCCACTTGCGGTATACACCCAAGCTGGCTTTGGTATTACTGATAAAGGCGCGAACATCAAAATCGGTCAAACTTACCAATCTAGCCAGCCTGGTACCATGGCGATGAACATCATTGAAATGAAAGGCATTGGTGGTGAGCTATTTGGCATTCGCGACAATGACGATCCAATATATGCCAACGTTGATGACAGCATTGACTCTTTCAGACTACGTAATTTCCAAGTAGAAGTCGCAAAAGGTCTAGGCCGTCAATTAGATGTAAACTACGACGTTGATAACGATAAATTAGATGCATCTTATAGCTTTATTCAAGGTCTACCTAAGTTTGGTATGTTGCAGCTATTTCCTTTAGCTGGTGCGGGTGTCACTATTGCTAATGATTTTAGTGGTGATGACAAAGGTTATGAAATTCCAGGTACTTTCACTGTTGTGGGTATGTACTCAAAAATTGAATTAACCGATAAAATCTGGATTAACTACAACCCAATGTATATGCATACGTTGTCTGGGTCTAGTCAATATAAAGATACTTATTACGCGGGTGAAGATAATATCTTAACTCATGAGTTTGCGTTGTCTTATCAAATTAATCCTCGCGCTAATATTCGTTACTTTGCAAACTGGAATGAGCACGTTAATTTCGGTGATGGTGATCACCGTATCGAATTTAACTACCAATTCTAACTCCCTCGTTTATTTCCAGAATAGAAAGTGTGTTTATCCATATATTTAAATATTTAGGCTAGGGCACTTTCTACATAAAGTAGGTTTATCATGAAAGCCAAATATAAATTTGCGTTGGTATCTATTGCTATATCTTCTGCATTACTATCAGGATGCAAAACTGGCGATATCGCAACGAAAACTGCCCAAGCACCCTCTGTTGAAACCGTTACCCTAACCGAAACAAAAATCACTCCTTATCATACTTTTATCGGTCGAACTGAAGCGGTAAATGACGTTGATATTATGCCTCGAGTCGGTGGCGAATTAACCGCGATTCATTTTAAAGATGGCGATATGGTCGAAAAAGGCCAATTGCTGTTTGAAATCGACGACCGTCCTTACAAAGCGGCACTGGCGTATGCAAAAGCGTCGTTGCAAAAAGCAAAAGCACAACTCGTTCAAACTACGCGTGATGCAGAACGTGTGAAGAAACTCATCAAAGATAAAAGCATCAGTGAGCAGCAATACGATGACGCCATTGCTGCGCACGCCGCAGCGATTGCCTCGGTAGAAGAGGCGAAAGCGACGCTGGTTTCAGCAAGGCTCGATCTTGAATTTAGCTCTGTGCGTGCTCCTTTCTCTGGCCGCGTGGGTTTCAGCAACTTCCGAGTGGGTGACCGTATTTCGAAAATTCAACTCGTTCCTCTTGTTTCGATCACTCAAATCGACCCAATTCGCTTTGGCTTTGATGTGGATGAGAAGCTCTACCGCCGAGTAAGAAGTGCCATTGATGTGGCTCATCGTAACGATGACAAACTGGATGTTGATTTAACACTGACGCTTTCAGACGGTTCATTGTATCCACTTGATGGCAAGATCTACGCCGTTGGCAACAAGATCGATTTAGAAACAGGCTCAATTCGAGCAGAAGCACAATTCGATAACCCAACTTACGCGCTTATGCCGGGTGAATATGGCAACTTGACCATCAAGTTGCGCAACAAAACCATTGATGGTTTGCTTATCCCATCGGCGGCTGTTCAGCAAGACCAAGCGGGTGACTACGTCATGGTGGTTGGTGATGATCACGTGGTGTCTCGTCGTAACGTTGAACTCGGTCAGACCTACGGTGTGAAACGTGCTGTGCTGACTGGCTTGGCGGCTAACGAAAAAGTCATCGTCAATGGTCTACAAAAAGTGCGTCCGGGTGCAACGGTGAAAGACGTTGAGCTACAGAGTGAACAAGGCTGAGTGAGTACTGATGTTGAGTAAATTTTTCATTCACCGGCCGAAGTTTGCTTTGGTGATCTCACTGGCGATGACATTGATGGGTATGATCGCCCTGAAAGTCTTGCCAATTTCTGAGTATCCTCAAATCTCCCCAACGGTAATTACGGTGAGCACCATGTATCCGGGTGCAAACGCGGACGTGGTTAAAAAGACCGTAGCACAACCGATAGAAGCCAAAGTCAACGGCGTTGAAGACATGATTTACATGTCTTCTGTGATTGGTAACGATGGCTCATACACATTGCGTATTTACTTCCGAGTGGGCGCAGATGGCGATATGGTGCAGGTTCGTGTGAACAACTTGGTGGCACAGGCGACGTCGTCTCTACCACAAGAAGTAAACCAAATCGGTGTGACGGTTAAGAAGAAATCTTCCGACATGCTGGGCGTTATCACACTGCGTTCTCCGAAACAGTCTCACGACAGTATCTACCTTTCTAACTACGCGGATCTCAATATTGTCGAGCGTCTAAAACGTATCGAAGGTATGAGTGACATTACGCTGCTGGGTAAGAAAGACTACTCAATGCGAATTTGGTTGAACCCAAATAAACTGGCTACCTTGAAGCTTTCTGCTAGCGATGTTATTGGCGCAATTAAAACGCAAAACATCCAAGTGGCGGCGGGTAAGATCGGTGGTATGCCAGCTTCAGGGGACCAGCAATATCAATACGTTCTGCAAGCCAAAGGTCGTCTTACGTCTACTGAAGAGTTCGAGAACATCATCATTCGTGCGAGCAAGAAAGGTTCTTTGATTCGCTTGAAAGATGTTGCTCGTGTGGAAGTTGGCGCACAAGGTTATGAAGCTGATGGTCGTATGAATAACCAACCAGCAGCCGTTCTGGCATTGTACCAGTTGCCGACAGCGAACGCGCTAGACGTGATGGAACGCGTGAAAGAGGCCATGAAAGAGTACGAGAAATCGTTCCCAGATGATTTGGTCTACGACATCGCGTATGACTCTACCGAATACGTAGAGACATCGATTGATGAAGTGTATGAGACGCTGGTGATTGCGGTACTTCTTGTCACCTTCGTTGTGTACATTTTCTTGCAGAACTGGCGAGCGACGATCATTCCAACCTTAGCGATTCCGGTTTCCATTATTGCGACGTTCGCAATCATGGGTGTGATGGGCATGACCATTAACACGATCTCGTTGTTTGGCTTGATCCTCGCCATCGGTATCGTGGTGGACGATGCGATCATCGTGGTGGAGAACGTGGAGCGGGTTATCCATGAAGAGCATTTAGATCCGATTCCGGCCACGATCCAAGCTATGAAAGAAGTGACAGGGCCAGTATTGGCAACAACGCTTATTTTGTTGGCGGTATTTGTACCGGTTGCGCTATTGCCGGGTATTTCTGGTCGAATGTTCAACCAGTTCGCGGTCACCATCTGTGTATCGGTGCTGATCTCTGCGATCAACGCATTAACGTTAACGCCAGCGCTTTGTGCGTTGATGTTGAAATCTACTCACTCGCAACCTATTGCGCCTTTGCGTGCGTTTAACCGAGGTTTTGAAGCAATAACGCGCAAATACCAAGGTTTAGTTGGCTTCTTGAGCCGCCGCATTGTGCTGAGTATCGGTGTGTATGGCGCGCTTATTGCGGTGCTGGCATTTGCGTTCATGACCGTACCTTCTTCTTTCGTTCCGAACGAAGATAAAGGCGTGTTCATGGTCGAAATGCGTTTGCCAGACGCAGCAGCATTGCAGCGTACTGCACCATTAATGAAGAAGTACGTTGATGAGCTAAAACAGATGGAAGGTGTGGAGAACGTGGTTTCGGTTGCGGGCTTCTCGGTAATTAACATGGCGTCGATTCCAAACTCGGGCATGTTGATCATCAAACTGGATAACTGGAGCAAACGTAAAGACCCTGAACTACACCAACGCGCATTGATGAATAAAGTTAACCAAATGCTGAACTTAACGCCAGATGCCGCTTCGTTCGTTTTCGCGACGCCGGCAATCAAAGGTATGGGTGCGGTGGATGGTTTCAACCTTGTGCTGCAGGACAACTTGGGCCGTTCTCCACAAGAGTTGGCAAAAACAACCGCTGATTTTGTTGCCCAAATCAACCAACTGCCTGAAGTGGCACGTGCGTTCTCGATTTTCCGTGCGAATATTCCGCAACGTTACATCGATATTGATCGCGATAAAGCGATTTCGATGGGCGTACCGTTGAATGAAATCTTCAGCACACTGCAAGCACAGTTGGGCGGTGCATACATTTCTGACTTCAACTTGTTTGGTCGTTCGTACCAAGTGAAAGTGCAAGCAGAAGAGCAATACCGTGACAACATCGACGACATCAACCATCTGTTTGTTCGCTCAAGCTCTGGAAAAATGGTGTCACTGGCAACGCTAGTGAAAGTGAAGCCGATCTTCGGCCCTGATACTTTGTCGAACTACAACATGTTCAGTTCTGCAACCGTGAACGGTGCGCCAGCGCCAGGCTACAGCTCGGGTGATGTTGTAAAAGCCATTGAAAAACTGGCTGCAGAATCTTTGCCAAGTGGTTACTCGTACGAGTGGTCAGGCATGACTTACCAAGAGATGAAAGCAGGCAACATGGCACCAATCGCGTTCGCATTGTCTTTGCTGTTCACCTACTTGTTCTTGGTGGCTCAGTACGAAAGTTGGACCATTCCTGCTGCAGTAATGATGGCGGTTCCAGTCGCGATTCTCGGCGCAATGGGCACGCTACTGCTGGTTGGACAACCGTTCGACTTGTACGTGCAAATTGGTGTGGTCATCTTGATCGGTATGTCCGCCAAAGTGGCGATTCTTATCGTGGAATTTGCCAAAGTTCTGCGAGAAGAAAAGGGCTTATCCATCATTGATGCTGCCAAAGAAGCTGCTCGAATCCGTTTCCGTGCAGTACAGATGACTGCATTTGCCTTCATCTGGGGGGTATTCCCGTTGGTGATTGCATCGGGTGCCGGTGCGGCATCTCGTCACTCACTGGGCTTTGCAGTATTCGGCGGCATGATTCTCTCTACGTTTGTAGGCACGTTACTGACGCCAGTGTTCTTCGTGATGATGCAATCTCTGCGCGAGAAGTTTAAGCGAAAGAAACCCACTGAACTTGAGGTGAGCGAGCAATAACGCTGATTTCAACTGACTCCACAACATCCCCACGCTGTGTGCGATTGGCCAATGCCTTTCATTGATATACAACCACCGTCGCAGCGTGGGTTCCCCTAACAATAATAGGTTTTAACATGAAAAATCTTTCAAAAATCGTCGTAGCGAGTTCTCTACTGACTTGTGCTGCTGCGCAAGCGGGTGGGTTATACCTTTACGAAACAACAGCATCGGATATTGGTTTGGCATCCGCTGGTATGGCGGCTCGTGCGCAAGATGCCTCAGTAATGGCAGCAAACCCGGCTGGTCTGGCGAATGTTTCTGGTAAATCTTTCTCTGGTAACCTGATTGGCCTTTACGGTGACGCGCAACTAGACACGATGACTGGCGATGCGGGCAACGTGATTGGTTTTGTTCCTATGGCGTCGGCATTTTACAGCCAACAAGTGAACGACAAATGGACGCTGGGTATTGGTCTGTATGGCAACTACGGTCTTGGCCTCGAGTACGAAGGTCTTTTGGGTGATCATTTAGATATTCCTACAGCAACGACGCAAGCCTTGACCATTCAACCTTCCGCTTCTTACCGCATCAATGATCACTGGTCTGTGGGTGCGGCGCTTGGCATTCAGTACGGTATGTATGAAGTAGAAACGAAGGGAGCCTTGAACTTCAATGACGAAGACCAAGATACTCAGCTCAACGGCCGAGTAGGTGTGCTTTATGAAGCAACACCAGGCACTCGTCTTGGCCTGTCTTACTCTTCTGAAACCGAATTTGAATTCGACAAGAGTAACTCCATTGCTCCACAACAACTGATCTTCAGTGCTTACCATGAAGTGAATGATGACCTAGCGGTGATGTGGAACGTGAACTGGCAAGACTGGAGCGAATACACAACCACGCTGGGCGTAGAGACACAAGACACTTACCAAATCGCATTGGGTACTCAGTACAAACTGAATGAAAAAATGATGTGGAATGCAGGTTTTGCATTCGATACCAGCATGTATGAAAGCCAATCAAACGGTGACATTACCGTTCCTACTGGCAAGGCGTACCGCATTGGTACAGGCATTGATTACAAATTGGATTCAGAAAACTCAATTGGTTTCGCGTTTGAAGCGATCTTGATGGAATCGTCAGAAACGCCACGCTTACAAGCTGGTTTTGATGAGCCTGCGCTGTACTTCATGAGCATGAGCTACAACTGGAAAAACTAATCATTCCTAATCGCTAAAACGCCTTCCTTACAGGCCATTCTACCCTAACTACCTGCACTGGATGCTGTCACACCATCTAAGGTAGTTAGGGCGCTTCTGTCACATCCAGTGAGTGATGATTCAAAAAGTATCTGCGCAGCTAAGTGCGGGTATTCAACATCTCAAAGGACTAAAAAATGAAAAATAAACTAGCGTTAGTGTGTATAACTTTGTTGGTTAGTACGCTGGCTCATGGTGCCGAGCATCGAGTAAAAGACAATAAAAACAAGTTGGCGGATGACCCAACAAAAGTCATCACGAAATTTGGCGCGTCTTACGCAAACAACTACGATTTTGATGATCAAAACATCTCATTCTCGGGCTCACTTGCGCTTGACCAAGCGCGCAAAATTAACCTGCGTATCAATGATGATGCGAGCGAGTGGCGTATTGGTGGCTCGTGGTTGTTTCCGGTCGGTATCGTGAACTTCAACTTCGGTAAAAATGAATACGTAAACGGCGCGGATCAAACCAACTACAGCGTTGGTACCTTTATGCCGCTAAGTTATTTCGGGATTGAGCCAGCAGGCTTCCAAATTTTCCCAATGGCAGGCTATACGTACAACACTGGTGATGTTCCTGTTTGTGACGGTGCAGAAAGTAGTCTCTGTAGCGAGCCTAACTTTACGGGTACGCCAAGTGCAGAGAATGGCTTCAATATGATGAGCTCTTCAGGCAGTAGCGGTTACGTTGGTGCATTTGCGCTGAAATCGTTTACCAAAGAGCTGACGTTAATCAGCTTTGCAGCAGGCACTTACGGCTCAGAAAACAGTGAAGGAGAGAACTACAAAGGCTTCTTTGGTGGTATTGGTCTTGGTTACCTCGTGAGCAAACGCCACTCTTTTAACGTAATGACGTTTGGCATGGACAACAACACCTATTTGGATGAAGCAGACAAGCGCATCGTATTATCATATCAATATCAATTTGAATAAATAAAAACGCAGCCCAAATAGCTGCGTTTTTACTTTGATAGAATGAACTAGTGAATTGAGTTGTTTTCTTCGATCTTTTTCTGGTACTGGTGTTTTAATATATACATGCGCTTAACATCGCTGTAAGCGCCGTTAATAAAGTATTCTTCTACAAGGTGACCTTCTTCGATAAAGCCGCACTTTTTGTATAAGTGAATAGCGACTTCGTTATCCACTGCGACTAATAAGTAGATTTTACGTAGATTAAGAATTGAGAATGAGTAATCTAACGCACGATTAATCATCTCTGTCGCATAACCTCGGCCTTGATGCTCTGGGGCGATGATTATCTGAAATTCCGCGCTGCGGTGAATGTAGTTAATCTCGATCAGCTCAACTAAGCCAATTACGATGCCGTCTTCATCTTCGACGACAAAACGCCTTTCAGCGTCATCATGTATATGTTTTCGATAAAGTTCTTCGAGCTCGTCATAAGACTCGTAAGGTTCTTCGAACCAGTAGGCCATGATATTTCGGTTGTTATTCAGTTCATGAATAAAGCGCAAATCAGAACGCTCTAATGCACGCATTTTTAGGCCTTTCTTCATCATTTTTCTCCAATGAGGGCGGAGAATACCTCCGCACTTGATGCTAGAAAATATTACCGTATTTCACAAGAATAGCGCATCTTTTTTTGGAAAATATCCTGTGATTTTCAATGTGGAAACTTAGAGTTCACGACAAATATAAATTAATCTTTACGATAAAAAACTCGATTAGGTGCTTTGCCTAATATCGTATTAAATACCGCGCAACGACTTAGTGTCTTAATCTAAACAAACAAGGTATTCAATATGTTTTCAATCGGTGACGTAGTAGTAGCGACTAAAGGTATCGATCTTGGCGAAATGATTGTTACAGGTTTAAGCAGTGGCGGTTTTTACACACATGTAAAAGCAGGCGAAAAAACACTAACTTACCCAGCTAAAGATCTTAAGAAAGCATAATTAAATTTGCTCATTCTTATTTTTAACTGGCTTAAAGTTCGTATTAGTTATTTTAAGCGGGTTAGAATCGATAAAAGGTAGCGCAATGAGTCGCTACCTTTTTTTATTTTTTCTACCTTTCTTCACCAATATGAAACTCAACGCGATTTCTTCCAGTTTCTTTTGCCTTGTAAAGTGCTAAGTCGGCGCGTTTAACTAATGGTTCAAATGAGTCGTCGAGACGACAGACTTGAGTTACCCCAATACTCGCGGTGAAGCTCATATCACAACCTGAATGTTGAACGGTCGTCGTTTCTAGTGCATTACGAATCGTTTCTAATGTGTCTAGAGCTTGCTGTGATGAGCGACTTCTTAATACGATGGCAAACTCTTCACCGCCAACTCTGGCAAGTAAGTCACAATCAAGTAGATGACTTTTAATAGTATTAACTGCATGGATCAGTGATTTATCGCCTGCGTCATGACCAAATCGGTCATTGAGGCTTTTAAAATTGTCGAGATCTAAAATAGCAACATGGAAGTCAATGCCCTGGGTTCGGTATTCATTTAGGCGGCTTTCGATTTGTCGCATGAACTCTCTGCGGTTTGGAATACCTGTTAGATCATCCGTCGTGGCGAGGTGCTCCATCTTCATAATCTGTATATGAAGGGCAATGTTTAAAGCAATCCAATTAGCGATGCACTGAAGCTGTGCCGCTTGTTCGTTTGTGTAAATGTGCGTTTGATGATGCGCAACATTAAGCGTTCCTAGGCAGACTTTACCGTGCATTAAAGGCGCGTCCATACACGTACCCATACCATTGGATGCGAGCATCATACAATCGATCTCATCAGATTGCGTAACATCATCGCAGATCATCAGTTGTTGCTTTTTGAACACTCGGCCAACAAACGCTTGATGAATGGGCACTAAAAATTCAGCGGGAATCGCTTTACTACCAGAGAAAGAGTAGACCTTTAGATGATCATTGTTTTCATAAAGTGTGATACTCGCACGGTCAGAATTAAATATACGATTTATCCATTCTGCCACCGTATCAAGTACTTGCTGTAGTGTTTCCGATTGAGCTAAAAAGTGAACAAACCCTATCGGCATACATATCGGACTTTCCATGTTTTGCATCGATAAGTCATCAGGGTTAAAAGTTCTTTCAAGTCTCAATAGACATCTCCTTGGCAATGTTGCAAATACCAACAATAAATTACGTGAAGCTATTTTGTAGAAAATGTGCTTCTTGGTAAGAGTATGGTTTAATTATCGCCGTTTGTGTGCATTTGGTTGCTTAATGTGGGCGTTAACTCACCCTAAATAAGTAAATCTTATACCTATTTATAAGTAAGTCATTACTCAATAAGTGGTGTTTTTAAGATGGAAGTACAGAATGAGCCCTTCTGGAAGAGAAGGGCTAGAAAAGGATACAAATGGGGTCAGGTGAGTAGAGACTTAATTGTCTTTGTACTTTTGTAAAATCAACTGACTTATCTGCGCAACGAGCTGGTCCCTAGCTTGAAGTGAGAGCTCGGTTTCTGTGACATAAATACTAATGTAAACAGGTCGATGATTTTCCTTCCATATAATCGCGTTAATGCCACGCGAACCATGACCACCCGCACCAGAACGGTCTGCAATAGACCAACCTGTTGGTAATACAGAACGCATTAACGAGTCTGAAACTTTGTTGTCCTGCATCCAGATTTTTAATTGTACACGAGACTCATAAGACAACGTTTCGCCTTCGACCAAAGTTCGAAGAGTGTTTAGTATGGCGTTAGGTGTGGTTGTGTCGCGGCTGTCGCCTGGTGTGGCTTCGTTCAAGCGAGGTTCTATTCTGTCTAGGCGCGTTGCTTTATCTCCAATTGTTCGCAGAAACATTGTTACGGCTTTAGGGCCGCCAATTTCATTTAATACCAAGTTGGCTGCAGTATTATCACTCATTAACATAGCGGCTTCACACGCGTGCTCTATGCGTGTGTTTTGGCCTGCGAGCTTATCCATCACTGGAGACCATACAACGATACTGCGCTCATCGACTTTTGCGGTCGCATTCTTACTTAGCTTACCGCTGTCCATATCACTTAGCATTTTGGCACAAGCTAGGGTTTTGAATGTGCTCATGAGTGGGAAGCGTTCATCGCCACGGTAGTCCCAACGCTCGTCTGCTTGGGTATCCCAAACTGACACCCCAATTCTGCTTGAGGTTTGTTGCTCGAGGAGAGAAATGTCCTCATTCAGTTGGGACGCGTAACTTAGGGTTGAGCAAACCATTAGCCCAGCCAACAAAAATAACTTTTTCATGGATCGTGTTCTTCAATTTTAGTTTTAGTTCGCACCGTAGCGATGTCACGTAAACTATAACGAGCCAATACTCTAAACACTGTTAAATCTATGTCTATTTTATGTAGGATTCTTTGCAATACGCTAATACGGTCTCAATATGAGGAGAAGAGTGTTGCTATCAAGGCCCGTAGTTTGGCTTATATATTACGTCGGTGATTCGGTCATAAAAATATCTTAGCGTGAGACACTGGCTCAGAATTTCTTATCATGAGCTAACGAATAGTTTGATCCAGAGAAATAAAAGGAGCTGAATCATCAGCTCCTTTGTCTAGTTGGATAATTACTTACAGTTCAATCTTTTTAACCATGCCCGATTCTGCATGGCCCGGAATGTTGCACGCGAACTCAACCTTGTTGTCACCGTGGAAGTGCCACAGTAATTGCTTCGCTTTACCTGGTTCTACCGTAACTGCGTTGCCTGAGTCATGCATGTGATCGCCACTCATTGTCTTCATCATTTCGCGATGTTCTAGCTGCTCTTTAGCCGAACCAATCGTAAACTCGTGGTTGATCTTACCGGTGTTCATGACCACAAATTGCACCACATCGTTTGGCTCAATTTTAACGTCTTTTTTGAACTTGATGGTCATGTCATCACCCAAGATAACGTGTACCACCTTGTCTGGCTTTGCCCCTTTTGCTGGCATACCAACTGCCGACATGCCCGGCATATCCATCATGTTTGAATGGTCCATTTTACTGTGGTCCATCTTCATGCTGCCGTGGTCCATATTTTCATGCTTCATGTTGCTATGATCCATGTTCGCGTGGTCCATGTTTGAATGATCCACTTGGGCAAATGCAGTCGTTGTTGTTAGGGCTAGAGCAAGAGTGATTAGTGTCTTTTTCATTTTTATATCCTTGTTTTAATTCATTATTAACTTGGTTGCTTCCCCTCAAACGAATTGATTGAGGGGAAGGTAGGGATTAAGCCTTGTTGTTTACATCACTAGCTTGTGTGCTAGCTTGGTGATTAGTCGCATTGCTATGACGCAACTCACGTTGTTTCCACAGCTTGAAGATGGCTGGAAGCACCAACAGCGTCAGCAGCAGTGCCGATGCCATACCACCAATCATTGGTGCGGCGATACGTTGCATTACTTCTGATCCTGTACCTTCGCCGTACATGATCGGAATCAGACCAATAATGACCGTCAGTACCGTCATCATTACTGGGCGAACACGCAGGCCTGCACCTTCACGAATGGCATCGGTTAGGTCTTTCGTCTCAAGCTTCTGTTGGCTCTCTTCCGCATCCAGCTTTTTGTAGTGCCATGCTTGGTTGAGGTAGACGAGCATGATGACCCCAATTTCAACCGCGACGCCTGCTAGGGCAATAAAGCCGACCCCGACGGCAATCGAGAAGTTGTAGTTGAGGATATGCATGAGCCACAAACCACCGACCATAGCGAGTGGTAGCGTAAGCATGATGATCATTACTTCGCCGACACGACGGAAGCTGAAGTAAAGCAGTAGCATAATGATGGCGATGGTGATTGGTACCACGACACTCAAGCGATCTTTCGCACGTTCCATGTATTCGTATTGACCAGACCAAGCCAGCGAGTAACCCGCAGGAAGCTCCAATTGATCAGCCACGACTTGCTGTGCTTCCACGACGTAAGAGCCAAGGTCACGACCATCGATATCGACAAACACCCAGCCGTTTGGACGCGCGTTTTCCGTCTTGATCATCGGAGGGCCGTCTTCGTAACGAATGTCCGCTACATCAGCCAGCGCAATACGAGCGCCATTTGGTGTCACCAATGGTAGGTTTTGCAGTTTAACCACTGAGTCGCGGTAGTCTTGTGGGTAACGAACGTTGATTGGGTAACGCTCCAAGCCTTCAATGGTTTCACCCACATTCATGCCACCCACCGCAGTGGAGATCACTTGTTGAACGTCTTTGATGCTTAAGCCATAACGCGCTGCGGCACGACGTTTAATGTCGATCGTGACATAACGACCACCTGCTACACGTTCTGCATAAACCGATGCCGTGCCTTGTACGTCGTTAAGAATTGGCTCCAACTGAGAACCGATCTTCTCAATCACTTTCAGATCAGGGCCCGCGATTTTAATGCCGATAGGGGTTTTGATGCCCGTTGCCAGCATGTCGATACGCGTTTTGATCGGCATTACCCAAGCGTTAGTAAGACCAGGGAACTGAACCAGTTTGTCGAACTCTTTGCGCAGTGACTCGGTTGTGACCCCTTCGCGCCATTGATCGCGTGGCTTCAACTGAATCACGGTTTCAATCATGGTGAGTGGCGCTGGATCGGTTGCGGTCTCAGCTCGGCCAATTTTGCCCCATACGGTTTTCACTTCTGGAACGGTTTTGATCAGTTTGTTGGTTTGCTGTAGAAGCTCACGCGCCTTACCAATTGAGATACCCGGATAGGTCGTTGGCATGTACATCAAGTCGCCTTCATCCAGCGGCGGGATGAACTCGCTACCCAGTTTACTGGTTGGGTAGTAAGCCGATGCCATTAGACCTAATGCGATAACAATCATGGTCTTAGGGTATTTTAAGCTGGTGTTCAACAGTGGGCGGTACAACGCGACCAAGCCACGGTTAACCGGGTTTTTGTGTTCCGGTAACACCTTACCGCGAATGAAGTAGCCCATAAGCACAGGGACGAGTGTGATTGCCAAACCTGCTGCCGCTGCCATGGCGTACGTCTTAGTGAACGCAAGCGGCGAGAACATCTTGCCTTCTTGGCCTTCTAAGGCGAACACCGGTACGAAGCTAAGAGTAATGATCAGCAACGAGAAGAACAGCGGTGCGCCGACCTCTTCTGCGGCTTTACCTATTACTTGCCAGCGGTTTTTGTCGGTCAGTGGCGTTCGTTCAATGTGCTTATGAACGTTTTCAATCATCACGATTGCACCATCCACCATGGCACCGATGGCAATCGCAATACCACCCAAGGACATGATGTTGGCGTTGATGCCTTGCCAATGCATTACGATAAACGCAGTGAGAATGCCGACCGGTAGGCTCAGAGCGATAACCAACGAAGAACGAATGTGGAATAAGAACAACGCGCACACAATCGCAACGACGATGAACTCTTCTGCAAGCTTCTTCCATAGGTTTTCTACCGCTGAATCGATAAGGGTAGAGCGGTCGTAGGTTGCAACAATTTCCACGCCTTCTGGCAGGCTGCGTTGTAGGTCTGCGAGTTTGTCTTTGACTTTCGCAATCACTTCACTGGCGTTTTCACCAAAGCGCATCACGATAACACCACCTACCGCTTCACCTTCGCCATTCAGCTCTGAGATACCACGGCGCATTTGTGGGCCAAGGTTAATGTCTGCGATATCACCTAATAGCAACGGCGTGCCTTTCTCGGTGACTTTTAGCGGCAGTGATTTTATGTCTTCAATGCTGGTTAGGTAACCCGTGGTACGAACCATGTGCTCGGCTTCGGCCACTTCGATAACGGACGCGCCGGTTTCTTGGTTACCGTTTTGGATTGCCATGTTCACTTGTTGCAGAGTGAGGTTGTAAGCACGAAGCTTGGCAGGGTCAATCTGCACTTGATACTGCTTCACCATGCCGCCCACGGTAGCAACTTCAGAAACGCCATCAACGGTTTGCAATTCGTACTTCAAGAACCAATCTTGCAGGCTGCGAAGATCCGCCAAATCATGCTTGCCAGTTTTGTCTTGTAATACGTAGCTGTAAACCCAGCCCACGCCCGTTGCATCAGGACCTAGGGTTGGTTTTGCGTTCGGTGGCAGCTTTGGTGCTACTTGGCTCAAGTACTCCAACACGCGTGAACGTGCCCAGTACATGTCGGTATCATCGTTGAAAATGATATAAACGTAAGAATCACCAAAGAAAGAGTAGCCACGAACCGTCTCAGCACCCGGCACGGCAAGCATGGCGGTGGTGAGTGGGTAAGTAACTTGATCCTCGACGACTTGAGGAGCTTGACCCGGATAGCTTGTCTTGATGATCACTTGCACATCAGAAAGATCCGGAATCGCATCAACAGGCGTATTCTTTACACTGTAAAGTCCGCCTAATACAAGGGCTAAGGTCGCGACCAACACTAGGAATCGGTTGCTCAGTGACCAACGAATAATTGCATTGATCATAATTAACCCTCGACGGCTATTGTTGCAGGAACTAGCTGTTTAAGAACGTAGTCAGATCCTTGTTTTTCAACTAGAAACCGAACTTTCTGTCCTTCTTCAAAACCCGATAGATCAACATCTTCACCCACAGAGAAGTTCATCTCGCCAGCATCCCAGTTCCATTCTGCAACCGGTAGGTGGTTTAAGGTGATCATGCCAAAATCAGCCATCAGCATGCTAATGTCACCAGTTAGCCAAACTTCTGCGGCAATGACGCTGTTGTCTGCCTTATAGTCGATGATTTGGTACTGACCGGACTCCGTCTTTTGCATTTCAAATTCGATAGCCTGACCTTTTTTCAAGTCACCCATTTCAACGCCATCTGCGAAAGTGAAGTTCATTACCATGCCCGGCCAATCCCATTCTGGTACAGGCTGGTGGTTTATGGTCAGCATACGGTGATCTTTCATCACATCCGTGATCTCACCTTTAGCCCATGCCGTTTCTGCGGCCGCTTCCACACCATTGATGCGAGACAGATCCGCCGACTGGCTTGATTCAGAATCGAGCATGAAGTGAGATGAAGTAACGATCTTGTCGCCTTGCTTAAGCCCTTGTAATACTTCGATTTGTTCTCCAGCCTCACGGCCAACTTCAATTCGAGCTGAGCGATATTTGCCGTCGCCTTCAGCCAGAACCACACGAGTCATACCACCGGAACGAATGACGGAGGACTTAGGAATCGTTAACACTGCGTCGTCAGTGACAGGCTGCAAGGCAATGTTTGCGAACATGTTTGGCTTCAATGCACCATCTGGGTTAGGGAATTTAAGACGCACACGCAACGTACGTGTTTTCGGATCAAGGATTGGGTACACGTAATCTACGACGCCTTGCCATTCATTGCCCGGAATCGCGTCAAGGGTCATCGTGGCTTGAGAACCCGCTTTCATCCAGTGCGCTTGACGCTCAAAGACTTCCGCATCAACCCAAACATTGTCCAAAGGACCTGCACTGATCACCGCTTGAGCAGGGGACAAATAGCCACCTTCACGCACGTTTAAGCTCGCGATAACGCCATCAGAAGGCGCTTTGATTTCAATGGTTTGCGATGCTTTACCACTACGAGTAATGGATTTGATTTGAGCACGGTCAACACCAAGCGTTACCAAGCGCTCGGTCGCGCCTTTTACAAGACCTTTGCGGCCAGTGCGGTACGCATTCAGCAATTCTTCTTGTGCTTTAACCAGTTCCGGAGAGTAGAGCGTGAACAGCACATCGCCTTTCTTCACTTTCTCACCCACGGCATTGATGTAGAGTTTTTCTACCCAACCCGCCACACGAACGTTGGTTTGCCATAACAGACTTTCATCAAAGGCAATATAGCCAACCGTTTCGATGCGTGGTGATAGTTGTTGTAGTGTCGCGTTTGCGGTTTTAACCCCGAGGTTGTTTTCTACTGAAGGGTCAATAGTCACTGTACCCGGTGCGTCTTGTTCACCGGATAGGTCTTCTGCGTAAACCGGAATCAAATCCATGCCCATTGGGGACTTACCCGGCTTGTCGCGTTTGTAATTCGGATCCATTGGGGCAACCCAGTAAAGCGGATCATTAGAGCTTGCAGCAGATTCGCCACCCATCGCACTCATGTCGTGAGCCGAGCCCGTAAGAAAATGATTAGCACCAAACCCTAAAGCACCACCAACAATCAGCGCGATGGTTGCAATTTTTAATGTTTTCATTGTATTACCTTATTTTCCCCTTCACATTTGACGCTACAGCGTTGTTGCCTGCTCTCGTTCACCCAAATCACATAGCAGATCTATGCTCATGGGATTCTCTCGTTTGCCGCCTAGCTGCAGCCCCAACTGTCTTGGGGAATCACAAATTAATATGTCGAAATAGAGCGAGCTTCCGGTGAAGCCACTTGGTAGTCGAAACCACCGAGTAGGGTGGCTAAATTGCTGTTTGCGATGTTGAGATCGGTCAGTAGACGTTGTTGCTCCAATTGCAGAGCCAACTCGTCAGTCGTGGCGGAAATCACATCGTTAAACTGCGCTGTGTTGTTTTGATAACCCCGCTCAACGGCTTGGATGCGCGCTTTCGCTTGAGGCAATAAGGTGGATTGATAACGTTCTAAGCGTTGGGTTAAGTTGCCGCGATCAACCAGCAAAGTGTTCACCTTGGCATTCATCTGCGTTAGTAAGGTGTCCTTTTGTGATTGTGCCGCGCCAACTTGGTATTGAGCGGCCGCGAGATTGCGATCTTGGCGGTCACCCGTAAACAACGGAATGTCCATTGTGAGGTAAGCGCTGACCAAGTCTGATGCGGGTTCACCCATCATGTTGTCGGCTTGGCGGTAGGCGTACATTACTTCGACGCCAAACTGCGGGTTGTAGGCTTGCTCAGCAATCTCCACCTGAGTTTTATTGGCAGAGATGCTAACGTCGGCTATCTTAACCATCGGGTGTTGGCTGAGTTGCTGATAATGCTTGGTGGAACCCTGACTGGCAGCAAGTTTGCTGTTCAGTGTGTCCCAGTTCAATTGATTGCTCGCGTGCAGAGCTTGTTCGTTTGCCAACCAATCTGACCCCAACCATTCGGAGAGTTGAGAGATAAGACGACGTTGCATTTGTGCGTTGGCTTGCAGTTTCTCATCCAACTTGCTGACTTGTAATTGAGCGTTGAGTAGGTCTTGCGCTTCACTCTTACCAATCGAATAGTTGGTTTGAATAAAGCTTTCCATCTCCTTCATCAACTTGCGGTTCTCAAGCATGATTTGCTCCGCGCGTTGCTGGTAACCAAGCTCTAACCAAAGTTGAGTCATGCTGTTGGCTACCTCAAGCTCACGAGCGTGCACTTGAAGCCCAAGGCCGTCGGCTTGTTGGTTGGCTTTCTTCTGTTGCAAATCAAGCGTAGAGCCACGCTCAAACTGTTGCATTAAACCAACGGAGATGTTGGTCATTGGGTCTTCATCGAATTTGAAGCTGTCGACAGGCAAGCCACCAAAACCCACTTTCAGTTTTGGGTCCATCAAGGTCGCGCTCGCGACGCCCGTTTCACGCATGGCTGCAGATTGCGCTGAGTATTGCTTACGATTGCCATCGTTACTCAAAGCGACGTTGATCAGTTGGGCAAGCTTGGTCGTTGAAGCTCGCTCACTTGATGCGGAATTTTGTGCTGCGTGCGTCTCTTTACCTGCGGCGTTAACCAAGGTTGGCGCAGCGACCAGAGCCACCATAAAAATAGGTGCAGCTAAGCGGTATGGTTTGATATCCATAATCTAAATCCAGTGTTCGCCGGATCGATGGAGGTGCGGATTTTATTGCGGGAACAGTAAAGCCTTGTTACCTCATCGTTCAGGCGCATTAAAACAACCTGCGATACACGCGCAGGGTCGAATGCTAGGACGGATTTAGGCTATAGGAGGTCGGTATAGGTCGCGGCTGACGTGTACGACTGGGGAAGCAACTTCAGGAGTAATAGTTGCGCGATAGACGACGGGCATTGGGCTACTGACAGGATTAGGTAGGGGGACGAAAACTATCGTACACGCGGCAGTACAGCAGGTGTGAACCATGCCGGAGCCTCCACCACAGTTCATGCTGGTTTCTCTTACATCGCCATCTTCGGACATAGAAGCGTCAGTCATGGAGACGTCCATCATGCCAGGCATACCGCAGTGTTCGCTGTCACTCATCATAGAAGCATGGTGAGCCATGCCAGTAGACATCATTTGAATATTCATCAACGGCTCACTGTTCGCCACACTAGATACCAATAGTACTAGCGTCGTGAAGAGAGTTAACCAGATTGTATGCAGCGATTTTAAGTGCATACCCTTTCCCATGTATTTGATGAAAATGATGAAAACCCTTCGATTCTAAAGGTTAACCTAAGGGTAAGGTCAATCATTTATTACTCTTATTATCAAAATAGTCCAACCCTACAGTTTTCGCACTTTCGAGGGAGTAAAACGTTTGTTAAACACCGAGTGTTGAAAGTTAGCGAAAGAAGCCCTCGCTTTTTATGACACGTGAAAAATGTGGTTTATAAGTTTTACATCACACTAACTTGTCTTACAAATGATTATCCTTATAGAATGCATGGTTTTACTTGTGCAGATTTGGATTTGCTTTGCTGCGGGGGTTGCATGATAGAAATTGTCATCGATGGAAAATATAGAATTGTAGAAGAGGGTCTAACCCTTTTAGAAGCAGCAAAAGTGTGTGGGGTCGAGATCCCATCGCTGTGCGGAATGAACAAAAGTAATGAAAAAGTACCGTGTGACTTGTGTGTGGTTGAAGTCGAAAGCGGCGGTACTAAGCGTGCGTGTGAACTTGAAGTTTACCGCGGCCTTAATGTGGTCACGCAATCAGAACAATTAAGCGAGCACCGCAGAAAAGCACTCAACCGCATCATGACGGACCATTACGCCGATTGTGAAGCGCCATGTAAAACCGCCTGTCCAGCGGGCGTTGATATCCAATCGTACCTTTATCACATCGCACAGAACGATCATCAAAAAGCGATTGAAGTGATTAAGCGTACGCTTCCTATGCCGTTATCGATTGGCCGCGTATGCCCTGCATTTTGTGAGAGCGAATGTCGCCGTTCGTTAGTCGATGAGCCTATTGCAATTCGTCAGCTAAAACGTCATGCCGCGGATGCGGATTTGTCTGCGCATGAAGCCTACGTGCCAGAAAAGAAACCAAGTAAAGGTTTGAACATTGCCGTCGTCGGCAGTGGTCCTGGTGGTCTAACGGCTGGCTACTACTTATCGAATGAAGGCTACGACGTTACGGTCTTTGAATCCATGCCAAAAGCGGGCGGTTGGTTGCGTTACGGTATTCCTGAATACCGTTTACCAAAAGACATTCTCGATAAAGAAATCGAATTGATGTGCCGCAACGGTATGCAAGTTCACACCAATCAAAAGCTAGGTGTGGATTTCACGCTTTCTCAATTGAGCGAAGAATACGACGCGGTGTGTTTGGCGGTCGGCGCGTCTCAAGCGGTCGAAATGCATTACACAGGCAGTGACCTTGAAGGTTGCTACTTAGGTGTTGATTACCTCAAAGATTACGTGACTGAGCAAAACTATGTAACGGGTCAGAAAGTCGCGGTGATCGGTGGTGGTAACACGGCAATTGACTGTGCTCGTACTGCGCGTCGTGCTGGTGCAGACACCACGTTGATTTACCGTCGTACCCATGACGAAATGCCGGCAGAAGACTACGAGATTGTTGAAGCGGAACACGAAGGGGTGAAATTCCACTTCTTGACCAATCCTGCAGAAAACCTTGCCGATGAAACCGGACGCGTGAATGCGATTCGTCTAGAGCGCATGGCGTTGGGTGAGCCGGATGCATCTGGTCGTCGAAGCCCTAAACCAACTGGCGAGTTCTTTACCGAAGAGTTCGACACCGTGATTGCGGCAGTATCGCAAAAGCCAGATCTGAGCTTCCTCGAAGGCGAAGATTTATCGATTCCACTTACGCGATGGAATACCTCTGATGCAGATGAAAAGACCATGCACACAGGCACAGGCAACATCTTCAGTATTGGTGATTTCCGCCGTGGTCCTGCAACGGCAGTTGAAGCCGTGGGTGATGGCCGCGTTGCGGCAAAAGCCATTGATCTGTTTTTGAATGGCGATATGGCCGATATGCCAAAGGCGGCGTTCAACTCGCGCAAAGAGAAGAAACTCTCTCAAGTCGATCCGCTTCACTTCGAGAACATCCAGAAAGTCGCTCGATCTATCATGCCAGAATTGACTCCAGCACAACGCGAGCAAAGCTTCGCTGAAGTGGAGTTGGGCTTTGATAACGAAGAAGCGATGCAGGAAGCCGCACGCTGCCTTGAATGTGGCTGTCAGGCAAATACCGATTGTGCGCTGCGTGATTACTCCACCGAATATGAAGCTGAGCAAAGCTTTGACTTCTCCTTGCAGATTAAATCACACCAAGATTGGTTAGATCTTCGTGCGAAAGACTTGCGTCATAAGTACGAAGTTGACCGCAGCTCTGAGTTTATTGAGTTTGATGCTAACCGCTGTATTAGCTGTGGTCAGTGCATCCAAGCGTGCCGCGACAAAGCCGTACACGGTGTACTGAACTTTGTGTGCGACAAACAAGGTCGCCCGGCATTACGTCCTGACGATCGTCCACACTTTGGAAGTAATAAGAATGGCTTAACCCTAATGGGCGATTCGAACTGCGTGCAATGTGGCGCGTGTGTTCAAGTGTGTCCAACGGGTGCAATGGTCGATAGTCGTGACCGTTCACAAGGTCGTACTGAAGATCTGAAAGCGGTCGACACCATTTGTACATACTGTGGTGTGGGTTGTAAGTTGACTATGTTCGTGGACGAAACAACCAATACGATTCGTTACGTGAAAGGCGGTGACTCGCCGGTTAACCAAGGCATGCTGTGTGTGAAAGGGCGCTTTGGTTTTGACTTCATTGGCAGTGAAGAGCGTCTTACCACGCCATTGATCCGTAAAGATGGTTGGTTGCAGCCTGCAAGCTGGGAAGAGGCGATTCAACTGATTGCGAGCAAGTTCTCTGGCATCAAGCAAGATTTTGGCAGCAACGCATTGGCGGGTTTCTCTTCAGCGAAAACCACTAACGAAGACAACTACGCGTTCCAAAAATTTGTCCGTCGTGAACTGGGCACCAATAACGTCGACCACTGTGCGCGTTTGTGCCACGCATCGAGTGTAACCGGTCTTGAAGCGTCACTGGGTAGTGGTGCAATGACCAACGACATTCCAAGCATTAAGCACTCGGATGTGATCTTTATTATTGGTTCGGATACCACATCGGCGCACCCGATTATTGCTTCACATATCAAACAAGCAATTCGTCACCACGGCGCTCGTTTGATTGTGGCTGACCCGAAACGTGTCGATATGGCAGAGCATGCTGAGCTGTATATGGCGCACCGTCCGGGTACGGATGTGATGCTCCTAAACGGTGTCATGCAGCAGATCATCAAGAACGGTTGGTACGATCAAGAGTACATCGAAGAACGTGTCGACGGCTTTGATACCTTGTTGCAAGAGGTGATGTCGCCAGCTTACAACCTCGATAAAGTGGAGTTGGTTACGGGCGTAAAAGCCGAAGACATTCAAGCAATGGCGCGCATGATCGGTACAGCAGATCGTACGGCTGTTTACTACTCGATGGGTATTACTCAGCACACGACAGGTCATGACAACGTGCGTTCTATCGCTAACCTGCAATTGCTGTGTGGCAACATCGGTATTGAAGGTGGTGGTATTAACCCGCTACGTGGTCAATCTAACGTGCAAGGCGCGTGTGATATGGGTGCTTTGCCAAACAGCTTCCCAGGCTACCAAAAGGTATACAACCCAATTGTGCGTCAGAAGTTTGCTATTGAATGGAACGCACCAAATCTGCCTTCTGAGCAAGGTCTAACCCTGACAGAAATCATTGATGCGGCTTGCCATCGTGACGTCCGTGGTATGTACATTATGGGTGAGAACCCAGTGTTGAGTGACCCGAACCAAGCGCATGTGATTGAGGGCTTAGAAGCGCTCGATTTCTTAGTGGTTCAGGACATCTTCCTAACGGAGACTGCACAATACGCGGATGTGGTTCTGCCTTCTTGCTCGTTTGCAGAGAAAGCGGGTCACTTCACCAATACGGAGCGTCGTGTTCAGCGCGTGAATCAGGTTGTCACGGCACCGGGTGAAGCGAAAGAAGATTGGTGGATTATTCAAGAAATCGCCAATGCCATGGGTAGTGATTGGGATTATCACTGCGTGTCTGATATCACCAATGAAATCGCACGTGTGACACCTCAATACGCTGGTCTTCGTTGGGATGCCATTACGCCAAACGGTGTGCAATGGCCGAGCAACAAGAACAACCCGGCAGGTACTCGCATCATGCACCAAACCCAGTTTACTCGTGGTAAAGGACAAATGGTGGGCGTACCGTTCCGTTATGCGGCTGAGCTGCCAGATGAAGAGTATCCACTGGTGCTTACTACAGGTCGTGTACTTGAGCAATTCCACACTGGCACCATGACGCGTAAGACCAAAGGATTGGATAACCTTGCAGGCCCTCGCGCGATGGTGAGCGTGGAAGACGCAGAAGCGCTAGGCATCAGTAATGGTCAGCGTCTGACGGTGTCTACACGTCGCGGCAGCATTGAGATTGATGCCTTTGTGACTAAGCGTATTCAAAAAGGTGTGGTATTCATTCCATTCCACTTTGTTGAGTCTCCGGTGAACCGTTTAACGACAACGGCGACTGACCCGCATGCGAAGATCCCTGAGTTCAAGGTCGCTGCGGTTAAAGTGGAAGTGAGCGAGAAAAAAACGCAGACAGAGTCTCTCGAAGATAGTTACCAACACGTTTAAACTCGGTGAGTCGCGTTGTTGTTGTCACTGACAATTTGAGCCTAGTTGATGGGCGGATAATCTAATCTTGATTTCCGCTCTCACTACATTCACTCTGATTGTCTTTTTCCTCCAATTCCTTTTACTTTTCTGTTATCACCTCGCTCCGGTTAGTTTTCCCTTCTTACTTCTTGCTTTCTCTGAGGCGTATTTTTGTTCAAACTCATGATGAGACTGCAATAGAGTTTGTTGTTGAGCTTGTCATAGAATTGACTGTCTCTGACTGTCCCCTGTTATTTGGGCAAGTTCTATAACCTAAACTTTGCTCGCTTCCTATACTGAATTAACGAAGCAAGATTTTTATAACAACAAGAGGAAGCTTGTATGACAAGAACAACCTCATTAGCACTCGTTTTATTACTTATGTGCGCATACTTTGGTTACAACCGTTATTATGTATACCCCCAGCAGTTGGAAACACAGGCGAAGTCCATGCTAATACAAATGGCAAATCGCGAAGAGTGGGTCGATGTGTTTGAGATGATGAATCGCGTAGACGCGCACAAGGGCCATTTGGAACTTGTTGCTGACGTGACATCCTCTGATGGTCAGCGTGCGTACAGTGAAGGTATTATCACGTACACGGATCGCGAAGGCGTTGTCTGTAAACAGGTAGTGTTCAACTTTAAAATAAACTCTTTGAAAAACTACAATATTTCCGATTTACGAGATTGTTCCTACGGTGAGTACTATTAATATTGTCTGAGAGTTGAGCTTGATAGCACAGTGTATGAATACAGAAACAAAAAATAGCCCTTCGTTGGGGCTATTTTTGTTTTTAAGGAATGAACGCAATATCGTGGGATTAGTCGAGTGATTTTTTGAAGCGAAATGAAGCGACAATAAGGCCGATAACGGTGAATCCAAGTAACCAAACTGTATCTCGCCATAGTTCCATTAGGTCTGCACCACGCAGCACCACACCACGAATAATTCGCATAAAGTGGGTGGCAGGCAGCGCTTCGGATATCCATTGTGCCGCGATGGGCATTCCTTCATAAGGGAACATAAATCCGGATAGAAGAATCGACGGCAAAAGAATAAACACCGTCATCTGCATTGCCTGAAGCTGTGTCGTCGCAATGGTGGATATCACCAAACCTAAGGTTAAACTCGCGGCAATAAACAATAGCGTGCCAAATAGTATCTGACTAATGGCGCCGTTTATCGGCACACCAAATATCCAGTGACCCAAGCCTAAAATGATAAACACCTGTATCAGACCAACAAAGATGTAGGGAATGATCTTCGCTACCATGAGTTCGATGGAGTGGATTGGCGTGGTAATCAGTAACTCTAAATTGCCACGTTCCCGTTCTCGAACAATGGCTGCGCTGGTGAACAAGATCATCGTCATGGTTAGAATCACGCCCAATAAACCGGGGACAATGTTCACCGCCGAGCGCCGACTCGGGTTGTAATACAGCGCAACTTCAAAGGTTTTGGTTGGGGCGGGGCGTATCTCAAAATCAAAATCCGTTAACGGCATGGTTTGTAGCGAGAGAATCGCAGAGCTGATCATGGTATCTGAACCATCCACAATCCACTGTCCAAGCTCTCGACCTTGCACCATACGTTGGGTTAGGTCGCTAGGTAGAATTAAAGCCGCTCGCACCAAACCGTCTTGAATGGCTTGCTCGGCTTCAGAAGCGGTAGCGAAGGTTTCGACCACATCGACCACTTGTGTGACTTTGACGGATTCGGTAATCACGCGTCCGGCGGTGCTGCCACTTTGATCGACGACGCCAACGGGAATATTGCGAATATCGGTATTAATGGCAAAGCCGAACAGCAAAAGCTGAATCAGTGGGATCATCACGACCATGCCAAAGGTAATGCGGTCACGTGAAAGCTGACGGATCTCTTTGATCATTACCGCTTTCATACGGGCAATAGATTTCATCATTGGCGACCTTCTCCCGTAACGCTGACAAACACATCTTCCAAGCTCGGGCGAGCAATGTTCATCTCGCAGCCATCAAGCTCAGGAAAGGTTTGGGTTAACCATTCGATCGGTTGTTCGATGTGCTGGTGGATTAAAATGCGTAAGCGAATGCCTAGCTGTGCGGCCGAGCGCACCTCTTCACGCTGAATGACTTTCTCTTTTAGCTCGCGTAAGTTATCCGCTTTGACTTCGACGATGTTAACGCCCATTTGTGCCATAAGCTCTTCTGGCTCACCATCGGCGCGGATTTCCCCAGCCTCCATAATAGCCAGACGATGGCAACGCTCCGCTTCATCCATGTAGTGCGTTGTGACCAAAATCGTCGTGCCTTGGTCAGACAGATCAAACAACTGCTCCCAGAAATCACGTCGGTTCTCTGGGTCAACCGCAGACGTGGGTTCATCAAGAAACAACAGTTCTGGTTTATGCATGGTCGCTGCGGCGAGAGACAAGCGTTGTTTCTGGCCGCCACTCATTCCGCCCACGCGCTGTTTACGCAGTTGGTCGAGGCCGTAGGTGGATAGTTGTTCTTCGATGCGAGCTTTCAGCGCCTTGGTTTCCATACCAAAGATTTGTCCAATAAACTCAAGATTCTCTTGAACCGTCAGATCATCATAAAGCGAGAACTTTTGCGTCATGTAGCCAATCTTGAGGCGCAGAAGCTCAGATTGTTTTGGTATCTCTAGCCCGAGTACATCGACATTGCCTTCGCTTGGGCTAAGTAAGCCAGTTAACACACGAATAGTTGTCGATTTACCGCAACCGTTAGGACCAAGAAAACCATAAATACTGCCTTTGGGCACATTAAGCGTGATGTTGTTGATGGCGGTGAAGTCACCAAACTTCTTCACCACATTTTCAGCTTGAATCGCGTATTCGGTCATTGGCTTACTCCACCAAATCCACTTGCGCTGGAATGCCCGAAGGCAAGGATTGTGCGGAGTCTTGTAGGTCGACTTCTGCAAGGTACATCAAACGCGAGCGTTCTTCTTCGGTAAGCGCGAAATAAGGCGTGAATGAAGGCTCAGTCGCAACCCAACGAACGGTGCCGCTATATGGTTGCTCAACGCCATCTACATGCACGTTAACCGTTTTACCCGGCACAAAATCGACTCGGTAGTTGGCAGGAACATAAACGCGAGCGTATGGGACGCGGCTGGCTTGTATTACAGCAACCACACCATTCACAGGAACGCGTTCACCAAGGTTAAACGGTAGGTTATCTAACAAGCCATCTCGCGTGGCCGTGATGGTGAGTTCTGCCAGTTTCTGTTCTTGTAGTGCCACATCGGCTTTTGCTGCCATGAGTGCGGCTTTCGCTTGTTCAATATCTTCAGGACGAGAGCCAGCGGTCAGTTTGCTGAACTCTTCTTGTGAGGAGTCTAGCTCTGCACGGGCAGAATCTCTGGCTGCTAAAGCGGTGTCTTTTTCTGATTGGCTGATGAGTTTTTTACGAACTAACTCCGCCTTACGTTGGTAGTTCTTTTGCGCTTCAACCAATTGAGCTTCCGCTCTGGCAACGCGTGCTTGCGCTGCGGCAATGTCTTCTGGTCGCTCACCATTGGTCAATTTCAAAAGATAAGCGTCAGCCTTGGCTTGTTCGGCTACGGCGTGAGCTAAAACGGCTTCTTGGTTCTTTGTATCGAGCTGAACCAGCACTTCTCCTTCGGTGACTTGGCTGCCTTCCTTGATGGGTAGGGCACGAATTATCTCGCTAGAGGTTGCAGTAAAGGTTACGCGGTCACGTTCTAATGTGCCAAGGGCTTGCTGTCCGTCATCTTTGGAACAGGCAGTTAAAAGAGTCAGGGCTAGGGTGCCAAGAATGATTCGCTTCATCATGCGACGCTTCCTCTAAGAAGGTGAGCTCGAAATCGTATCAAGCTATAGAAGAGTGTGGGACTGCATTCAGTGTAACGTGAGTCAGTTTTGTCCGGCTAGGAAGTTAATTCCTTCAATATTCATCAATTGATTAATTATTGAAGCTGGCTTTATCCTGCGGAAGCCGTGCTTTACTTGGCTCTTTTAAGTTGATTACATGAATATCATTTAAACAAAAATCTTGCCTTTCATGTAGAGCACGCCGTCGCCAGATACTCTTACTTGTTCGCCAGTAACTTCACAATGCAAAATACCTCCGCGCTGAGAAGCTTGGTAAGCAATCAGAGATGTTTTGCCTAACTCCTCTGCCCAGAACGGTGCTAATCCAGCGTGAATCGAGCCGGTTACGGGGTCTTCGTCGCCACCATTTGCAGGCCAAAAGTAACGCGATACAAAGTCTTGTTGATCGCCTTTCGCAGTAACGACCACATCGTAAGGAGCGAGTGTCTTGAGGTGTTCGGAACGGTATTGAACCTCAAGTACTTCCTGCTGGCTGTCGACCACCACGAAATACGCTTGAGGGCTAAGCAGTACGCGTTCTACATCGCAACTTAAGCCCTCAATCAATGCCGAGGGAATATCAGAAACGGCTTTTGGAGGACGAGCAGGGAACGTCATCTCGATCTTACCTTGCGCATTCTTCTCTACGGTGAGGGTCCCTACTTCCAGAGTATGAAATTCAATCGTGCCATTAATGCCAAACTCATCAAACAGAACTAACGAAGAGGCCAGTGTTGCGTGTCCACAGAAATCGATTTCAGTAATCGGAGAGAACCAACGAATCTCATATTGGTTTGCGCCAATGGACTTTAGGAAAGCCGTCTCTGATAAGTTGTTTTCTGTCGCGATATTTTGCATCAATTCTGGGGCTAGCCATTCCTCTAACGGTATCACCGCTGCTGAGTTGCCTTTGAATTGCGTATCGGTGAAGGCGTCCACCACGTAGATATCCAATTCCATTTTCCTTCCTTATTCCGTGAGCGATTAATTAGCATAAACCAAGTGCAATTAAGAGAGTAAGAAATTTGTGTTAGAATCTTAAAGTGTCAAAATTATAGATTATTTTGTGTTTTTTGATACTTACTGACAAGGATTCGGACTGCTGGGTATTTAGACTAGTGTTGAATTCATTGAAAGGAAGAAAAACATGAAAGCGATCTACAAGTCAGTTTTGGTATTGAGTGTTTTTGCGGTCGGTTCTGCCCATGCATTTGAACTCGTGAGTAGAGATATTCAAGAAGGCCACCCGATGGCGAAGACATTTGAATACTCTGGTTGGGGATGTGATGGCGGGAATCAATCACCACAATTGATGTGGAAAGAAGCTCCAAAGGGCACAAAAAGTTTTGCGATCACCGTGTATGACCCCGATGCACCAACAGGCAGTGGTTTTTGGCATTGGATAGCGTTTAATATTCCATCCACCGTTAGCGAGCTGCCTCGAGGCATTGATATGAACAAGTTAGGCGGCAAAGAATCTCGTATTGACTACGGCACAACGGGGTTCGGCGGCGCGTGTCCTCCAAAGAATGATGGGATGCATCGTTACCAGTTTACGGTGTGGGCATTGCCAACTGAAGAACTGAATTTGGATGAAAACACGCCACCAGCCATTGTAGGGTTTACTTTGAATAGTGTTGCTTTGGGTAAAGCGACATTAACCACGACTTACACGCGATAATTGAATATAAGGGGAGAGAATGGGTCACCAATATCAGGTTACGCTGTTTCGTGCGGAGCAGCAGCAGAAGCTTCGTAATGTCAGGATTCACTCCCCAAGCATTATTCAGATTGTTAAGGGGAGTAAACATCTTTTCTGGAAAGACGAAGTACTCGACATCCATCATCCAAATATCATGCTTTGTGAAGCAAATGCATCCCTAAATTTTGAAAATCTTCCTCTACAAGGGCGATTTCTTTCTCGAATGTTCAGTTTTCACTGTGTGCCTAGCGATGAAATGTTGGAGCTAAGCATGAGCAACGCATTAGGAAACTATGTACCCGTTGTTGAGACAGATAAAGCATTGCAAGCGACGTTAAATGCTTTGTTTTCGTTTGAGCGGGAAAGCTTAAGTGAAGCGACACAACGCTATTGGATTATGGGCCTATATCAGCAGCTAGCTGAGAGAGGGTTATTGCATCGGTTGTTCTCGAGTTCACATATCTCTTTTAGTCAGAAACTTAGTCGTTACTTATCGCGCTCTCCAGGGGAGGAGCATCCATTAGACATGGTCGCGGGGCACTTTGCTATGAGCCGAGCAACATTGATACGCAAACTGAAACAAGAAGGTACCCAGTATCGTGAAGTATTGGCAGAAGTGCGCTTAAATCACGCACTTTACTTGATGCAAAATGGCTCGTATAACGTTGCTATGCTCGCACAGTTGTGTGGTTATCAGTCAGAGGGGCGTTTTAGCCAACGCTTTAAAAGTAAGTTCGGCCTAACGCCCAGCGAGTATATTAAAACGGTAGTGAGTTAATGTTTTACCGCTTTTGTATTTTTTGTGCTTTTTAGGTTAGCCATAATATTTGGCTTTCATTCGCAATGCTACATTCACCAAAGCAATCAACACAGGCACTTCGATCAGCGGGCCAATGACACCAGCAAAAGCTTGGTCTGAGTTTAGTCCAAACACCGCGATAGAAACCGCAATAGCCAATTCAAAGTTGTTGCCTGTTGCTGTGAAGGCAATCGACGCATTTTTGTCGTAGTCGATGCCCATTTTCTTACCAACGAAGAAGCTGACAAAGAACATCAACACAAAGTAGATAGCCAGTGGAATTGCTACACGGAATACATCCATTGGCAGTTCAAGAATCATTTCACCTTTTAAGCTGAACATCAGTACGATGGTCGCAAGCAGGGCGATAAGCGTAATTGGTGAAATGCGTGGGATGAACACGTCGTTGTACCATTGTTCACCTTTCGCAGCGACCAGCCATTTGCGGCTTAGGAAGCCCGCTAGGAATGGGATACCAAGGTAAATAAGAACGCTTTCCGCGATGTCCATCATCGAGATATCAACTACGAAACCTTCGTAACCAAAGACTGGTGGCAACACAGTGATAAACAACCATGCCATCACACTGTAAGTCACGATTTGGAAAGCGCTGTTTAATGCAACTAGGGCTGCGCCGTATTCTTTGTTACCACCACCGATATCGTTCCATACCAATACCATCGCAATACAACGAGCAAGACCGATCAGAATGATGCCAACCATGTAACCCGGATGATCACCTAGGAAAGTCAATGCAAGGATGAACATTAAAATAGGGCCGACAATCCAGTTCATGACTAAAGACAGCGTGATCGCTTTTTTATCTTTCGTCACTGTACCTAGCAGGTTGTAGTTCACCTTTGCTAGCGGCGGGTACATCATCAAAATCAAACCAATCGCGAGCGGTACGTTCGTGCTGCCGACTGACATTGACTCATTCCACTCAGCAACTTGAGGGAACGCTGCGCCAATACCTACACCGATTGCCATTGCGACAAAAATCCACACCGTTAGGTAACGGTCCAAGAAGCTCATTTTGTCGCTGGCACTATTTAAAACTTGAGTAGTCATAGTGTTCTCTTATTCGTTTATCGTCGAAAAGCGATAGTTGAAGGTATAGTTTATCTCTGCACGCCTGACCAGCGTGCAAAGGGAATTAATCAAATAACGTGGAAAAGCCTAGATTGAACTGATCAAACGCGTCGCGTTGAATGCGGTAACACACCTTAGGTGGGTTTGGCTCGGCGCTGATAAAGCCTGCTTGCTTGAGAATACGCAAGTGCTCGGAAACAGTAGATTGCGCAAGACCCAGTTCAGAAACCAAATCACTGTTCAAACAACCGCCCATGGTATCGAGCGTGTGCAGGATATGCAGAATGCGCAAACGTGCTGGATGCGACAAAGCTTTTGCTTGTGCTGCGAGAGTTTGTTCTTTCTCGAGCTGTTGTTGCGTTGTCTGAAAAACAACTTCGCACGTGTCCTTGCACTTATCACTCATTCGCTGGCCTTAATAGTTAATCGTCGAATTGCGATAAAGTGTACGCCTGCTCTGTGGAAGATGCAACAACTCGATGAAAAAATTAATCGTAAAATAACGATGAATAAAAAATTGAAAAAATATATGTTTTAAAAACAGTGATATAATAAAAAATTAAGTAGGTTACTAAAAGTTAACTAATTGCACTATATTTCTAGGTTACCATAATAAACCACACCCGACGCACAATGGTTACTGCGTCATCTTGTGAACTTATTTAAAGGTAATCCCATGAGCAACGTACTGATCATCAATGCACACGAACCATCACCATATTCAGAAGGTCGTCTAAATGCTTCTCTTGTCGACAAAGCACAGACGCTTCTGCAAGCAAAAGGCCATGAGGTTCGCGTTGTGACAATGCAAGATGAGATCAACGTAGATGAGCAACTCGCACACTTTGAGTGGGCTGATCGCGTGATCATCCAAAGCCCAATCAACTGGATGTCTGTGCCTTGGTCATTCAAAAAATACATGGACGAAGTGTTTACTGCGGGTATGGGCGGCGCACTATGTGCATTCGATGGCCGTAGCGCAGAAGAACCAAAGAAAAACTATGGTACAGGCGGCACTCAAACCAACAGCAAATACATGCTGTCACTGACATTCAACGCGCCAGAAGAATCGTTTGATGATGAGAGCGAATACCTATTCCAAGGTAAAGGCGTGGACGATTTGATGTTCCACATGCACGCTAACTTCCGCTTCTTTGGTATGTCAGCACTGCCTACATTCGCTTGTTACGACGTGATGAAGAACGCAGATATCGAAAACGATTTTGTTCGTTTCGAAGCGCACATTAACGAAAACTTCTAATCCTTTTAGAAAGATAGTGCGAACTGAATGATGAATTGAGATGGACTGCTACATGCGGTCCATTTTTATTTGTTTGCGGCGAGGTGACGTTTTTATTACTCTAAAGCACTAAATGTATCTAGCTTACTTTTCGTTACCTAGATTAGGTGCGTATCTTGAGGTGTATTGTGGAAAGCAGAATCAGTGTAGATAGCAAAGGTCGTAAGTCAGTGGCGAACGTATGTGCGGAGCCATGTGCTATCGAGAAAGGGATGCGTCTAATTGGTGGTAAATGGAAAGGTTCTCTGATTTATCATTTGAAAGACGGCCCAGTTCGTTTCAATGACTTAGCACGCATGCTAGGCGGTGCAAGTAAAAAGATGATCGACCAACGTCTTAAAGAGCTAGAAGCGGAAGGTATGGTGGTGCGTAAAGTGATCAGCGACCGCCCAATTGCAGTCAGCTATGAACTAACAGAGTTCGGCCGTACCGCACTTAAGATTCTTGATGATTTGCGAATTTGGTCTGAAAAGCATCAAATTGAGCTTCGTTAAGACCAAAGTAGTTAATCGCAAATGTCACTCTCTTTTGAAAGCTGATTAACAATACATCGCCGTTTATACCCAAGTAACTTAGATGTGCTTCATTAAAATCGTAATTTGTTTCGTAAAACAACGTACTCTTTCGAGTCAGGCATATCGAAGCTACTTGAGCATAATCGTACTTTTTAAGTTTTTGATTTTTAGTTATTATTTTATCATACTTAATAAGTTGTAGAATAAATCACTCACTTCAGTTGAATTTAAAAAAGCACTATTTAATTCCAGTTTCTTTTCAAAATCGGAATATTTATCGAATTCCTCTTTCTCAACTAAACCTATTGGTGAGTTGTCGTTAACGTGGCTTTCATATTTTTTGATGGTATATAATTTAGACTTTTCGTCAAAATATTGAATTATCTTAATGTTAACGTCAGGTCTCTCCGTATTATACGTGATCGTAATTTTTTCATAATCTTTATTAATCGGAGTCGTAAGTCCTGTAGGGTAGATGATTTTAAACCCATTAATGTCATTCTTCTTCGTGCTTTTATAATGTTTTGAGTATGAAAAGTTTTCAATTGCACTTTTAGTGACGATAATTGACTCACCTTTCTTTAAACCGTATTCGGTACATTCATAATCGTCAACAACCGTAGAATTTCTTTTCTTTTCAATCAGGTAGGACATGCTTGCAGATGTCCCTCCGTGTTCCAGTTTTTGTTGGTTTACAGAACAATAGAAATGACCTTTTTCCACCGTCATTGCGTTGATTTGTTCCGGATTTGAAATGGTGGGATGTATATCTTTTGCTGGATCGTTGTCGCTTCCTCCTGAACCGCATCCAACTAATCCGATACAAACGGCCATATAAAGCAAAGAGATTTTATTCATACTGTATTTCTCAATTAAGATGTGTGATTGCAAATAACGATTAATTACATTTTTATAAAGTGAAATGTTTTTTATTTTAATTGAATGGTGTTTTATTGGTAATTTAATCGTTTGCTTTTATTTTGTCTCTTACGGTATCTATGTTTTCATTTATGGTATGAATTATTAGAATTGCATAATTTTGAGTTGCAATAGGATAATAATCGCTAGCCAACTACTTGTGTAGGTACCGTTATGATTTATATATCCGTTAAGTCTAAGTTTTTAGTCTTAATTTCATGTATTTATCGTGAAAGTGACTTAGAAGTAAATAACTAACGTTGTTTGAGGGGAGCCTGGGCTTCACTGAGCTTGTTTTTCATCAAGGCGTTGTATAATGAACAAGGACTCTATTTCCAACTTGTTGATACATATCAGATCTCACGGATCTGATATGCATTCCAAGTTATTCTCACTAAGGCAAGAATCTTAGCTTATTTAAGGATAGAAAGTTTACTTGGGTGTAGAAGATATTAGTAATCCAATGTGCCACGGATAGGGTAGTTATTGTTTGGATCGCGAATCCATGCCAATCCGCGTGATAGCGCGCCAAGCTCAGGGCGAACAAACGGGTTGTTTGAAATATCCACCACGTGTAAGTCGCCGTGTTCATTCACCACAAACAGACCTGGTTCTGCGAAATTATGATCGGTTTCCTGTTCAGATCGAGGAATAGATACATACAAGCCTAGCGTTTTCATTTGTTCTTCGGTCAGGCCGTAAGCGATAGGGAAGCTGATTTCGAGTTTCTCTAGATGCCCCTCTAGCTGTGCTTTTGAATCGCCAGAAACGGCAAGAATATCGACGCCAGCATCAGCGAAAGCCTGTTTGTAACTCTCAAGCTCGTTGAGGTACTTAGTACAAAGAGGGCAGTGTTTACCACGATAAACGAATACTGCTTGCCAAGTCGCATCACCTTGCGGCTGACCCAACGTTACGCTTGAACCATCTAGCAAAGTGGCTTGAAGATGAGGGAAGCTGTCGCCCGCTTTAAGTTTCACTGAAGTTGCCATATTGACTCCCGAATTGGTGGTGTATATCCATGAATGCCCCTTTCTCAACAAAGCGATTGGGGGATGAGACTTCAATGTAAACTCTGTTTTTCGGTGTTTCAACTAGTTAACTTTTAGTAACCACAAAAACTGCAATGGAGCTTTAAGGTGTAATCTGACTTAGCTTAGGGTGATAAACTACTAGCTTACCTGTTACCTTCAAAACGAGTTAGGTTTAAAGGCAAACCTTCTCATAAAACAATGAGTTTAGAGCCTTAAGGAATGACGATAAGTTAGCGGTTATCATTGAATTAAATGTTGAAGTTGGAGAGGTGCGGAGGAATAGGCATTTAAATCTATTGATTTAGGTAAAGTGTTACACCTTATCTACGTGGAAGTTATACGATTGAAATTACCTTTAATTTTCGATGGAAAGGACAAAAACTAAGACTTTTGGCGATTTTGATGTTAAAAGCACATGCTTGACATGCATAATCACTAAATTATTAGAGTTTTAGTTCTTTCTGCAAGTTCCTAATATACATTTTTTATGTTTATTATTATATTAACTCTATTTTTTAAGTGATCTCTTCATTCTTTTTTATATTTGTGAAAGTAAATAATCACGATGAATGAAATTAATTAGCAACCGATAATAATGAATAAATTTAAAATAGAAATTAAAAATGGAACATTAAATATTGATTTATTTAAGCAGATGATGCCATTTGAGGATCTATTAGACTTCGCTTCAAGAGAGAACCCTAAAAGAGGTTTTTTATTTGTTTCTAAAGTTTTAGGAAAACATATTTCAGTAAAACCAAGTACGATGAGAGATACTTATGATTTACTTGTTTCGCAGATTAATAATGATCTAAGCAGTTTTGTGATTGGTATGGCTGAGACCGCGACGGGCTTTGGTGCTGGTGTTGCGGATAGTCTAGCTAGGGCACAAAGCAGAGAAGTTTACTATCAGCATACCACTCGTTACAAGTGCGACCTGCCAATCTGGTTTACGTTAGATGAAAATCATAGTCACGCTATTGATCATATTTTGTATCAACCAAAGATAGAACTATTAGAACCTATTTCTAATTGTCAGCGTCTTATACTCGTTGATGATGAGATTTCAACTGGTCGTACGCTAAAGTTACTCGGTGATAAGATTTTACCAAAGATGCGATTTGTGAAAGAGGTTGTAATAGTCTCATTAGTCAACTGGTTAAGCGAAGAAAATCGCGCTCAGTATGAAGAGTGGGATGTTACAGTTACTCATGTTTCATTAATTGATGGTCAGTTTGACTTTCAGGCAAAGCCTAACTTAAATCTTTCTCTCCCAGAAAAAGTTGATGGAGACCTTGTCAAAAAGCCTTGTAGGGATGATTTAGGGCGATTTGCTATGAAAATGCCATTCTGTGGTCATATACCTGTATTAGATATTACTTTTCCGAGAACTGTTATCGGAGATGGAGAGCACCTATATTTGCCTTTCCTAGCTGCGGAGCTAGCAGAGAGTCGAGGAGGAGATGTGATCTTTCAATCTACAACTCGTTCCCCGATTTTGGTGGGAAATGCAATTAATACGAAAGAAGCTTTTCAGGTGGATAGCCGAGATGTAGAGCATTACATTTATAACCTTCAAGAGAATGAGAGGCTACCAGTGCTCTTTTTAGAAGATGAATCACTTAGATCTGAGCACCAATTAGCCCAGCGTTTTCCTCCACTTGAGAGAGAGTAGTTATCATGCGTACTGTGCTTTTTACAGATATTGATGATTGTTTTATGGCAACTAAAAGGAAGTTTTCAGAAAGCGATAGCCTTTCTATAGCGTCATTAGATATTGACGGCCAAGCTCGTTCATTTATGTCAGAGAAACAGCGGACTCTTTTGGAGTTATTTATTGACACTAGATCTACAATTATTCCGGTAACTGGACGGAGTTATAACACGCTCAAAAGGGTTCAAGTAAGTTCATTATTTAAGTCGTGGATGGTCGTTTCTCATGGTGCTTTAATTATTGAACCTAACGGAAAGAAGTGCAACGCCTGGGTTGAGCATATTAAAAATAAATTTCCACTTGGATTATGGTCTGATAAATTGAATTTAATAAATGAAGAATTAAAAGAATTTATACTTTCTAAAGGGTTTAATGCACAAAGTTATATTGTTTCCGAGGATGATATTGATTGTTATGTTTGTGTAAAATGCACTGAAGGTATAGATTATGATTTTATATTCGATTCAATACTTTCACAAATCAGTATAGATTTAAATGATATAAAAATACATATTAATGGCCGAAATATGGCACTTTTGCCACCTTATACCCAGAAAAAATTAGCTGTTGATTATATAATACGTCAGCTAGATGAAAAGTCATTAATTTTAACCATGGGCGATAGCCTATCTGATATCCCATTTATGAAACTTTCTGATTTTGCTTTGATGCCCACTAAAAGCCAGATCGCAGATTCATTATCTTGGTAATAATACTATGAGCTTATCTATATCTCCAATAATCGGTAGTTATAATGAGAACGACTGTCAGTTCCTCTTAGAGGTTGTCAAGTGTCAGTTCTTTTCAATTAATGAAAAAGAAAATCTAATCCAGTCTGAAGGGGTTCATTACTCTGAATTATTGAACAAAGAATCAAAACCATCAATTAAATATCAAAGACTGTTCTTTGAATTTACCGATAAGTATAAAAACAAACTAGCAAAACACATTTTTTCTCTCGCTGAAAAGATTAATAATAATCAATTGGGAGATATCACTCTGGTTTCTTTAGCTAGAGCAGGAACACCAATTGGCGTTTTAATAAAGAGAGCGTTAGAGTATTATTTTAATAGAAAAGTTTGTCATTATAGTATTAGCATTATTCGGGATAGAGGTATTGATTCGGTTGCTCTTGATTACTTGTTGAAAATTAAAAGATATGATTCCTCTTCCTTAGTATTCATTGACGGCTGGACTGCAAAAGGAGTAATCACTAAGGAATTAAAGCGATCTATTTTCTCTTATAACAAAAGAAATAATACTGATATAAAACCGTACCTTTATGTTGTCAGTGATACAGGTGGGGTTGCCGATTATTGTGCCACGAAAGAAGACTATCCAATACCTTCGTCTATGTTGAATTCTACAGTATCAGGTTTGATTTCGCGAAGTTTATGGCAAGATCCTAAAAAACAAAAATTCCATGGCTGCGTAATCAATAATCACCTAAAAGAATTTGACTATTCCCACTGGTTTGTGGAAAAGATAGCAGAATGTTTTTTGAAAGAAAACTTTAAAGATGAACCTTTTGAGCAACATGAGACAATTGTCGATTTAGATAACACTAAAGATCAAATAAAAAGATTTATATCCTCATTGACCATTAAATATTCTATTAAAGATGTAAACTATATTAAGCCTGGGATAGCCGAAGCAACTAGAGTCATGCTAAGACGTGTTCCTTCTTTACTTATTGTTCGCTCAATAGACAGCAATAAAGTCAAACATTTATTAATGCTAGCAGATGAAAAAGGAGTCAAAGTAGAAGAAGAACCAACCTTGCTATTTGAAGCATGTGCACTTATTAAGCCACTTAATATAGAGGCAATAAAATGAACATCTCTAGCTACTTCTCTTTGGGAGCAACATTGTATACTCCGTGTAATCACCCGAATCTAAAAATGTTAATGAAAGAAGGATTGGGATCAAAGAGTATGGTTTTTTGTACTGAAGATGCCATTTCTGAAGGTGAATTGAATCAATCACTTAAGAATTTGAGTGTTGCGATCGATGGATTAGATAGTTCAAATACACAGTTCAAAAGGTTTATTCGTCCCAGAAGCCCAGAAGTTCTTGAAAATATATTGTATTTTAGAGGGATTGAAAAAATAGATGGTTTTGTTCTCCCTAAATATGATCTAAAAACAAATGAAGATTATCATAGAGTATTAAAATGTCACTCTATTAAGTTTAAACTAATGCCTACCTTAGAATCTCTTGATGTAATTGATGCGTTTAAATTACCAGAGATTAGAAGAAGTTTACAAAATATCTATGGAGATATAACTTGCCTTCGTATAGGAGGTAACGATTTATTCAATCTTCTGGGTATAAAACGTATGACAGGCCAAACAATTTATGAAACCCCCTTACGTTCGGTGATAGAGAATTTAATTATCGCTTTTAGGCCATACGGTTATGAGCTTTCTGCGCCTGTGTTTGATATGATCGATGACCATAAAACGTTGATAAGGGAACTTGCTATGGATGTTAACTATGGCCTTTTTGGAAAAACTGCTATTCATCCTCAACAAGTTAAAATAATTGAAGGTTTTTTTAAAAGTTATTCAAATACACATATTGTTCAAGCTGAGTCAGTTTTGGCAGATTCTTCCCCGGCAGTTTATAAAATGAATGGACAAATGATGGAAGTAGCATGCCACAGTAATTGGGCTAAACGAACTAAATTTTTGGCTAATTCATTTTAGACAACTTATGACCTCAAATTGATAATTATTATTGAGGAAGTTTTGATTTAATATCATAGTGCGAAAAGTAATGATAAAAACATTTCATCATAAAGATTTAGATCCAACTCATGTTAATGAACTTCCTGAAAATGAAGAAAAACATGAATTAGCTGTCAAGAAATTTAGCCATATAAAGTCTAATAGAAGTCTTGTATCCGAAGAGAGTTTTGAACACCTTCAGAGTGAAAAATATGGGAAAAACATAAAATATAATAATAAGAAAAAACCTTCAGTTTTATTTAGCAATAAAATAAAGTCAATTCAAAGTGACTTAGTTAATGTTGAAGAAGATTTTAAAATTGAAGTTGAAAAACTGTGTAGAAGAGAGTTTAAAAATGTCAATTTAAATAATGGAGACTATTTGGTTATAATTAACATTTACAATTCTATTATTTTCAATGATCCTATGTATCAAATAGAATTTGGAAATGTGGAGTCAAAAAAATTCCAACAATTACAAGGGTTTTTGTCCGATTATGCTAAGTTAAGTAAGGTAGATAAAATTTTAGGATTAGGACAGATCATTATTAAATTGGCAAAAAGTATAGATATTGATATTTTCAATCCACATAAGTTTGGTACGAAGCTATCTAAACTTTTTGGTAACCATAATCAAAAAATAAGAAAGATTAAGTATGACTTTGATTATGTAAGTGATAATATTGACGAAAGAATAAATCGAGTATTTGATAACCTAGCTGAAATGCGAACGCATCTCGAAAAGTTTCAGTATTGGTCTATAGAGTTACAAAGCTTGAATAAAAACCTTATATTCAAAATTTTAGCATTGATACTAAGGATGGATAAAGAAAAAAAATCAATTCAACAAGAAAGTATTAATCTTTCTGACTCTTTTAAAAAAAACGGATTTGATTCAATTAAAAGATGGGAAAGGAAAGTACAAACTTTGCTTTCTCTAAAACAATCTATAGATTTGACTTTCCCCCAAATAGAATTATATAGCTCTAATTTGTTAGGTAGCTTTGAACAGTTAGAAAAAATTAAAGTAGATATTATTCAAGTCTGGAAACAGCAATTTTTAACAGTTATTGCTATCGACGAATCAAACGATTCAATACTTTACTATGAGCTGAACGACATTCAGGAACAATTGATTCGAAATATAGAGGAGCTGCGATAAATGGTATTCCAACCGAAGACTTTTACATCCAAAAATGTTAATTCTAACAATATAGAAAATTCATCTAATACTAATGTTGTAAAAACAATAGAAAACTCACTAATAGTTGAAGGCACTACAGATATCTCTAAACTTCCGACGATTAAAGGACAAAATGTTAAAAGTATATACAGTTGTGTTGAAAAATCGATTGAAGTTTATCAAGCTGATCTGAACGAAGCGAACTTAAACCCGAGAGAAGCATTTCAACGTATAGTTACTCAACTTAATCAGATTGATATCTATTCGTCACGAGGTATTAGTACTCTCGGTCATGAGTCAGCTGAGAAAATAGCTGAATATTCTGACTCTATGTTGAATCAAGTTCGGACTAAAGATCTGGAAGAAATGGGAGAGAACCTAAATCAAGTTGTGGGCTTGGCTAAAGGAGTTGATTTAAGTGGGCTAATGGGGAAAGACAGCTTTTTTGGAAAGTTGATATCTAGATTCAAATATTCTAAAGAGGCTATTTTAGCTCAGTTTAACTCGGTAAGCACTCAGCTCGACAGGGTAGTAAAAGAGATTAATTCGCAGCAAGTGCGTCTCCAGGAGCGTTCTGTTCAGCTCGAAACTGTTTTTTCTCAAAACATAGCGCAGTATAAGGCGTTAACAGAAGCCATAATATACGGAGAATCAAGGCGTTTGCTCATAAAAGGTAAAGCAGAAGTCTTAGCAAAAGAGCTTGAAGATGAAAACTCTCCTTTAAAAGCGCAAGAATTAAGCGACTTACAGTCCTTTCACAATCGTATTGAAAAACGTGTTCACGACTTAAGGTCATTGCAAATGCTTGCGTTACAAACGGCTCCAATGATTCGGATGGTACAGACTAACAATATCACTTTGATTGAGAAGTTCGACAATATAAAGACATTAACGATCCCATCGTGGAAGAAGCAATTTACGCTTGCTATTTCTATGTTAGAGCAGAGAAAGTCGCTAGAACTTGCGGGCAAAATTGACAATGCTACAAATGGCTTAATTAAGAGAAATGCAGATTTATTAAGACAAAATACGTTGCAAACAGCAAGAGCTAATCAACGTTCAGTTATAGATCTGGAAACACTGGAGCACGTGCAAAATACTCTGATTACCACATTGCAAGATGTTGTTTCCATTGAACAGGAGGGAGCTAGAAATCGCGAGATCGCTGATGAGAGAATGGTTAATATGAAAAAAGAATTATCTAAGCTATTAAAAAATAAGGAATAATTAATGTCGATTAATTTAGAAAAAGGTAATGCAATAAACTTAACGAAAGCTGAGCCTGCGTTGCGTAAGTTGAGGCTTGGGCTTGGTTGGGATCTAATACCCACAGAACCACCAATTGACATTGATTGCTGTATATTTATTTGCTCTTACGATGCACAAGATCAGCCTAAACTTTTGTCTGATAAGCACTTTGTTTTTTACAATAATCTGGAGTGCCCCCAGGGAGCAGTGGTACACCATGGTGATAACCGCACCGGTGCTGGCGATGGTGATGATGAGGTCATCAACATAGATCTGCAATCAATTGACCTAAGAGCAGCTGAGTTATCTATTTTTGTTACGATTCATAACGATACACGTGGTTTTTCACATGTAAATACCAGCTACATTAGGCTTTACAATGACGTAACTGGGAGCTTGATTGCTGAGTACAAACTAGGTCAAGAGTTTGCAAACGAATCTGCTGTGCAAGTAGGTTCGTTAGTTAAAAGTGGTAACGAGTGGGAGTTCCATGCAGTTGGAGCTGGCTACCAACTAGGTCTCGGCGACATTGTGGCTGGTTATCAATAAGGTAAGATTATGTCTATTAATTTATCAAAGAACTCAACGATATCGCTTACTAAAGAAGTTGAAAAATTATCTAGTATTACTGTTGGTTTAGGTTGGGACGTAGCTAAATCGAAAGGTTTCCTTGCTTCTATTTTCGGTACCGCTTCAATTGACTTAGATGCATCCTGCCTATTGATTGATGAAAATTTAAATGTACTAGATTCTGTTTGGTACGCTCAGTTGAAATCAAAGTGTAAGTCTGTTATCCACCAAGGAGATAATTTGACAGGCAAAGGTGATGGTGACGATGAGAAAATTACTATTAACCTGACAAAGTTGCCTAATTCTGTTAAATACATTGCTGTTACAGTTAACAGTTTTAGAGGACAAACTTTCGATAAAGTCGAAAACGCTTTTTGCCGTATTTTGGATCAATCTTCAAATGAGATTTGTCGCTTCACTTTAAATGAACAAGGGAGTCATACAGGAATTTATATTGGCCTTTTGACTTATAAAAATAAAGAGTGGAACTTTACTTCTAAAGGGGTTAACGCTAATGGAAGTAATGTGAATCAGATTGCAAGCACGGTTTTGCAACATATATATTAATTAGTTTATATGATATTTTACATTTAAAATAAACAAAGCCTAACTGTTAATTTTTGTTAGGCTTTTTTAATGGTGAATTATATTTGCTAATGTTGTTTATAATGAAATGTAAAATTTAAACGATATTAAAAATTTAATATTACTTAACTTTTCTTACCAAATTCGTCTGTGCTGAGTAATTTGATGTAACTAAATAAATAAGTTGCGATTTGATAGGCTGCACTAGTTAATAACCATAACCTTATGCGTAAACCTCGTTAGAAAACCACTAAATAATGCCTTCATTAACCGGGGGTCACCCACTTTTGGGGTTGATGAATAAACCATAAGCGAATAGAAGCAAAGCCAATCGAACAAGCGTACTATGTCTCGTCGGATCTGAGACCTAGCTATTACTACCGCACTGGTGGTAAAGGGCGTTTTCTCTATACCGTTGGGCTTAGGACATTAAGCTTTCATTTAAAGCAACACTAGGAGCGCAATAGAGTATCTGGCGCAAGTTATATTTAGCCGTAGATACCAGCGCGTGCGAAATAGTCGTAGTAGCTCTGAGTTTATCTAAATAACTGGTGCCGAAGTATTGCCCCATTTACTTAGGCAGACACATTAAACGGTCCTAGAAGTATCAGATGATGACACTTATGGCATAAGAAAATGCCATGAATGTCATACGAATAAAGAGAGCAGTTCCTATCATTTAGCCAAGGGAAGGATCGGCCTTTTAGGAGCGTGGATACCTTCGTAATCTGGCTTTAGGATGTAAGACATTCTACGGTATATAAAGGAGGTCAAGAAAGAGCTCAGATGTGCACTCTCCGAAAAAGCTATGTATCGAGTGAAGCAGTTGCTGGGTTAGAAACTATAACTAAGAAACTACAACGCTCAAGTTGGTGAAACTTACACCATGATTAAAAGTGCTCAACAAGCTTAGAGGGTTTGGCATGCCTGAAGCTCAGTGTTTTATATCAAAATCATTTCTCTTTAGGCTGTTTAGCCTCTTGTAAGAATTTTGCAACAACGCTAATAGTGCATGAAATAATACTATTTCAAATAGTCAACTTTTAGTAACCTGCAATAAGGTAGTAGAGTGCAAAAGATGAAAAAGCAGAACTTAAGATACAACGAAGTGGGGGTGTAGTATCAGGAGCTAAGTTCTGCTTGAGGTTAGGCTATGACCACTGGAACATATCGTTAAGATAAACCAGAGTCATCACTTCTATTTTATTACTCGATTGAGCTAGGCGTTGCTGAAAAAAGTACGCCATCATTGGCTTCTTCATTTTTTCCTCCTTTAGCTGACGAGTAAATTATGTGTATAAAAGGGGATATAAAAAAGAGAGTGCTTTTGTTGGCTTTTTTCCTAATAACGTAAATATATGGGGCTTTAAAGCCGAATTTGGAGGTTAATTGTGGAAAAGGGGAACAGATAATTAGGAAGTTTTCTTATTTTATTACCGCCAACTTAAGTAAACTATTCCTATCCACAAACTTCACAGATCTAAGGTTGATTCAGTGTCTGATCTCAATTTGTTTCGCTATTACCAACGATTACTCTCGTTTAGCGTTGGTGATGAAACAAAAACCACGTTACAGGACATTGCCGACATCATGTTCACTTCTTCTCGGCATGCTCGTAGCCTGCTAACGCAGATGCAGCAGAAGGCGTGGTTGAGCTGGCACCCGAAAGCTGGGCGGAACCAACGATCGACTCTTATTCTGAATATGGAGTTAGACGTTTTAAAAGAGAGCTTGGCTCTTGAACGTATCAAGTTAGGCAAGTATGAAAAAGCACTGGCGATATTAGATGAAGACGAAATGGCATTTGGCCGTTTGTTAAAAACAACGTCTGGTGCTTCTGTTCAAGAAGGACAGCTCAATATTCAATTAACCTATAAGCGAATGTTTGAGCGCGTCGTTCCACATCAACTTCAGCGTAGCAGCGAACGTTTCTTATTAAGGCAAATCTATTGTTGCTTAGTTTCGAGTGATCACAATGGGAAAGAGCAACCAGAACTCGCACATCACTGGCGTTATGACGAAGACACCTACGAATGGACTTTCTACCTTCGTCCAGGTCTGACTTTTCATAATGGTAATTCCATTGATGCAGAAACAGTGGTTAGCTTGTTTGCAAAATTGAGTTCACTACAGTATTACGAAAAAGAATTGGCACATGTTGCTAACATTACTGCGCCAACGCCATTGAAGGTTGTTTTTAAGCTTAATCGAGCTGACTTGGGCTTTGCTGGACTTATTTCTGGTGTGAAATACGGCATTCAACCAGTAAGCCAAGTTAACGTAGCGAATAACAAGCTGGTGGTCGGAAGTGGCCCATTCTCTGTTGTCGAGCACAATGAAAGTCGTTTAAAACTGCAAGCATTTAATGGTTACTATGCATGTAGAGTTCTAACGGATTTGGTGACTATCTGGATTGTTAATGACGAGCAAATGGAGAACCCGTCATTGGCAGCAAATACGTTGCAAAGGGATGCTTCGCCCGAGGAGGATTTGTGTGGACACTATATGTCGACGCAAAACCGAGAAAACGCATCGGCGAGCAAGCGTAGCCGAATAGAAGATGGTTGCTTATTCGCCTTATTTAATCAGCACGCTAAGCACAAACTCTCTTTAGCGCAGCGCCGTTATATTAGTGAGCTAATTCAGCCTGAGCACTTGGCCGAAGTGATGCGCCGCGAGAATATTGTATTTGGGAGTATACCCGCTTATAACCTGCTACCAGGTTGGAAGTCAGTGCTCCGTCCGTTTAGTGAGCCGCTTAAGTTACCTAAACACATTACGATAGCAGGATATAACTATACCGCGTTGCGTCGCTGCGCGCGGGCTATTTCTAATCGTTTGGCGAGTGTTGGCAGTAAAGTAGAAATTGTTATGTATTCCTACCGTGAGCTGAACGAGAAGGCTAAGAACGGTGAGCTAAATGAGACAATGGTCGTAACGAACATAAACCTAGATGATAATCGTCATGCCTCAGCGTTCACGAACTTCTTCAGCAACGCTGTGCTATTCCACACTTTGGGAGAAAAGAACGCACAATGGTTAGATGAACAACTACAGAGAGTCAGATCTTTCGTTCCACTTGAGGAGTACCTTAATGCATTGGAGCCAATTGCATCGACGTTGATCAGCGAGTATTGGATTGCACCTATGTTCCACCATACACAAACTTTGCGTTTCCAAGGTGTTTTAGAAGACGTTGCTTTAACCAATTGGGGTTGGCCAGATATTCGCTCGGTGTGGTCTGCGGATTAACTGCCTTAGTTATATAGCAAAGTGCTGCTTCACGAATTCAATGAAGGCTCTGGTTTTCGCTGATTGATAGATAAGTTGTGGGTACACCAAGTACACCGCGTTGTGCTGGTGGTCGGTTTCTTCCGATAGAACCTGCACTAGACGGCCGTGCTCAACGTCTTGTTCGACAAAGTAACTTGCTAACCGAGCAATGCCATTGCCAGACAGGGCTGATTCTTTGAGTAAGCGGTTTTCATTGCTTGAAAGCCAACCTTGGGTTTGAAGTGTTCCCGTTTTTAACGGCCACTCTTTTTGATGCAATGTGGTTAAGCATTGATACTGTTTTAAATCCGCTAACGTCTCCGGTGAGCCTTTTTCTTGTAGATACTGAGGAGAGGCAACCAGCCAATGGTGGTAGTCCAAAAGGTGATGCGCAATCATATTCTCTGGCGGCGTTCTTGTCGCTCGAAACGCAAAATCAACGCTGGTTTCTGTCAGGTTAAACGCTTGATAGCTAGAAAGGATCTCGAATTCTACGTTTGGATGTAGAGCGCGAAACGCTACGCACAAATCATGCAGCACCGCTTCAGCAAACATCTTGGGAGCGGTAAGCCGAATCAGACCTTCTATTTGCTCAGATTGCTGACTTAAACTCTTTTCCATTTCCACTACGCGGCGTTTGAGATCTTCCGCTTGTGCAAAGATCGACTCACCCTCTGCCGTCAATCTCACGCTGCGTGTGGTTCGAACAATCAAAGGCGTGGCGAGTTCCGATTCCAATCGCTTGATTTGTTCCGACAGGTAACTTTTAGAAATGCCAAGTTGCTCCGCTGCCCTAGAAAAGTTGAGTGTTTGAGCCACTTCGGCAAACAGCATCAGTTTTTCGATTCTCTTATAATCTGCCATCTTGATTGCTCGTCTTTATTGTTCGCTTTAATTGTTCGGTAGCGAGGATAATGAATTCTATTTTACGGTATTAAACTAATTTTTACGAACGGTAAGATGGTTCGAGTTAACTTAAGAAATTGAAGATGCAGAAATCGGAAAAGTGAGAATAACGATGAACAATCCAACACTACCGCTCGCCAAAACCTTACCTAACGTTAGCCGCTTGGTCTTCGGCTGTATGGGACTTGGAGGGGAGTGGAATCGCAACCCATTAACCGCCCAAGATGAAAACCAAGCTTATGCCGCTGTAGAGGCAGCATTAGAGGTTGGCATCAATCTCTTTGATCATGCGGATATCTACAAATTCGGTAAGGCTGAAGAAGTGTTTGGGCGCATCTTAGCCAATGACTCAACCTTACGAGAACGAATGTATCTGCAATCAAAGTGCGGCATCCGTCTAGGAGATGAGCAAGGTGTTAAGCAGTATGACTTCTCTGCCAAATGGGTGACGGCTTCTGTTGAGGGCATTCTTGAACGCCATGGTGTGGAAAATCTTGATGTTTTGATGCTGCATCGTCCTGATCCTTTGGTTGAATTTGAAGAACTGGGCACAACGCTAAAAGCCCTGAAACAAGCTGGCAAAGTTAACCACTTCGGTGTTTCTAACATGAACAGTGCTCAAATTGACCTTCTTCAACAAGCAACGGGCGAAGTTGTTGTGGCGAACCAGTTGGAAATGAGTCTGGCTAAGTCTGACTTTATTAAGCAAGGCATGGGGCTTCCTTCGTCGGAATCTGACTACGTTGCGGGAACACTGGAACATGCCCGTAAGCATAATATCCAACTGCAAGCGTGGGGCAGTATGGCGCAAGGAAGATTCTCAGAGCGTGGTTTACATTCTGATGATCACAACACCAGACAGACGGCGGAGATGGTAATGGCGCTAGCAGCTGAATATGGCGTGTCGTCTGAGGCGATTGTTTTAGCCTTCCTAATGCGTCATCCAAACCAAATTCAGCCTGTTATTGGTACCGCAAACCCACAGCGTATTCGCGCTTGTGCTCAAGTAGAGAACGTCACGCTATCACGTAGCCATTGGTATGGCTTGTTCGAGAAAACCCTTGGTCATGAGATCCCGTAGGAGAGAAAAATGAAATACGTACAAGTTCAAACTCTGATTCAAACGGCATTGGAAATTGCGACTGCTCGCAAGCAAAACATTGCGGTTGCCGTGGTTGATACACATGGAGAATTGCTCGGTTTTGCCCGAATGGATGATGTGAGTGTGCAAGCAGGTTTGTTGGCACAGAACAAAGCTTACACCTCGGCTAGAGACCGTCAGCCTAGTGGCAATCTGGGCGCTTGGGCTCGTGAGACAGGTAAGCAGTTGAGTTATTGGACTGACCCAAAGATCACTGGCTTTATGGGTGGTGTACCTGTAGAACAAGAGGAGAAAGTCGTCGGTGCAATTGGCATTAGCGGTTTAGCTGAGCAAGATGATGAAGCACTGGCGATGGAAGTATTAAACGCGCGTGAGTATAACGTTTATCAGTAGGTGTGATGCTTTGTCCAGCTTTGTACTCACTGTAGGGACTCAAGTTCACAGGCTTCGTCGAGTCACAATGCTATCTAATAGCCTGAAGTAAGCAGAAGTTGAAATCGCGAACTATGATTAATTTATTTGAAAGCTTTGAGGCCTAAATATGTTTCATAGGGTATTCGTTTCGCTATTTTTTGTTCTCCTCTCAGGCTGTGGTACGAGTGACAGCGCGTTAAAAGAGAGCGGTTATGATGAAGCTTATATCCAAGGCTTTCATGACGGTCGGCATAGTGGTATGCAAGAGGCAGGGAATGATTTTGAACACTATATTAAGGACGAAACAAGGTATCAAACCGACTCAGATTATCGACAAGGCTGGGATGCTGGTGAGGTAGAGGGTAACAAGTTACAAAAGCAGGCGACCGCGATAGGACAAGGTATGATTGATAATTCGTATGAAGAACGTGATGTCTTTGATCCTGATAAAGTGGCGAAAGATGCAATAAAAGGCGTTGATACATCGGAATTAAAAAGCCTAGAGTAACGGACTGATATAAAGAATAAAACTCGTCATTTGACGAGTTTTATTTTTGTCTAAACGATTCATGTTTCAACGCTCAACAGGACATTCACGTTTGGGTATGAGTAATGTGGTTAATCACCTTTCTTGTTCTTTTGTTCAAGGATTAACGATAACAGGCGAACGAGCAGGGACTGAGCTTCCGGTGAGAGCAATCGCGCCACGGCCGTTAGGTCATTTGCTGTGACATGCTGAACATCACGTACATCTAAAGCAATATCTAGGTCAGTCAAATTAAGCGAACGCAATATGGCACGATATTGTGAGAGTTTAAGATCGGACTCTCCGCGCTCGATCCTTTGATATGTTTTTACGCTCATTCCAGCGATGTTTGCCATTTGCTCACGGGAGAGGCCATTCGATTTTCGTCTTGCGATCAGTGCTTGAATTATAGGGTCTACCTGCATGTGCTCTCCTGAAAGGACAGTTTTGACCTAAACGGAGCAAGAAGTGGACCAGTTTAACCACCACATATTTACCTGCTTTGCAATCAGTATAAAAATAACTGTCTTATAAAAACGTAAATATTTTAGTCAGTTATTAACTCAATGGAAAAGTATCAATCATACAAATCAATAGAAACGAAAGCTTCTATTCGCAAAATGCAACGCATTTTAGATCATTTATTTAGTGAAATTGATCAGCAACATCGTGAGACTAAAGAGAATGTTGTGACACTGATTCAACAGTCACAACAGCGATTGATGAACTACAAAGAGCTTTACCTTCACAAAGAATCGATAAGTGAAGTAGAGCTGCGGATGGCGCATGAAAACATGAGTGAGACTGAGAAGCAGGTCGCCGATATGGGTATTCCAGTGTTAACTTATATCATTGGCGCGCTAGATAAAGCGTATTAACACAGTCGTAAAGTCGGGCGATACAAGATTTACGCAATTTCGATCAATTGATGACATCTAAAAGAAAGGATGCAAATGCTGGGGAACCACACCCAGCATTCGGACACTCATTTACCTATATTTTCGAACCGTAAATCAGTGTTTAGAGGTATGTGAACCGAACAGTGTCGGTACGCAGCGAATAATAGCGATATTGTCCGATCTAGGCTACGTCCTTGGAATCTAACACCTTCACTTAAACTGTAAATTAATCTGTACACCCAGCCAAATTGAGCCATTGAGCACGTTCTTCCTTCTCTTTAAGCGATAAAAGACTAATTAGTGACGAAAAAAACAACACATCTTAGGTAAAAGATAAGAGTTGTTAAAATATATCGCTATAAGATTGACCTTTTGCTTTTCAATCGTCCTGCTTATGCCTTACAATCTTTTCGAACCAAATCCATTCATAACGAATGGGGTTGATGAATTAAGATGAACAATTTTGCTTCGAACCCAAAGTTGCGCACATTTCATCAACGATGACATCGCCAAAAATGACTCTCAAGTGTTCATGTGCAAATGATTAACCACCTTTTGTTGCATGTTTTCTTAGCCATACAGGGCTCTTGTAACATAGTGCTCTTGTAACCAAATTTTGACTAAGTCGGAGCGTTTTGCTGTGTGCTTTAGATAAAGCACAACTGGCGAGAAATTAACGGATTGAATTTAGAGGTATTAACCGTGAACCTAAAACTTGTCGGCAGCTCCCTGATCGTTGCAGGTACTGCTCTTGGCGCTGGTATGCTTGCTATACCAATGGTGCTTGCTCAATTTGGCCTCCTTTGGGGCACTCTTCTTATGTTGTTCATCTGGGCTGGAACGACTTATGCTGCGCTGCTCCTTCTTGAAGCCAGTTGCAAAGTAGGTGGTGGTGTGAGCATGAATGCAATTGCTCGCGAAACGCTTGGTAAAGGAGGCCAGTTGGTAACCAACAGCTTGCTTTACGCCCTGTTAGTTTGTCTATTAATGGCTTACATCATTGGTGCGGGTGATCTCGTACAAAAAGTAACAGCCTCAATTGGGCTTCCAACATCTACGATCTCAAGCCAAGTCGGTTTTACTCTTTTAGTTGGTATCATTGTTTCGGCAGGTACAGGGGTAGTAGATAAGCTGAATCGCGGTTTGTTCCTAGGCATGATCGTAGCGCTGATCCTGACACTTTTTGCGCTTGCACCAAGCGTCTCGTTTGAAGGACTTGATGAGGTTGTGAGCGACGATAAAATGGCACTTATCAAAACCAGTTCGGTGCTTTTCACCAGTTTCGGTTTTATGGTCGTGATCCCATCGCTTGTAACTTACAACAAAGAAGCGAGTAAAACACAACTGCGTAATATGATTATCGTGGGTTCAACTATTCCGCTTGTTTGTTACCTGTTATGGTTGTTAGCGGTTGTCGGCAACCTACCACCTCATGAGCTTGTTCAATACTCCAACGTAACAGAGTTGATCTCGGTACTAGGTCAGCAATACGAGGGCTTAGAGTTCATCCTATCCATGTTTACTGGTTTGGCACTGCTAACGTCGTTCTTAGGTGTTGCAATGGCGCTATACGATCAAAATGCAGACCTACTGAAAGCAAGTAAGCCAGTGATTTTTGTTACTACTTTTGTGCTACCACTATTAGGTGCTGTATTTGCGCCAGAACACTTCCTAGCTATTCTCAGCTACGCGGGGATTATTCTTGTGTTTCTCGCGGTCTTTGTCCCATTATCAATGACCATGAAAGTGCGCCGAGTGCCGGTAGAAGATGACAATATTTATGAAGCTGGTGGCGGCGCAATGGGAATGAGCATGATCTTCCTATTCGGCTGTTTCTTGCTGTTTGCCCAAGCAGTATAAAATCACGCTAGCTTATTTAAAAACTGAGCCGCTCGTATTCAAACGGGCGGCTTTTTTGTATTCATAGCCGAACCTAGGCCACTCAAAGTCATCAGCATTTGTGATGTTTGACGTTTCTCTGATAATCACGGTTAGTGCTGACTTTTTAGTAAAACTCCTTAGCGAAAGGCTGACATGTACAGTGATTCACCCTTCTATTATATCGATGTTGATATGAATAAGAGGCTCTGTTGTGTCAAAGCAATTATCTTTTGCCATGGTTGGCGTTATGTTGTCTTTAGGTGTGTTGAGTACAGAAGCGGTGGCTGACCCGAAGCATAAGCATCGACATCGGTACGATCACCATCATGCGCATCACCACCATCATAAACACAAGCATAAACACAAACATCGTGACGTTATTTATGTTGAGAACCGACGACCAAGGCGCAGTTACTATTACCATGACCGAATTCCTCGGAATAGTACCTACATAAAGATTGGAGATTTCACCTATCTAAAAGTGGACGACCGCTATTATCGTCGTTCTAATGATCGCTATATCCATGTCGAGTTCAATTAAACTTGAAAGGGCACATAGTCGGCGTTCTTGTAATGTTGAGCTTAATAGCAACAACATGGCACATGTAACATCGACCAATACTAGGGTAGAGGGTTAAAAACAAAAACAGCGAGCCGGTGCTCGCTGTTTTTGCTTAGATGAGTGTTAGACAGTAAATCTATTTAAGATTTGATCTTGTTTATGTACATCTTCTTGTTGCGCCTGCATCGCGTCGTTGGTTCGATTTGCCGATTCGGCGACTTGAGTCGATAGGTCTTTAATATTCACCGTATTGTTGTTGATCTCTTCAGCGACAAGGCTTTGCTCTTCCGCTGCTGAGGCAATTTGCAAGTTCATATCGGAAATACGCTGAATCGCGTCACGAATGCGTTGTAACGCACTATTTGCTAAACCCGCTTTTTCAACGGCCTCTATAGCACTACCTTTGCTTTGATGCATGGCATTTGCCACAGATGAAGCGCCAGATTGTAGTTGCTCAATCATAGTACGAATCTCTGTTGTCGACTCTTGAGTACGTTGTGCCAGTGTACGTACTTCATCTGCAACAACGGCGAAGCCTCGGCCAGATTCTCCCGCACGCGCAGCCTCGATTGCGGCATTCAACGCGAGTAAGTTTGTTTGGTCCGCAATATCGTTGATGACTTTTAGAATCGTTTCGATATTGGCGGTAGCAGATTCCAACACTTGTACTTCTTCGACTGCAAGGTCAATGCTATCGGAAAGCATGTTTATCGTTTGTGTAGATTCACCAACGATAGAAGACCCCTCAACCGTTGCTTGGTCGGCTTCTTTGGCTGCACTTGCCGCACCTTGCGCATTATTAGCAACCTCTGTCGCGGTGACAGACATCTCATGCATCGCGGTAGCAAGTTGTTCTAGCTCTTGCAGCTGAGTGTGAATTGCGCCTGCCGAGTCTTTTGCGCCCTCAGCGGTGATTTGAGTTCCGTTTAAAATTTGATCAGAAATACGTTTCGACTCAATGATTTGCTGTTGTAAGTTCTCCATGAACGTATTGAAGTTTGTGGCAAGCTCAGAAAACTCTTGGTCAGTATCTGTTTCGAGGCGTTGTGTAAGGTCGCCTTTCCCTGATGCTACATCTTTAATCGCATTGTTTAGCGTGTCCAAAGGACGCATGAGAGTGCGAATCAACAGAGTTAGGGCGATAATAGATGCAATCACGGCAATGATTGAATAAATAATAGCGTTGTTACGGAGCTCTCCTACGGCAGAATAGGCAACAGCTTCATCGATCACCGAACCTACGTACCAGTTCTCGCCAGGAATGTGAGTCAGGTTAACCATGTAGCGGTTGCCATCAATCTCAACATGTTGTGCTGATTGCGTAAGTTCGATTTGTGGGAGGTAGCTACCGACTTTCTCACCGTTGTATTTACTTTGAGGGTGAGCAATGGTTGTGCCATCAGCGGTGACCAGAAATAAGTAACCAGCATCAAACAGATTCACTTGGTTGACCAGATCTGAAAGGGTAGTTAATTCGAGGTCATAAAACATACCGGCTAAAAACTGGCCATTTTCTTTTACTGGCGTACCAACAGAGATGATAACGTTTTTCGAAGACGCATCGACGTACGGATCGGTTACGACCAAATCGCCTTTGCTCTTAGCTGCAATAAACCAAGGACGCTGACGTGGGTCGTAGTCTGGACCCGCATCCCAGCCGTCGTCATTTTCAATCACAAAGCCATTACTTTCATAACCAAAACCGATGGCAAGGAAGCTGCTTTTTGGCGTGGGTCTTTCAAGTATGTTTTGAACATAGCTATGTGAACTGGGGTCAAGCTCAATCACTTCAGTAATGGAGCGAGCGAGATCCTTCTTTGCATTCATTTCTGATTGCACAGTGTTACCAACACTGGTCAATATCTCGTTTACACTTGAGTCGATTTGCTCCTGAGTTTGGGAGCGGATGGTCATAACTTGTTGTGTCGACAATAACGACACGGTAATTAGCAGCAAAAATGAAGAGGCTGTGACAACCTTATGTCTGAATTTCATGAGCTTTCCTCTGATTCTCCCGGTTGGTTCCACTTTGCTTTCGCCTCTTTTAAACCGAGCGAATTGGGCATAAAGAGAAACCTATTGTGTTTGGTTATATTTTTATCGACATCTTTGTCAAAAACATGAACTCATTTGTCGTCTTTTTTAACTAAATTTAAACAAACCGACAATTTACGTTAAAACTTGTGAGTGTGATCATGTTTGCGAGCTCGATTAATGAAATCGTCATAATGAAAAGAATTGCTTAACAAACAGTGGTATCAACTGGTTTTACAGGTGAGGTGATGAAAATTTTGTTGGTGCTGACAGGTGTTTTGTTTAAGTTTTGTCTTTGTAAATTATGAGCTTTTTACTAAAAGCCTAATGTGGACGGAGTTTTAGGTATAAAAAAGGCCCCGACGATGCGGAGCCTTTGTTAATTGACGTCTCGATTTTAGAAAATAAGATGAGCAACGCCAGCAATCACAGGTAACGTGATTAACGTACGTAAAATGAAAATTACGAAGAGCTCTACAATGTTTACTGGAATTTTGCTGCCTAACAGTAGGGCACCTACTTCCGACATGTAGATAAGCTGAGTTACTGACATTGCTGCAATAACAAAACGTGTCATTTCGTTATCGATTGAGGCAGCTAAAATTGCTGGAATAAACATATCCGCAAAGCCAACAACGATTGTCTGTGATGCTGCAACAGCTTCAGGGACTTGCAGTAGCTCTAGGTATGGGATAAACGGTTGACCCAGAATTGCAAATACAGGCGTGTATTCTGCAATCACCAATGCAACGGTACCAAGACCCATAACTACAGGTAGTACGCCAAATACCATATCGACTGCGTTGTGTACGCCTTCTTTAAATACAGACTGAACCGATGTGACTTGACCAGCACGCTTAAGAGCTAGATCCATACCCCAAGAGAATGTGGTGTGGCCTTCTGGCACTGCATCTGCGTCTTTATCAGGGTTGCTGCCGTCAATGTAGCGATCTTTCTTCAGACTAAGCGGAGGCAGGCGAGGAATGATAATCGCAGCTACGATACCAGCTAGACAGATAGCGCCGTAGAAAGGCAAAAATAAGTGCTCTAGTTTTACCTGAGCGATAACAACTAAGCTAAACGTGATCGATACTGCTGAGAAAGTGGTCCCGACAACAGCCGCTTCACGCTGAGTATAGAACTTATTTTCGTATTGCTTGCTGGTTAGCAAGATACCAACACTTCCGTCGCCTAGCCAAGATGCCATACAGTCAATTGCACTGCGGCCAGGTAGGTTGAATACCGGACGCATTATTTTACTGAGTAACGCACCAAATAGCTCCAGAAGACCGAAGTTCAAAAGAAGCGGAAGCAGTAAACCCGCGAAAATGAAAACGGCAAACAGAGTAGGTAGAAGACCAGTAAGAACAAGCCCGCCAGTGTTCTCTTCCCAAATTTCTTTTGGACCCACTTGGAAAAACGTCATTAACACGGCAGCGCCGCCGATTAAACGAACAACGAGCCAAAGTGGAGATGGGTTGAAGAGACCGTTTAAAAAACCATTACGTAAAATTGCAGCTGGCTTAAAAATTTTGCAAAGAACAGAAGCAACGGCCATGAAAGCGATGATACTGGTGACGATAGCAATCAAGGTATCGCCTAACACCGCTGGGATGACTTTTGCCATCACGGCAACGGGAATGGTTAGGCCGCCATCGTAAGAGATCGGAGCCATAAAGAGTAGAAGACCAATTAGGGAAGGGATGAAAAACATCCAAAAGTTGCCCTTAGGAGCTTCAGTAGCATTAGTGGTGTTATGCATAGTTGTCTCGTGTTACTACTAGTCAATACTTGCCATTTCCATGACATAAATATTCACTAAACATCCGTATTTAATCACAGTTTTGCGGAGGGTACCCGCAAACTGCATCCATTGCAATACTATTCATTAAATACATCTAGTTATTCAGCCGATTTGTCGGGTAATTGGTCAAATAACGTATAAGTGTATGCGAATATGTTGCTTGTGTTAGAAAATTGTAGCACGAGAGGCGAATTGCGGAGTGAATTATGGGGCGCATTGTGACTGGAATAATAAAATGGTAAACAAATGTGATTTTGATCTGACTAACTTCTTAGCCAGAAATTCAGTTAGCCTTATCTATTCTAAGGTTTTTAGCAGTGTCAAATTGCCGTTCAGCGTTTCTTGTACCGTTGCAGTGTGAACCTATTGAGCCAAATCCGATTGAAGCATGTCACTTCAATCGGATCGAAATTTTATGCTTTTTGTTGACGGCTAAGTATGTATAGGTAACTCCAGTAAATCAGAGCTGTAGAAAAAGCCAATATTGCTGGGAAAACCAGCGTATATAAACCATATACCGTAAATAGAGCCGCTCCCGCGACGCCGCCAAACAAAAAGCCAAAGAAAATGAATAGGAATAATTTTGCTTTACGTCGGTCAAATTGACGACCTCTCAAGCTCTCTCCAATCATAATCCCTAGATCGGTGATGATTCCGGTCATATGTGTGGTTCTGACTACTGCGCCGCTAAACGTGGTGATCATTGCGTTTTGTAATCCACATGCTGCTGATGCTAGATATTGGCCGTACAAATCCCCTTGCACCAAAAAGCCCAAGCTGAGTAAGAGCAAGCTCCCTTCTATGCACAGTGCAACACCATATCTTCGCCCTAGTTTTAACGCACTGCTTTCAATAAAAAAGCCGCTAAAGGCAGCGCCAATCAAAAAGCTAAATACGATGAAGAGCAGGTGAATGGAGCTATCCACACCTGTTAGCAAGCTGTTCCCTAGCTGAGTTACGGTTCCCGAAAGATGAGTTATCGCTTGGTGTTGAAAGCCGAGAAGACCAACGGCGTTGACGCAGCCCGCGAGAAGAGCTAGTAGAAACGCGCCATATTCCACCCAACGAGGAAGTCTGGAAATCACAATAAACCCCAACCAAATATTAGGAGCCGATTATAACGCTCACACCGAGTTACGAAACCCTTTACAGTAAAACTCGATTGATCATTCTCAAAAAAATCTCACTTATAGGTCGTTTGTCCGAGCCAAAGTAAATACGTGAACGCGGATTGCTCGCTAGCAGATGTGTTCCGTTGTGCATTCGAAACTCACCCACCCGTGTTTCATTTGTTCATAGACTGAAACGGTAGGTTGGTGGAACTCTTTATCGGTAAATAGACCGACGGGAATGATCATGATTTCCGGGTATGCAGAAACGAACAACCTCATTGTCGTGCCGCAGGATGGACAAAAGTCATACTGAACCTCACTGCCATCATCGCCAATTCGGGTATAGCTAGTGACTTCACCGTTTAAAGTAACGTGCTCTTTTTCAAAGCGAGCTTGTACCCCAAAAACACTGCCAGTTCGTTTTTGGCATTCGAAGCAATGGCAGACAGACGTGTGGGTGGGCTCTCCCTTACAACGGATCTCAACTAAACCGCAGGCGCACTCGCATGTATGAATGGTTTTTGTCATCGTGATTACCTATTTGTCCCAATACACCAATAGACCTAGAGCACAGAGCTTGTGTCACTAGCTCGTTATGAGCTCTGGACTTGAAACTATTTGGATATAATCAGTTTAGTTTAATTTTGAAACACTTGAAGAGGTGAAATCATTTGGGTATACAATGGTATACTCGCTTTTCGTTTATACCTTGAAACAAGGAAGCTTTCATGACTCACAAAAAAATCCTGCCGATACCACTTATTCTACTTATTCCAATCGTTTTATTAGTTGTGGTTGTGATCGCAGGTGTTTATCGTTTTAGTTTGTCTGATGACGAGATCATGGCTAAGTTTCCTCAAACAGAAGTAGAAACTAACGTTATTGTGCAAGAGACGCTTGGTATCACTGCACGTAATCCTTGGACGATACAAGTCCCCGAGCAGGGTGCGGTCACTTTTCTTGATGAGTGGGATAAAGAAAACGGCTATTTGATAGGTGACTATGATGCAGGTGCGACGAAAGGTCAGGTACTTGTCCCAACTGCGTCGATTAGTCAGCGTGAGATTGAAGGTGTTTCATGGGTTGTTGCACCGATGATTGTAACGACACAAGGTAGCGGTTCGTTTAACTATGTTGGCTTGTTCAAGTTTGACCCCGTGCCGAGCCGAGTTGTACTTTTAGACAGTATTTTTGTTGGTGACCGCGTGAAATTTACTCAGCTCGAATGGAAAAGTGATACAACTATCACGCTTTCATATTTAGCGCACGGTGACGATCAAGCAATGGCAGACACGCCAAATCAATTCAATTCATCCACATTACAGCGTGTAGGGAATAACTTACATATGCAACAGTGATGAATTTTTTTTGAGTTCTGTAAAAATTCAGTATTTTCTGCGCTAGATCTCGAAATTTCCTAGTGATTTCTTATTCGGGAATGCATAAGCTATGAGCCTTGTTTGAAAGGAGATAGTAATTCCCGTGTCTACAAATGAAATTACAAGACGGTTGCCGAATCTGACAAGTCGTAGAGCGCTGCTGTTATACTCCTTGCCAGTTTTAGTTGCGATTGGTGTTTCTCACTCTCTCAAAGAGTCATCTTTAACCAAAACCATCGCATTGAACCTACCTGAACCTCAGGTCGTTGAAAAAATTCTTGATGCGACAACTGCCGAAGTTGTCACTCCCCCGAACTTCGAATATCAAATCCAAGCAGGTGACAACCTAAGCACTATTTTTAGTCAGCTCGGTTTCGGTTACAGCTCGTTAATGAAAGTAATGGAAACGGATTTGAACTACTTGGCACTTGATACACTTAAGCCGGGCAATACGCTCCGTTTCTGGCGTGATGATGCGACAGGCGAGTTAGCGAAAATGGAACTGCAATTTTCTATTGCAGATAAAGTGGTCTACAAGCTGAATAGTGATGGTAGCTATGACTTTACTGATATTTCCATTCCTGGCGTGTGGAGCCAAGAGCCTTTAGTTGGCGTTATTCAAGGCAGTTTTTCTTCTTCTGCGAGTCGTTTAGGTTTAACGTCGGCGGAAGTGAGTCAAGTCGTAAGCTTACTCAAAGAACAACTTAACTTTGGACGTGATCTTCGTGCAGGTGATCGATTTGAAGTTGTTCGTCGCTCACAAAGCATCAATGGTGTACCAACAGGTAAGAACGAAATTGAAGCGATTAAGATTTATAATCGCGGCCGCGAGATCACCGCTTACCTTCATACTGATGGTCAATTCTACAATGCCAAAGGTGAAAGCTTACAGCGCGCATTCCAGCGTTACCCTGTAAGTAGTCGTTGGCGTATCAGTTCTGGCTTTAATCCTAATCGTTTACATCCAGTAACGGGGCGTGTTGCGCCGCACAACGGCACTGACTTTGCTGTACCAACCGGTACACCCGTCGTTTCTACTGGTGATGGTACAGTGATCATGACTCGTAAACACCCTTATGCGGGTAACTACGTGGTTGTTGAGCACGGCAGCAAATACAAAACCCGTTACTTACACCTAAGTAAGATTTTGGTGAAGAAAGGGCAAAAGGTTTCTCGAGGCCAGCGTATCGGTCTTTCTGGTAAAACAGGTCGAGTGACTGGGCCACACCTTCACTATGAGTTGATTGAATACGGCCGTCCAGTTAACGCTATGCGAGCAAATATCCCAATGGCGAGTTCTGTTCCTAAGAAAGAGATGGCTACTTTTGTCGCGAACAGAGATGAAATGGATAAACTATTACGCGATAAAGAGAAAGCAGTGCTGTAATAAAGTACTTCGCTCAAAAAACAAAAAGAGACTAAGCATAGCTTGGTCTCTTTTACTTTGTGCATTAACTAGATTTGAATTCTATGACAGCAGTCTGTTCAGTACGTTAGGCACTCCGTACTTCACGTTCATTTATCAGGTGTACGATTTCTTCAACACTGTGTGGACGAGAGTAAAAATAACCTTGGATGTAGTGGCAGCCCATTTCAATTAACTTTTGCAGTGCTCTATCGTCTTCTACGCCTTCGGCAATCAAATCCACATCAAGCAGCTCTGCCAATTGCGCTATCAAAAACACTACTTGTTCAGAGGTTGTATTTGAGAGCATGTTCTGCACAAAGGTAGCATCGATTTTGATGCTATCAATCGGATAATTGTGTATATAGTTCAAGCTTGAGTATCCCGTACCAAAATCATCCAGTGCGACTTTAAAACCCAAGTATCGCAACGAGTTAAGTACCATCTGTTCACGGCCACTTTGTGAGAGCAAGACGGTCTCGGTGAGCTCTATAACAAAGTCTTTTGCTTCGTGCTGATACTTTTCAACCATGTTGGTTAAGTGATTAATATAACGGTTGGAATCAACCAGCTCATACGCTGAGCAATTGATGGAGAGTTTGACTTTATAGCCTAGGTTCGCTTCGAGTTCTTGCTTTGCGATACACGCGAGTTCAATAATCCGTTCACCTAACTCGATAATCAGGCCTGATTGTTCGGCAGCTTCAATGAACTCCGCTGGAGAGATATTTCCATAGATATTGCTATTCCAACGAGTCAAAATTTCAAAGTAATTCCAGCGGTCGCTCGTGATATCAACGATCGGTTGAACCACTACATACAACTCATCGCTGTCTTGTATATCAGTACTTAGCTGGATTCGCATTGCCTCAATAAGCTGCGTCCTACGGTGGTATAACGCACTAAGGTGTGTGTCGTAATGCTGAATCCGTGTATCGCGGTGTTTTTTACAATCTTTGAGAGCGAGACTGGCATTCAAAATCAGCTCATCGCTGTTCAACATATGTACTGGGGCACGTGCAATACCAATACTAACGGTGAAAGAAATCCGGTTAGATTTGTCGCTGTAGCCGCTTTCAATTTTGTCGAGTACTTCCTGACACACGGCGACAGGATCTTCGTCGTACGTGATGAAGGCGAATTCATCTCCTGCAACACGGAACGCATTGTTTGGCGACGACAAGCTCTGTTGAATGGCGTTAGCTGTGAACTTAATGATTTGGTCGCCGATATAGTTTCCGTTGATATCATTGATCGATTTGAAATTATCGATATCAAGATACGCCAAACTGAATGGGCGAGTCGCCTGCTGCGTTAATGTCTCCAAGGTATCAGCTAAACAGCTACGGTTGAGCAGTCCAGTTAGGTTATCATGCGATACCTCATAGCTAAGCTGATTAAGAAGCTTATCTGAACGTTCACTGACCCACTTTTCACGTAAGCTATGAATAATGACATTGGCATAAAATCGGTGGAAGTCGAGGATATCTTGCGCTTCTTTCGCGTGGATGCTTCGGGTAAAGGTAGACAGTAAAATTCCCAGAACTTCGCCATTTTGTGTCTTCAATGGCAGGCCAATGTAAGCTTGAATGCCATCTTCTTGAAACATCTGATCTTCAGGAAAACGCTTGTATACCTGGTCTTGATAGAAAATATGTTCGCCAATGTCTTTCGCCACTTTTTCACAGGGGGTGCCTGAAAGGTGGTAGCTTAGGTTGTCTGTAATTTTTCCATTGCTGGCGAAGGAAATGGTATGAGCCGAATGCTGAAGATGCGCAACTTCTACAACGCAAGTGCAATGGCTCTGCAAGTGTTGATGAATATCTAGCGTGACTCGGTTTAGCTGAGCCGTGCCGTTTAGCTTCAATATCTCATCAATTTTGTGGAAACTGATTTGTACCTGACCCATTGAGCATTTCACCTAGCGTTGTTATTAACATATCGTGTAAGACACGACGAATTATTATTTGATATGCATCAAATAAACTATCGGTTACTAAGGCAGATTTTTCAAATTTTGTGAACGAACAAATCATTATTTTCATGTTTTTATGCTTGAACCTTTTAAAGCTATAGCGATAAAAACGCTAAGCTAGGCGCGCTTCTCCTCTTCCAATCGTGATTTGAGATAATCGAGGAACAGCTTAGTTCGGGTATGCTGATAATCCAGCTTTGGATAGTAGGCATATACAGTGGCTTTATCCGCTGTGATATCGGGCAGGATAGGGACTAACGCGCCGGATTTGAGATCATCTTTGATCATGACGTTGTTCGTCATCAAAATACCCATGCCTCTTTTGGCACCATGAAACAGCGCTTCTGGGTTGGTCGTGGCAAAGTTACCGGACAAGCTGATACGTTTGCCTCGATTTGTTTTGATTTCTCGTGAGGGTTTTTCTCCCCAAATCAGGACATTATGCTCTGTCAGATCCTCAACGCATTGTGGTGTGCCATATTTCTTTAGGTAACTAGGCGCGGCGTAAAACTGGGCTTTATGTTCGAAAAGTGCAGTAGCTTTGAAACTTAGAGAGTTCAGTTGCTCTAATTCCCGGCTAATAAACAGGTCTAAGCTTAGCTCTGGCAATTGGCCTGGTAGCGTTGTTGTTAATTGAAGTGTGATGTCTGGATATTTATCAAGAAAATCATCAAGATAATGAACTAGAAACTTGGAACCAACGGCCAGCGTTGCCCCAATTTTTAATAGCCCCGCTGGTGATTGGTTGACTGAGCGAGTTTCATCTAATACCGATTGCCATGAATCAAGCTGACTTTTTGCTCGTTGATAAAACAGCGCACCAGCTTCAGTTTGGCTAATTGAGCGGGTCGTACGTTTGAGTAGTTGAACGCCAATTTTATCTTCTAGCCATTGAACTCGCTTACTGATAGCTGAGCTGGTGGTATTGAGTTTCCGCGCTGCGGCATTAAAGCTACCTTCTTCGACCACACGAATATAACTCTTCACGCTTTGAATCCAGTCCATTGTATCTCCTTGGGAATTAATTCCTTTCCAACTTAGCTGATTATCATCTTTGAGTATCAAATATACACTGTTTGCCATCAATCTGTCACAAAGTAGGAGGAACGTTTGCGTAAAACACCATTGTTATTAGCGATGATGATCATTGCCACAGGCCAAGTTGGCGTTAGTATTTATCTTCCTTCTTTGCCGTTGATTGGTCATGACTTGAATTTGCCGCAACATTCGATTCAGAATCTCGTCACGCTATTTCTCGTTGGCTTCGGTATCTCTCAGCTTTTTTACGGCCCATTGTCTGATGCGATTGGTCGTCGGCCGGTGTTTATTCTGGGGCAAAGTGTATATCTAGTTGGTACGGTTATTTGCATCGCGTTTTCGGACAACATTGTTGCCCTTGAAGCGGGACGGTTACTGCAAGGCCTAGGAGCGGGCAGCGCTTCGGTACTTGGTCGGTCAGTACTGCGTGATAGTTATGACGGTATGCAATTAACCAAAGCGCTATCTTATATTTCAGTCACTGCTTCAGCGATGCCAATTATTGCTCCGCTGTTTGGTGGCTGGATTGCTTTTCACCTGAGTTGGCATGCTGTCTTCGTGTTTGTGCTGATTTACTTAATGGCAATTTTTACACTTGGTTTATTGGTGCTGCCAGAAACGCTGCCTTATCCGAAGAGAAAATTTAAAGTAGGCGAAGTAAGCGCGAACTATTTGCGTCTGTTAACGAATACACAAGTGATTGGTAGTGCGAGCTACAACTGGCTTAGTTATTTATCGGCTCTGGTTACGCTCTCCTTGTATCCATTTTTAATGCAACAAGAGTTAGGATTAACGGCGGCAGATTACGGCTCTTTGATGATCATACCGTCAGTTGGTTTGCTGACGGGTAGCTTAGTGCTGAATTTGATCAATGCTCGTTACAAAGCTCAGCAAATCTTGCTGATGAGTTTCGCGATTGTTGCTGTTGCTGGCTTCATGTTGTTGGTTACCCCCTTCAGTGTATTTTCATTGCTGACGGCATTCACGTGTTTAAGTTTTGCCCAAGGCATGTCATTCCCAGTATCGATTAGTTTGCTACTCTCGCCACATAAGCAACAGGCAGGCGCGGTTTCTGCGTTATCTGGCTCTATTCAAATGTGTTTAGCAGGTTTGTTTGGTGGGTACTTAGTAGACTCATGGGTTACGAATCAGCAGCAGCTTGGGGTGTTTTATTTGTTTATTGCGTTACTTTCTTGCTTTGTTCTTGTACTAAGCCAATTTCGTAAAGTGCCAGAAGGGACGGTTCAAGCAGAAACTTCCATCTGAATATACTTGCAACCAGAAGGTCGGCTTTCTAAAATGCGCAGCTAAATTAAGTCTGGCTTGTTGTGTATACTGAATGACTTGGTTTGAAAGGAAGAGGGCGAACCTTGATACTTCTCTCAAGCTTGGAATACATTTCTGCCCAATGGCTATCCGATCTCTAATCGTTAGGTGAAAGAATGCAACAAAACGAATTTGAAACACTGGTAAAAGAAATTACTCAGCAAGAAAGCATGCCAAAGGCACTTGAAATCTTGAAGGCGTGTGAGGAAGAAGAAGTTGCACAAGCGGCGCAATCCCTAACGGGTCAGTTTGGCCTTGCAGAAGTTGATGGTGAGAAACGTATTTACCATATTACCACTCAAGAAGATGAGTCCGGAGAAGAGCAAGAATACGTAGAGCACGTCATGAATGAAGGCGATCACTTGATCAAGTTTGCTGCGTGGTTCTTTGAAACATTCTTTGAAATCAAACAGAAAGATACGTACGTCGCAGCGGGTAAAACATACCAACAACCTAAGCGATAGACGCTCATTTCAAGAAATCCACGAAAATCAAACTGAAAGTTAATTACAAAATAAATGTGACTGGAGTCTTGTTTTTATCTAATTGTGGTGTAAAATTACAACATAGTTAAGTCAATACATTCAGGAGAAGGTCATGGGTAACGAACTTGGTGGTGCTTATATTGGCCAGATGATTGCAAAAGACGCGATGCACAAAGCGCTTTACGGTAAAGCGAAGAAGAAAAAAGCTTCTGTTTTTGCTCGTGTTATTAAAAAACTGGCGAAATAATTTAAAAAGCCCTGATTGAAAAATCAGGGCTTTTTGCTTTTCTCTGTTTTGTTGTTAGTAAGTAGCCAACATATTGCACAACATTGGCAAAACGCTACTCAAAGACTGATGACATTTAAATCTAGAATTACGCGGATTGGCTTGGTATCTCCACAACATTGTTAGGCACTTTATCTAGCCCCTTTGCTGATAACCACTTCTCTAAATCGTCAGCCCCTCCAATATATTTTCCATCTAACCAAATTTGCGGCACTGTTACCGGTGTTTTTTCGCCAATGATGGCTTTTACTTCAGGAATCATGCGGTATAAGGCGGCGCTGTCTTTAACTACATCATGGTACTCATACTGAACGCCAGCCTCGTCAAGTAATTGTTTGGCTTTGACACAGTAAGGGCAAGTTGCTTTACCATAAACAATGTTGCCTTTTAGCTCATCGCGTTTTACCCACTCAGCAATAACAGACTGTACAAGCACACCCCGATTCAATGCTTCTCCTTGACTGATAACTTTCCCTTCGACAAGAAGAATGGGTGCATGCCAAGCCCCCGCTTTTAATGGTTCCCACCAGTGAGATAACCAATCTTTTATCTCGAGTTCAACGGGCACATCGGCTAGTTCGTTTTCAAAAGTATCCTTTAAAATATCTTTGGTTAATGTACATTCACCACAAGGAATATTGACTTTGAATGGGCCCCAACTACCAGCCCAGCGATACAGTGTAATTTTGATTGGTTGACTCATATGGGTTCCTCATTTCCTTTCCTGAAAATATAGAACTTTTAAATTAGATTTTTCTTTCAACTAACTTTGTCTTTTTCGCTTCCCAATGCGTAATAAACGCAATAGATGCAATAATAATCGCAGCACCTAACCATAAACGACCAGGTGGCACCCAACCAAACACCAACCAACCAGCAACAACATTCAAAGGCAGTTTGGCGTGATCAAATGGTTGCACAAATGAGGCGTCTGCTACTGCATATGCTTTAACGATAGCCCATTGAGCGAGTGCTGTTAGTGCACCTGCGGCTAAAAGCACACCCCATATCGTCCACGTATCTGGCATAGTAAACGTCGGTATCGCTAACAAGATATTAAATGGCGTTATCAGCAGTAATAAATAGACGACCATGGTTGAAGGCGGATCGTTTACCGACATTTTTTTAACCATTAATGAATACGCTGCCCAGAAAAATGCGGCGCCAACAGGGAGCAGGGTCGCCCATGTAAATGAGTCTGCCCAAGGCTCAAGAATGATCATGGCACCAACAAACCCCGTCAATGTAGCGAGCCAGCGTGCAGTACCTACTTTCTCTTTGAGTAACAAGCCAGAACCAACTGTGGCAAATAACGGAGAGGTCATGAGAAGTGCAATGCCTTGCCAAATTGGAACTGGGTAAGCGAGAGCCCATAACCAAAGTTGAATCCCGATAACAGAGAGAAAAATGCGGAATGCATGCCAGCCAAAGTGTTGGGTTCTTAAAGAACGTCTAATCCCAAGTGTACGTAGGTAGGGCAGAATAACAAATAAGGCGATTGCATATTGGAATAACGCAAATGTGGTGGAGGAGACACCAAAGTTGATGCTAGCAATCTGGGCGAAGCTGTTCACTATGGCGAATGCCAAGCCAGCTGTTAGCATCCAGGACGCACCTTGAACAGGATGATGATTCAATTGAAAAATTCCAGTTTGATAGAGGTGGCGGGATCATACGTCCTATTGTTTTTCGCGCCAATAAAAAAATGCCTCCCAGAGGGAGGCGACATTACCAATTCAAAGGACGTGCCTGTTATAACAGGTACAAAGAACGAGAAGCACAAACGCTGCCATGCATTTGCATAAATAATATTGCAGAACACGTGCCAACTTTTATATATTTGATTTTAAATGGTTTTTTGGTTTTTCTATGTTGTCGATTAGATGAAATGCACTAACTTAGTGATCAATCGCATTAAAAGAGGGCAGAAGTAGGCGTCGTTACGCTCGTTTTTCATTGCTGAGCGATGCTTGGATAGTGTGAAAACTTATCGAGTTGTGTTGGGTTAAATAAAAAATGGCCAGCAAAGGTGCTGGCCAAGTGGACTCGCTCTTAGGACAAGAGTGAATTAGAAATCGTAACGTACGCCTAGGCGCAGTGTATCTTCGCCTTCTGTTACTAGACCTGTTGTTGCATCTTTTGCTTCATCAAGTTGGTTGATGTAGTAAGACAGGTAAGTACGGAAGTTGCTGTTTAGTTTGTAGTAACCAACAAGCTCGATACCTTCAACGGTGTCGTACTTTGAACCGTTGTCTGGATCATTCTCTTGAGCTGTGTATAGAGCTGCAAGTGTCACTTTGCTTGCTACTTTGTAGCTTGCGACTAGCTCGTAAGCCGTAAAGTCTTCAGAGTCAGTCAGGGAGCCTTGAGAATAAGTACCTGCTAGGTAAAGGTTGTCCATCGAGTAAGCGATACCACCTAGAATTTGATCTTCAGAGTTATCTTTATCTACATCGCCACCAGAGTATGCAAGACCAAAGTCGAGGCCCATTGGTAGTGAGTACATTCCAGAGATGCCGTATTTATCTTCGTTATCGCTAGAGTTTGCTTGGTAGGTTGCTTGAAGTTGTAGTGCATCAAACGCACCACGGTATGCGAAAACGCTGTCTTGCTTATCAGAAGACGAATCAATAACTTGCTGAACACCAGAGAATTCAGTGATATCCGTCATGTCAGAGATGATGACTGCAGCCATGTCTTGACGACCTACAGAGAAAGCACCGATATCAGAGTCGACGCCTGCATACATGTAGCGGTTTTTGAATTCACTCTTGCCCGTTTTTTGTTCGGCTTCGTAAACACCGAAAGCAGAAAGGCCGTTGCCGATGTCTGTTTTACCTTTTAGGTTAAGACGAGCACGGCTTTTATCTTCCATAGAACCTTCAACTTCAGCACCGTCTGAACCGATGAAGTCACCACGAAACTCAACGCGGCCGCCAACTTTTAATTCAGTACCGTCGTTTTTGTATACAGTTGCTGCGAATGATGGTGCTGATACCAATGCTGTAAGAATTGCAGTAGTTAGTGCTGCCTTTTTCATTTTCTTATTACCCTAGTTGTAATCGATGGGCTTTCTTGCCCGATGTGTTGATGACGCTAAGGTAAATGCTGAAAATGAAAGATAGATTTCTGTTAAGTTATGATTTGATTGCACTTTTATTGCTGGCAAGAATAAGTGCCCCTTCTCATACCACTTATAAAAAGAAAGGTTTATCTTTTTTGAGGTTTTTTCCTCTCCGTTAAAGACTGTGTTTTTTTCAAAAAGTTCCTGAATTGCTTCTTGACCCTAAATGTAAGTAAACATTTCAATTTGGCAGGGAAGTTTGGCCTAAAAATAGCGAATCATCAGCTATTTGTGAGCTAACTCTCTCTAAAGCATTTCTTATTGTAAGGTTTTTATTTCTCGATTTCTTAAAGACTAAGTAAACGATTGCTTTTTAGGTTTTGTCTGAGATCTTTTCACTCGGTTGTCAGGAACTAATCAAATAAAGTGTCGGCAGTTGTTACACAAAGGTAAAAGTAATCTGGTGGAAACGATGCCTCGGATAGCCTTTGTATTCCTCTCTTTGTTCATCATTTCGTTTTTACGAAAGTGAACCAAAGCCGGGTCTAAAACTGACTAACCAACTAATAAGTAATGGATTTAGAAATGAATAAAAAATTATTAGCAGCGGCAATCGCGGCAGCAACCTTCGGTACTCAAGCAGTTGCAGTGGAACTATATAATAACGATGGCACAACATTTTCGATGGGCGGCCACGTTTCTGTTAATTTAAATGGATCAGAGCAAGGTGACACGGATGTGGGTACTAACTCTCCTCGTATCAATATCTCTGCGACACAGGATTTGGGTAATGGCTTCACCGCAGACGCACGTGGTGAATGGGCGCTAAACTACTTAGACGGTGGTGAAGAGTCGTTTAAAACTCGTCTAGGTTACTTAGGTGTAACGCATGAGGTTTATGGTCGTGCAGTAGGTGGTACGCAATGGTCACCTTACTACGATGTCGCAGGTATTGCAGATATGCCAATCGCGTTTGCAAACGACTTCATCTATGACGATCATGGAAACCTTGGCACAGGCCGTGCGGATAAAATGCTTTCTTACCGTAATGCCATCGAGTTGGGTGAAGCGGGGGTGATCAACTTTGGTCTTGGTTGGCAGGGTGCAAACGATGATTACACACGCAACGATGCTGGAGTTATAACTGGCGGTGCTAAATACGATGACCGTGTGCAAGCTGCGCTTTCTTACTCAATCATGGGCGCTAAAATCGGTTACTCTTACAATGGCGGTGATTTCCAGCACCCTGCATATGCAGGTAAGCACACGGCGGAATCACACGTTGTATCAGCATCTTACGGTGCGTACGGACAAGGCCTATTCCTTGCTGCGGTTTATGGTTCAAACGAAAACATGAACTTCAGTGCAAAAGGCGACCGTTTAGAAGAAAGTGATGCGTACGAAGCGATCATCGCATACGCTCTAGCAAACAGCCTAAACTTGAGTGTTAACTATGAGATGGTGGAAGGTAAAGAGTTTAAGAGCTCTAAAACAGAAACTGCTCGTGAAGAAATGGCACTACAAGCAGAATACAACTTCACGCCTAAATTTGTTGGTTACGCGGGTTACCAATTTGACCTAAATGACGACAATGGTCGTGAAACTGATGACAAATGGGCGTTAGGTGCTCGTTACTACCTATAATAGGGTTTAGCGAGAACTATTATTCAAGCTCATTGATCTAAAGCCAGCCTCGTGCTGGCTTTTTTGTCTATTTGTTTTACAAATACTTTGCTGTGTCAATTAGATGATACAAAACTCAAAACGGGGTGAATGTCTTATTTTTTACACTAGAGGTTGCTATTTAGTGTCGTTAAGTCAATAGGTTAGATTATGATGGGATTTTTGTTTTGCAGGGAAGAATGATGAGTGTTATTCAAGTTGAAGAAAAGAAAGTAGAAGTGGGTAAAGTGCTTTGTGTTGGACGAAATTACGTTGAACATATTCATGAGCTTAATAATGCAATGCCTGAGCAAATGGTGGTATTTAATAAACCCGCAACTTCCGTATCAACAACTCTGCGTTCATTCCATCAAGAGCCCCTTCATTATGAGGCTGAAATCTGCTTTTTGATCAAGGATGGACGTTATTCAGCGGTTGGTTTGGGATTGGATCTGACCAAGCGTGGTTTGCAATCCTCGCTTAAAAATCAGGGGTTGCCGTGGGAGCGTGCTAAGGCATTTGATGGATCTGCTGTGTTTAGTCGGTTTGTCTCTTTGGAAAACATTGATATCAATGATCTTAACCTTGAGCTCTTAATTAACTGTGTTCGTGTACAAAAAGGTCACGTTAACCAAATGCTCTATCCGCCGCTAAGTATCCTGGATGAATTAACCAGTTACACAACACTTCAAGATGGCGATGTAGTGATGACTGGTACACCAAAGGGCGTTGGTGAGGTACATGAAGGTGACATCTTCCTTGGTCGATTAAAGTGTGGCGATGTCACCTTGTTGGAGATTGAGTGGTTGGCGGATTAAAGCCAAATTCGCAGAACGAGAAATACCACCATACTGATAACCGTCGTTAAAAGAACATTTTTAGTAAAATACGCGATTAAAGCAGCCAGTACGGCAGCCAGTAAAAATGGGTTTTGCACATTGACGCTGAGCTCCCCATCGGGAATGAAAACGATAGGTGCCCAGATCGCAGTCAGTACTGCGGGGCTAGCGTAATTGAGTACTTTTTGAGTGCGCGTCCCTAATCGCAATGGTAGCTTGGGTTCTAAAAACAAGTAGCGGCTGGTGAAAACAAGTACCGTCATCAGCAAAATAGCCAACATGATCATTAGCGTTTCTCCTTTACTTGTTCCACAAAGTAACCAGTAAGCATGGCTAAAATGCTCGAAATCATCAAACTTCCCTCAATTTGATAATAGGTTAGGGCAACTGAGCTCACCAAAGCTACAATAACACTCGCGAGCACCGCTGCATTTTTAATGGTGGGTACTACTATCGCGATAAAAGTAGCGGCTACAGCAAATTCCAAACCCATTTCGTTCAGTTCAGGGATTAGACTTCCCGCAATAATGCCCGTCAATGTCGCGACATTCCAAAACAGGTAAAAACTCAGACCAGCCCCAAGTGCATACCAGCGATTAAACTGTTTATCGGAATGGTGGCCTACAATCGCAAACAGCTCGTCAGTAAGTAAGAAGCCGAGTGATAATCGCCATTTTAGAGGGAGCGGTGCAATTTTACTGCGCATCGATACACTGTAGAGGAAATGTCGAGAGGTGATAAAAAACGTTGTCAGTAACATGGTCACTAGACCTGCTCCGGTTTTAATCATTCCCATCGCGACGAGCTGTGCAGAACCTGCGAACAAAATGGCGGATAGTGCTTGTCCTTCCAAAGGGTGAAGCCCAGTATCAATTGCGAATGAGCCTGCGAGTAAGCCCCAAGGGAGCACTGCGATACTCAGAGGCATCATCGCAAGTGTACCTTGCCAAAATAGCGTGGCTTTTGATTCTTTTTGTAACGGCAAAGTGTGGTCCATAGTTTCTTCTTATTTATTCCTAAATCAGATTACCAAGATAGCTCGGTAGTCGCATAACGCCTTGTACAATATTGCTGCTTTAGCTGTGACGGACGTATTGGCCGGGAGTGACGCCCATGGCTTTTTTAAAGTGTCGATGCAGATGGCTTTGATCATGGAAACCGCATTCTTGTGCCACGTCTGAAATTTTTTGTCCCATTTTTAATAGCTTCTTCGCCATACGTAAACGTTGCTGAATTTGATAGGCATGAGGCGGAAAGCCAAATTGCTTTTGAAACTCTCTCAGCAGATGAAAAGGGCTTAATCCAGACAGTTTCGCGAGTTCTTCTAGTGAGACGTCCGTTTGTGGAAAGTCTTCCAAAAATTCTCTGACGAGCTGCACTTGTCGCTGAGCTCTGGTTGACTCTTTCAGTGGTGCCCGATGAGTGCTGTGTTTACTGGCTAGCTTGATCAACGTGCCGTAAACCAAAGTTTCTCTCAATAAACGGTTGTCTGATTTTTCTAGTGTTTCAAATACCAGTCGTAACTGACTAGCCAGCTCAGGATCGTAAACCACAGGTTGAGGGAAATAGGGCAGAGCTACATTTGGTGAGCCAAGCTCTTGTCCTAAAGTTTGAAACTGCTGAGGTACGGGGTACATTGCTTTGTATTCCCAGCCGCCTTCCGAGGCTGAATGCCCGTTGTGTACTTCATCTGCATTAACAAGGATGATGCTGTCCTGTGGCGCGATATGATTCCCGCCCGTCCTAAAAAATTGTTGTGCCCCTTTTTCGATGACACCAATAGTGTAACCTTCGTGGCTATGGCGTGAAAAATTCTGCTTCTCATACTTTGCATCGAGAAGCTCTAAACCTCCGAGCTCTTGAGCTATCTTGAAGGTAGCGATTTCCTTATTCTTTTCTTTCATCTTTATCCGGTCTGCTCAAGAAAATCATTTTAGAAGTGTAACGGATCCATCGTGCTTATTTTTGTACAAAATTGCTATTCGATTTTGATAAACAGGCGAATTGATTGCTATTTTTCGGCTGGGCAAACTATGATTTTTATTTTTTGATTTATCTTGGCTATTTTGGGCTGGATGATGTCATTTTGTTGGTATAACATTCGCCGCCTTGTTGTAGAAAAGCGGTTCCATCATGATTGATTTATCTGTACTTCCTGTTTATCTCACCGCAGTTGTCGCCTTATTGCTCTTACCAGGGCCTGATATGTTGCTGATAGCGAGCTCAAGTATGAGTTACGGTAAGAAGGTCGGTCTTTTTGCTAGCTTAGGCAATGCGACGTCTGGTGTTATTCTTACTTTGCTTGCTGCAATGGGCGTATCTACCCTGATTGCCATGAGCCCAATAGCCCTTAAAGTCCTTCATCTATTAGGTGGCGCTTACTTGTTAAAAATGGGTTGGGACTGCTTACGAGCTGAGGCATCTTCGGCTCCAGAGCTTGATGGTCAAAACAAAATGGCATCAACTTATTATCAGCGTGCTTTGATGAGTAATTTGCTTAACCCTAAAGCCTTGGTCTTTTTTGTGATGTTTTTGCCTCAGTTTGTCTCAAGCAATATCACTGCATCTTCCGGTGAGCAGATGCTAGCGCTAGGGTTATTGTTGAACGTTCTTGGCTTGTCATTCAATTTATTACTTGTTGGGTTAGCAGGCACATTGGGCAAAGGGCTGCTCGAGAACGAAAAATTCCGCACGTATCAACATAAACTAATGGGGTTAGTGTTTGTTATTCTGGCGTTGTGGATGCTGAGTAGTTTCGCCTTGTAAAGTTATCATATTCCATCAGAAAGCCAGCAATTGCTGGCTTTTTGTTTTAGGATATTGGTGTTTCCTAAGGAGAGGGTATATGAAGCTTGAATTTTGTTTAAATCCAGATCAAACAGACCTTGATTTTGTTCGTGAAGGTATTCGATCTTATAACCGACTGCATTTACCAGAAGGGGAAGTGCATGCTGTAGGCTGTTTCGCAAAAGATGAGAATGGCAAGATCATGGGTGGCTTGACTGGCGAAATGTTTAAAAATACGGTGTTTGTTGAGTTTTTGTGGGTAGACGCTGAAAGTCGAACCTCTGGTCTCGGTAGCCAATTAATGTCGATGCTAGAACAAAAAGTAAAGCCTCATGGGGTTACCCATGTTTATTTGGATACCTACAGCTTTCAAGCTCTTGAGTTCTATATCAAATTAGGTTTTGAGAAAGTGGGGCAGTACTCAGGCTATCCTGCAGAGGGCATCCACAAGTACTTTCTACAAAAGGAAATTGTAGGCTAGGGAAAGCACGGGTTAGCTTGACTTGTTCTAGTTAAAATCAAAAAAAGAGGCGCGAATTTGCGCCTCTTGTTGTATAAAATATCTATGTTTCTCTTTGACTTACAAACTTTGCTGGTGCGCGTCGATAAGTTCGTTCATCTTCGCTTCTGCTGCTTGCTGTGCTTGTTCATAGCTCATATCCGCAGGGAAGAGGTTGATGACTTCGTAGTAACATTTTAGTTTTGGCTCAGTACCAGAAGGACGAACAATCACGCGTGATTGATCTTCTAGGTGATAAATCAATACGTCACTTGCTGGTAAGTCAATGGATTCTTCAGAGCCGTCGTCAAACATGCGAACCGATGTTTTAAGATCTTCGGTTACTGCAACTTTTTTACCAGCAATCTCTGTTGGTGGATTTGCTCGGAGTTTGTCGCCGATTGGTGGAGAGTTCGGGTCGAGAGCGATGCTGCGTTGCGCGTTGAAGTAGAAACCGTGCTCGCGGTACAGCTCTTCCAGTTTATCCCACAGTGTTTTGCCTTGCGCTTTAAGCTTGCCTGTTAGCTGTGAAAACGCGACGATTGCAGATAAACCATCTTTATCCCACACCTTGTTACCCACGGTATAACCGAGCGCTTCCTCATAAGCAAACAAGAATGGGTTGACTTCTGTCTCTTGTTCCATGGCAACATTAGTAAGCCATTTAAAGCCAGTTAATGTTTGATAGTATTGTGCGCCATGCGCCTTAGCGATGCTGCTCAGCATTCTTGAGGATACGATGGTGTTGCCAACCAAAGCGTTAGGTTGCTGTTCCAGCAAGTAATCGCCAAATAGTGAGCCCACTTGGTCGCCGGTTAACATCTGATACTCGCCATCTGGGCGTTTAACTGCCACGGCAAAACGGTCTGCATCTGGATCGTTAGCGCAAGCGATATCTGCATCTACGGACTTACCTAATGCCATCACCATATCCATTGCACCGGCTTCTTCAGGGTTTGGGAAGTTGACGGTTGGGAAGCTTCCGTCAGGTTCGCGCTGTTCCTTAACACTTGCCACTTTTTGGAAGCCTGCGTCGACAAGTAGCGTTTCCGCCATATTCGCGCCAACGCCATGCATTGCGGTGTAAGCAATAGATATATCGGTATTGTTGTCAGGAGTAAGCAGCGCGTTTTCATTCATTGTCTTACGGTAAGTTTGGTAGTAGTCGTCTTCCAACCAAACTAACAAACCGTGCTGTTTTGCATCATCGAGAGACATTAAAGGTAATGGCTTCGTTGTTGCGTCATCAATTTTCGCTGCGATTCCAGAGTCGTGTGGAGGAATAATCTGTGCGCCATTTTCCCAATATACTTTGAAGCCATTGTATTCTGGTGGATTGTGGCTGGCAGTAACAACAACAGCGGCCGCAGCATTCAATGTACGGACACCAAACGCAACAATTGGGGTTGCTGCAACGTCATACGTTAGGTAAACCTTGATACCAAGGGCCGTCAGTACGGATGCGGTATCATGCGCGAATTGTTTTGAATCGGGACGACCGTCGTAGCCAATAACGACACCACGACTCGCGGCATCTTTGACTTGCTCAAGCAAATAGTTTCCTAAACCAGTGGCGGTCTCTTGAATCACCAAGCGGTTCATTCGGTTTGGACCTGCGCCCACTTTGCCACGTAAGCCTGCAGTACCAAAGGCAAGGCGTGAGCCAAAGCGATCAGTAAGTTCTTGTTCATTGTTCGTATCGACGAGGTGTTGTAGCTCTTCACGAGTCTTAGGATCAGGGTCTCGTTCTAGCCATTGCGTAATTAGTGCTGTCATATCAGTCATTCCTTAGTAGGGGGAGCCTACTTTCTTGGACACTTCGTTTGGTAAGTATCTCAATGTTTTCTTTTAAATCAATGTAAATGGTTCTCAATTACATTTCAAAGAGGGCAATCGATAAACCGAATTAATTTTTCTTATCCGAACAAAATTTAATCATATTTAATTTCTTGAAGAACCTTGGAACTATAACTAGCCTTTTAACATAAATATAACAAACCGTGTCGAAATCGTAGTTTTTGTGATTTTTCGTAAAGTTGTTCGATATTTGCATCGGGACGCAAGGAAGCTCGCGTAGGCGTAGCGGCTGAGCAGAGGAGAGATCTTTTGAAAAGATTAACGACTACTCTAGCCTTATCACTGAATGTGATTTTAATCACATTTTCCTCTTTTGGTTGGTCAAAGGAAAATGACTACAACATGACAAAAGGGGTCACAGAGATAAGTGGGCAAGTGTATGAATTACATATGCTGATTTTCTATATCTGCTGTGTAATTGCTTTGATTGTTTTTGGTGTGATGTTCTATTCCATCTTCCGTCATCGCAAGTCAAAAGGAGCAGTTGCAGCACATTTCCATGAAAGCACAAAAGTGGAAATTATTTGGACGGTCATACCCATCATCATTCTTGTCGCTATGGCGATTCCCGCAACAAAAACTCTAGTAGCAATGGAAGACACAAGCCAATCGGATATCACGGTCAAGATCACAGGCTCGCAATGGAAATGGCATTACAGCTATTTTGGTGAAGATGTTGAGTTCTTCAGTTTGCTTGCCACCAGCCAAAAACAAATTGATGGAATCGAAGCTAAAGGCGCGCATTACTTACTGGAAGTAGACAACCCTTTGGTGTTGCCTGTGAATCGCAAAGTGCGTTTTTTGATGACTTCTGATGATGTCATTCACTCTTGGTGGGTACCAGACTTTGCCGTCAAGAAAGACACCATTCCAGGTTTTATCAATGAAGCATGGACAAGAATTGATGAGCCAGGCGTATATCGCGGTCAGTGTGCGGAGCTATGTGGTCGTGCACACGGATTTATGCCAGTGGTGGTGCATGCAATGGAAGAAGAAAAGTTCGATGAATGGCTAGCGAGTAAGAAGGAAGAACTCGCGCTTCAAAAAGCGGCGGCACAAGAAGCGCTCTCTCAAGACTTATCTATGGACGAATTGATGTCGCAAGGCGAATCGATATACACGGCGCGTTGCGCTGTGTGTCATCAGGCAAATGGTGAGGGGATTCCGGGTGCATTTCCCGCGATTAAAGGCAGTCCTATTGCAACCGGAGATGTTACAGAGCACATAGATATTATTGTCAACGGTCGCCCGGGCACCGCAATGCAGGCTTTTTCTAATCAGTTAAGTGACAAAGAAATTGGCGCGGTTATCACATATCAACGAAATGCATGGGGCAACGATACTGGCGATACAGTGCAAGCATCCGATGTGAATGCCTTTAAGGCACAAGGCAGTGCTAAGGAGGAAATATGAGTAAGCCAATAGATAAGGCAGTGAAGTCTGCGCCAGCAGAAGCCAGTGCGAACAGTACCATTGCGATCGATGATGGTCACGAGCATCATGCACCCCAGGGCATCACTCGTTGGTTGTATTCTACAAGCCATAAAGACATAGGCACCCTCTACCTTTGGTTTAGCTTTGCGATGTTTCTAACAGGTGGTGCGATGGCAATGATCATTCGTGCCGAACTGTTCCAGCCAGGGCTACAGCTAGTCGATCCGCAGTTTTTTAATCAAATGACCACGGTACACGGTTTAGTGATGGTATTTGGTGCGGTGATGCCAGCATTTACGGGTCTTGCTAACTGGATGATCCCGATGATGATCGGCGCTCCTGATATGGCGCTGCCGCGCATGAACAACTTGAGCTTTTGGATCTTACCTTTTGCATTTCTTATTTTGTTGAGCTCGTTGTTTTTACCTGGCGGCGGTCCTGATTTTGGTTGGACGTTTTATGCTCCGCTGTCCACGACTTATGGACCAGATAGCACTGCGCTGTTTGTATTCTCTGTGCATATCATGGGTATCAGCTCCATTATGGGCGCGATCAACGTTATCGTGACGATCGTAAATATGCGAGCTCCGGGAATGACTTGGTTCAAGTTACCAATGTTTGTTTGGACTTGGTTAATTACCGCTTTCTTGTTGATCGCGGTTATGCCGGTACTAGCGGGTGCAGTGACCATGGTTCTTACTGACAAATATTTCGGGACTAGCTTCTTTGACGCAGCTGGTGGTGGTGACCCGGTAATGTTCCAACACATCTTTTGGTTCTTTGGTCACCCAGAAGTGTACATCATGATTTTACCGTCGTTTGGAATCATTTCCGCCATTCTGCCTGCTTTCAGTGGTAAGAAGCTGTTTGGTTATCATTCGATGGTTTACGCGACGTGCAGCATTGCATTGTTATCTTTCCTTGTGTGGGCGCACCACATGTTTACCACGGGGATGCCAGTTTTTGCTGAGCTCTTCTTCATGTATTGCACTATGCTGATTGCGGTACCAACGGGGGTTAAAGTCTTTAACTGGGTTGCCACCATGTGGCGTGGAGCTCTGACATTTGAAACGCCAATGTTGTTTGCCATTGCCTTTATTGTGCTTTTTACTATTGGCGGCTTCTCGGGACTGATGTTGGCGATTGTGCCGGCGGATTTCCAATATCATGACACTTACTTCGTGGTTGCCCATTTTCATTATGTGTTGGTATCTGGTGCGGTATTCTCGATCATGGCAGCGGCATACTACTGGCTACCTAAGTGGACGGGCAATATGTACGACCACAAGCTGAGTTTATGGCATTTCTGGTGCTCAATTATTTCCGTCAATGTCCTGTTTTTCCCAATGCACTTCCTAGGCTTAGCAGGCATGCCAAGGCGCATACCGGATTACGCCATTCAGTTTGCTGATGTTAATCAAATAGTATCAATTGGTGGGTTTGCATTTGGGTTGTCACAACTGATCTTCTTATGGTTGGTGATCAAGTGTATTCGTGGCGGGGAGAAGGCTTCTGCAAAACCGTGGGAACGTGCGGAAGGCTTAGAGTGGACAGTGCCAAGCCCTGCGCCACATCATACGTTTACTACACCGCCTAAGATTGACTAGCAAGTGGGGTGAGTGACATGAAACCGAATCCATCAAACAAGAAGCTCACAGTGAAGTTACTTTTGGCGACCCTGTTAATGTTTGGCTTCGGCTATGCACTGGTCCCACTTTATGACGTGATGTGCGACGCACTGGGAATCAATGGAAAGACAAGTGAAGTGGCCGCCATTCAACCGACAGGTATGCAACCGGACATGAGCCGAACTATTCGCGTGGAGTTTATGGCGCATGTCAGCCCAGATATGCCTTGGGAGTTTAGACCCAAAGTGATTTCGATGGATGTTCACCCAGGTGAAGTCGTGCAAACCGAATACCTTGCATTTAATGAAAGCGGGCAGAAGTTGGTGGGGCAAGCCGTTCCTTCTGTTTCTCCCGGGACTGGAGCTGCTTACTTCAATAAGATTGAGTGTTTTTGTTTTAACCAGCAGCCTCTGGATGGTAAACAGCAAGCTCAAATGCCGTTGATTTTTTATATCGAACCGGACTTGCCGGAGTCTATACACACGTTAACGCTGTCTTACACACTCTATAAACTTCCCCCTCCTACAGGCTCTTAGCCACTCAGGGAGAGAGATACAGACCAAGGTTGGTCAGTAAGGAGAGAAATTATGAGTAACAAGCCAGGAACATATTATGTTCCCGCTCAAAGTAGCTGGCCGATCATCGGTGCATTTGCTCTGTTTTTGGTTGCTGTTGGCGCAGGCATGACCGTCCAGGGGACACAAAGTGGCGGTGCAGTGGGAACCATTGGTGGCATTGTGCTAGCGGTGGGCTTCTTGTTCTTGCTTTACATGTTGGCTGGTTGGTTTAGTAATGTGATTACTGAATCACTGAGTGGAAAATACAGCTCGCAAATTACTCGTTCTTTTCGCCAAGGAATGAGCTGGTTTATCTTTTCTGAAGTGATGTTTTTTGGTGCCTTTTTTGGTGCCTTGTTTTACGCCAGAATGATTTCTGTGCCTTGGTTAGGTGGGGCAGATAATAACTTCATGACCAACGAAGTCCTGTGGCCAACCTTCGAAGCGATGTGGCCACTCACACTGACACCGGGGGGAGAAACAACACATGCTATGCCGTGGCAGGGCATACCCCTTACCAATACTATCTTGCTGCTATTGTCGTCTATTACGCTACATATGGCGCATATAAGCCTTGAACAAGACAAAAGAACGGCACTGATTGTTTGGTTAGAGATAACCATCGTACTTGCTGGCTTTTTCCTATATTACCAAGCGGTTGAGTATGTTCATGCTTATCAAGACATAGGGCTCACGTTGCAGTCCGGTATTTACGGTAACACGTTCTTCATGTTGACGGGGTTCCACGGTTTACACGTTTGTCTTGGGACTATCTTCTTGATCGTGCTGCTGTTCAGAATCGCTAAAGATCACTTTTCGCCAAAGAACCATTTTGCCTTTCAAGCGGGCAGCTGGTATTGGCATTTCGTGGATGTGGTTTGGTTATGTCTGTTTGTGTTTGTTTACGTACTTTAGGCGCAGTGTGAACTCTTGGTTCGACTAATAAGGGCGAGGGTTTGGTGCTAGCCAACCCGAGCTGAGCGCAATAAGCAAAAGGACGACCACCAAAGCGGAGAACATGACTCGACGGCCTAAGTAATGACTCATGGGTTTGTCTCTTTTTTCAGGATTATCTGGGTCTTCACGAACCATTTCGATAAGCGCTTTTGCGAGGTTGAAGATAATGAAAAGCAGCAAAAGGACAAGCGTCAGTTTGAATAGAAATACGGTGGACATGGCACCTCCGGTTTCATCATTGTTGTTATCAAGACAATTATGGCTATCGAAACGGTTTTGGGTTGCAGTTGGTTTAACTGTGGTTGTGTTTTCTCTTTTGGTCAAACTGGGTTTTTGGCAGTTTGAGAGAGGGCAAGAAAAACAAGCATTGGAACAAGCCATTCTCGCGCGTGCGGATAGTGCGTACCAAGCACTAAGCGTCGTTCTTGAAGACAACGACTGGCGAGAGGAAAGTATCCTCGGGAAAAAAGTGGAAGTTAATGTTGTTCCTCAGGCGTTTCCCGTAATTTTGTTAGACAACCAAACGCATCAAGGCAGTGTGGGATATTTAGCATTTCAGATTGTATTGACGAGCGATGAACCTAGTGCCTATGCGTTATTGGAGCTTGGTTTTGTCGAGGGAAAAGCAGATCGCTCAGTGTTACCAACGGTCACCAAACTCGATAATTCGATTTTCATCACAGGACGCCTGTACCGAAAATCTACTAATCCACTGAGCTCAGAGTTAATGCCGGAAGTTGGCGATGTTATTCGCGTGCAAAACCTAAACATCGCGCAATTGAATCAGCTACTGAATATTGAACTTATGCCCGCAGTCTTGCAGCCAGACAATTTAACTCGTTGGCCCTATGACTTTCCTTGGAATCCATTACCACTCAATAGTGCCAAACATTTTGGCTATTCGATTCAATGGTTTTCGATGGCAGGTGTTTTCTTAATACTGACTTTAATTGTTTTTGTTCGTTGGCAAAAAAAGTTGCGTCACATGGAGGTGAAGCATGACATCTAAAGTAACCAAAGGACGACTAATGTTGATTGCGCTGGTTTGTACGTTCGCGCTTCCCGCTGTCATTGCAAAAGTCATTCTCACACAAGGGTGGTATCAAAGCGGAGTGACCAATAGAGGCGAGTTAGTCGAACCATACACGACGTTAGAGCAGCTTGGTCAAGAGTCACCTCTCAAAGACCATGGTTGGCAACTCGCTTATGTATTGCCTAACGAATGCACTGAACAGTGTAAACAGCAGCTTTACCTGCTTCAGCAAAGTCATGTTGCTTTAGGTAAGTATCAAGAGCGAGTAGTGCCAGTCGTTTGGCAGACTGAGCATTCAGATCCCATGGAAGTATCGATGTTAGCGATGCAAATGAATGAATTGGTTACCGCAAAAGTGAAACCTGGGCAAATGTTGATCGTTGATCCTCTTGGGCAACTGGTGATGTCTTATTCGCCGAAACCAAATGAGGACTTAGTCCTATTGAATAAAGGTATGTTGGCGGACTTACGCAAGCTCTTAAAACTGTCACGAGTCGGTTAGAGGAAGTGCATATGAAATTAATTCAGTTGGTTAGATTCAGTTTGCTCCTAACTCTCGTGGTGATCATGCTAGGGGCATATACTCGCCTTTCAGATGCAGGGTTAGGTTGCCCGGACTGGCCTGGTTGTTATGGGCACTTTTCTGTGCCGCATCAAGAAGAAGACGTCATACGTGCTAACCTGAACTTCCCCGAGCGGGCAGTAGAGCATGAGAAAGCATGGCTTGAGATGATTCATCGCTATTTTGCAGGAACGTTAGGTTTAGTCATTTTTGCGATGGCAGCGATATCAGTAAGGTCTGAGCGTGTAAATTCAACCATTCCGATGTTGCTAAGCGTATTGGTGATTGGGCAGGCACTTTTGGGGATGTGGACAGTTACTCTTAAATTAATGCCCGTCATCGTGATGCTTCACTTGCTCGGTGGTTTTGTTTTATTGGCGTTACAGGCGATTTTTTACTGCCAATTAAAAGCGCAAAACAATCTCTATTTCTCTCCATCTTCTAGCTCTCTGAGAGGCTTTTCATTGTTGGTTTTCCTGGTTGTTTTGGTGCAAGTGCTCCTTGGAGGATGGACTTCGTCAAATTATGCTGCGCTGATGTGTACCACACTGCCGATTTGTGAGGGAGACTGGATGAGCCATCTCTCATGGAAAGAAGCGTTTTCTTTCTGGCAAACTGGATTCGAGAATTATGAATTTGGTGTCTTGGAGTATCCGGCAAGAATGACTATACACGTCACTCATCGTATAGGCGCTATTGTTACCGCCACCGTGGTATTGGCTTATAGTATTGGGCTTATGAGGCAAGATTCTCATCATTCACAGAGAATCGGAGGGTGGTTGTTATTCACTCTGGTGTGCCAAATTATGCTGGGTGTAAGCAACGTAGTATTTCAACTTCCTATCTATGTCGCGGTGGCGCACAACCTTGGTGCCGCTGTTATGTTGAGTCTCGTTTGTGTTAGCCAGTTTTACTTGTGGCAGGGTAAAACGGCTTGGAATTACACCGCGAAAGGAGTTCGCTATGAGTAAAGAAATCGCGCTGTCGTTAAATGGGCGAAAGCGACTAAGTTCCGTTTATTTGAAGTTAACGAAACCTAAAGTGGTGGCGTTAATGTTGGTGACGGCAGTAGTAGGTATGAGCTTAGCCCCGGTTGATGATTTCCCCTGGTTGCAGGCGGTAGTTGGCCTAACGGGGATTGGTCTGATGGCAGGGTCTGCGGCAGCGTTTAATCATCTAATTGACCGCCGAATTGATGCGAGAATGGCACGTACACACAAACGACCATTGCCATCGGGTGAGACTAAACCATCATCGGTGATAGCCTTCGCTACAGTTTTAGGTGTCTTAGGGTTTGTACTTCTCTATGCGATGGTCAACCCGCTGACGGCATGGTTGACTTTGATGAGTTTGCTCGGCTATGCGATGGTATACACAATGTACCTCAAACGTGCTACGCCCCAAAATATCGTCATTGCAGGGATTGCCGGTGCGATGCCGCCTCTTCTCGGTTGGACTGCTGTAACAGGGCAATTACATGCGAATGCTTGGCTGCTCGTGATGATCATTTTTATCTGGACGCCACCACATTTTTGGGCTCTCGCTATTCATCGTGTCGAGGATTACCGCAAGGTAGATATTCCCATGCTGCCAGTGACACACGGCATTGAGTACACCAAAACTTCTATTCTGTTGTATACGGTGCTATTGACTTTGGTTTGTGTTCTACCGGTTTTGGTTGGCATGGTCGGCGTGGTGTATCTTTTTGCTTCGCTACTACTCAATGTTGGCTTTATGTACCATGCATGGAAGCTAAAATATGCACCAGAGCAAAATACCGCGATGGAGACGTTTAAATTCTCTATCTATCATCTTTTGGCGTTGTTCATTGCATTGCTTTCGGATCACTATATTGGTTTTTAACCTCTCTTAAAACAGAAAACGCCGCGTGGTTCGCGGCGTTTTTGGTTTTGATACTTTGGCTTTAAGACAAAGCTTTCTAGATTTATTGAATTTCTAGCAGTTCAACATCAAAGATCAAAACACTTGCTGGTGGAATTGGGCCAGAGCCACTCTTACCATAGCCAAGCGTGCTTGGTACGAATAGACGGATTTTCTCACCCTCTACCATGTATTGTAGGCCTTCTTGCCAGCCTTTAATGACTTGGTTAAGACCAAATGAAATCGGCTCACCACGATTAACAGAGCTATCGAATACCGTGCCATCAATCAAGGTGCCGTGGTAGTGTACTTTTACTTTACTTGTTGCAGTTGGGTGAACCTCACCTTCGCCTTTTTCAAGAACCATGTATTGAAGGCCACTTTCTGTTGTGATAACGCCTTCTTTTTTCGCATTTTCTAGTAAGAATGCTTGGCCTTTGGCAAAGTTGTCATCTGCTACTTTATGGTTTGTCCAAGTACGGTAAATGAAAAAGCCCGCCAAAATAAAAATAATAAGAGGAAACAAAAATTTAGACACGTAATCTCCTTGTCTATTTAGGTTGTTTTAGCAAAAATTTGATGGTTTCTGCCATGGCTTCAACGCTGTCATGACCACCAGTAATCACTTGATATTTTCCGTTTACGATAAAGGCTGGAACGGAGTTAATTTGGCCGCGAGTCGTGATCGCTTCTGCCTTAGTGATGTACTCAAACAGCGTTTTTTGCTGTGCTTCATCTAAATGGTAAGGGCTGATAAGGTTGCGAGACTCAAAAGCTTTCTCAACAGCGATTTGGCGTTCCTCAGCCGTTGCATCGGCACCCATTTGCACAGCAGTAAAAAGATCTGCCATAAACGCTTTATCTGGTGTTGATTCAAGCTGCATTACGGCAGTATAGAAGATGATGGCGCTCACTTGTGCACTTTCATTGAACGTTACATGCATTTTTTCAACGCTTTGATCGGTCAATGATTCAATTTGAGGGACAAACTCTTCCATTGAGCGGCAGTGGCCACAAGTTAAAGAGAATGCTTCAGTCAGGGGAGCTAAATCATATTCTTCAAGGGATACTGGCAAAACTTCGTATTGTTTGCCTTGCTGAGGCTGACTCTTGCCGCTATCGCATGCCGACAAAGCCATTACGGCAACAACAACAGCAAAGCCTTTCGATATGGTTTTTAACATAGTAGTGCTCTAAATGAGAAATTTGCGTTAGTTTATCGGTTAACGATAGTGACTAAAACCATTAAATAACAATAAAGTGAGACCATTGGTAACAGACTTAGCCTGACGTATGGGCTGTAAGGGTAGGGTATTTTAGTGTTGCTTTTTATTTGAGAGATGATTTGGCATTGACTCCAGTGGCATGAACGCTGCATAGACAAACCAATCGGTGGACAAAAGCGCTAAAGATTCGGCGTGTTTTGTCGACACAATGAACAAGAGTTTTTCTACGTTGGTAATGGTATGAAGCATTGGTTATTAATTGTTTGTGGCATTCTGGCCGGGTGCAGTAGCCTCGATCAAGATATGGTCCCAGGTGGGAACATTTTAGATACAGCTCCTAAATCAAACACTGAGCTGAGACACCCAGAATGGGGATACCCGAGCGTATCCAATGTGGCTTCTTCCCCTCGTTCATATCAAACGGCGAGGGCGTCAGTAAAAAAGTCGCAAAACGTGACCTCTCTGGAAATGTTCCTGAGCAGGCATAACATTCCTCACGAGACGCTCAGTGGTGGTCACCTGATGATACGTTTGAAAGAGCAAGTGCATTTTCAAACGGGCTCTGCACGGTTATCTGCTCAATCTCAAGACTGGATTCGAAACATTGGTCACTATCTGGCTGGAAGAACTGATGTTGATGTCGTGATTGATGGTCATGCGGATAGCACGGGAGCTGAAAGCTTCAATGACACGCTATCTGAAAAGCGAGCTCGTGAAGTAGAAAAACAACTATTGGCGACGAGTATTCCACGTCAACGAGTGTTTTCTAGAGGCTTCGGAGAGTATGTACCGAAGTGCAGCAATGCGACAGCGAGTGGTAAAGCTTGCAATCGGCGCGTAGAGCTAACATTGATCGTGGATGAATAACGCAGACGTTAGGCGGTAATCTTCGTTGTGTTGTTCTCGCATACCCGTTATTTGCTTAGTGGAGTTTAAGTTCGGAGTTGAGCAAGAAGACTGAATAAGGAAAGCTCGCACGGCAACATTTAGCTAGAAAAAATAGAAAAGAGGCACCGTTAGGTGCCTCTTTTACATCCGCCAATGTTCATAGGGGGAACTTAGGCAAATTCTTTTTCAACGTAAGCGACGATGTCAGATGACTCGTATAACCACTGTGTCTCGCCATCTTTTTCGATACGAAGACAAGGGACTTTAACTCGCCCACCACCTTGCTCTAGTTCAGCTCGATGAGTCGGGTTATTTTTTGCATCACGTAGCTCAATGTTCACCGATTGACGCTTCATTGCACGGCGGACCTTTACGCAAAAAGGGCAGGCTTCAAATTGGTAAAGTGCGTATTGTTTCGCTTTTTCATCAATACGTTGCTGTTCTTCTGCGGTGCGCTTAATACCACGAGGTGAGAACACCGCGTTCAGCAATAAGATAACCTTGCCTAAAATCCAACGGATAAACTTCATAATGATCCCTTGATGTTCATTGGGTAATTGTCCTTTAAGAATGCAATCATGATGCTTGTTGCACTGAACGTGAAGTCTATCAGTTGTTTGAAATGGATAAAACCATGTATTTTATGCGGAAAATAGACGTTTAAACCAACCCCAAAAGCCACTTGCTGAAGCCGGACGGGCTTCTTTACCTTGATAAAAACTTTGCATGAGTTCGGTTCTGAATGCATCAACGTCCATGCGTTTTATGACAAGCTCATGCTGCAATGTATTTTGAGTCTGCTCGGCATGATCGTGCGCCAAGCTGAAATCCATATTTAAATAGCCTTGCGTGTATAACCAAAGGTGGGTGACTAAGATTAGGTCTTCAGCAGATTGGTTAGTAAACTTATCCGCGTGCTCATTACCCAAGGAGTCAGTCAGAACTTGCTGCATACGCTGGGTAGAGTGAGCATGTTGCTCGTAGTTAGCACTTGCTTCAATATGTGATTTGGTCAAAAGGCCAAGCAGGTGAAGAGTAGGTGCTGTTGTGGGTTTGTTCTCACAAACTTTTGTAAATAGTTGTGACTGTTCTTTTAACCAACGTCGCTTTGCTGCTTTATGTTCTTTAACAAAGGGGATTTCTTCAAATCCCATCTCTTGACTCAGTTCACTAAGAGACGTCATGGTTTTTTAGTTCCTTCACCGTTACTTCGATATGTTGATCATTGATATCAACAAAAATTGAGCTGCCAGTAATCATAACAGAAAGGCTAGTACCTCGGTCAAGGTGCTGACAAATCAAGTCGATAGCGTCATAGTCAAAGCTCTCTACGTTGACGGGAAGCATTGAGAACTTTCCTGACATTTTGTCCCACCAGACAGCCGCTTTGGTGTTATAAGTGTAAACTTTTACATGCTTTGCGAGGCGAGAAGCTTTCTTAATTCTGTCTGGTTCTGGTTCGCCAATTTCAATCCAGTGAGTAATGCTTTGATCATCGCCAACATGCCATAAATCAGGCTCTTCAATCGTAGAGAGTCCTTTTGTAAACTCCAGATTGCTTTGAGCATTTAAACAGTAAGCTAGAATGCGAGCCAACATTCGTTGCGGCTTTTCAGAAGGATGAAGGGCGATAGTTAGATTTTTAGAATCGTAATAGTCATTATTCATATCGGAAATGGCGATACGAAATTTGTAAATGGTTGGTTTAAGAGCCATAGATTTATATCGTTTTGTTGGCAAAATAAGTTTTAGGCAAAAAAATAGCCAGCTTTAAAAGCTGGCTATCGTATCAAATTCTTTAAGAATTAAAGTACTTTGATTTGCTCTGCTTGAGGGCCTTTTTGACCTTGAGAGATAACAAATTCTACTTTCTGGCCTTCAACTAGAGTACGGAAGCCGTCACCAGTGATTGCAGAGAAGTGAGCAAATACGTCAGGACCGTTTTCTTGTTGAATGAAACCGAAGCCTTTAGTTTCGTTGAACCACTTAACTGTGCCAGTAGCTGTGTTAGACATGTCTATTTCCTAAATATCTAAATAATGTAATCTTTCGCCTCAACGGCGCTTATAGCGTGGAAAAATAAATTGCTATTGCGTACCACAGGACGACGGGTTACAAGTAATCCAACGAAATGTGAAAACAAAGAACTTTCTTTCTAGCCGTGTTTGAGTCTAGGTTAATTCCACGAAGAGTCAACATATATTAGTGCTTTATGGACAAATATTTGTATTTAGTCACTATTTAACCAGAATGTTTTTGATTAAATTTCAAATAAATGACGGTGATGTGAAGTTTTTTAGCATAAAATTCAACTAAATCTATAAATTTGACTTATTTATATAATTATTGTCCAATCTGGTTCGACCATTAAGGAGGATTTATGGCAAAGCGTAAAATCAGTCCTCAACCGAGTGGCTCACAACATGAGACCGACTTCGGCAGAGGTGAAATCAAAGACAACGCGTTAAAAGCGGTTGTTACCAGTCAGCTGTTCCAAATACGAGTCGTTAAAGCGAAAAAAGGTAAAGGTAGCTTCAGCCGTAAAATGAAGCATAAAGGCAAAGAGCCCTATTCAAAGTTCTCCCCAAGGTGGATTTTGAACAGGGCTTTTTTATTGGTACTAGGTGTTTGCAAAACTGATGATATTCAATTTTTTAGTACCAGATAAGTTTTCCTAATTTATCATGTACTGCTTCAACTGCTTCAACTGCTTCAACTGCTTCAACTGCTTCAACTGCTTCAGCGAACCAAGCGTTGAAAGTACCAATTAAGTACTAAAACTTACTAAGTTAGATTCATATCAATAAGCGTCACTTCCTGTATTATGCAACTCTACTATATCTTTAGCCTAATCAAACAGCCGAGATTATGGTTTAAAAAGACTGGTGAGAAGTAGGTATGTCATCGACGAGTTATGGTACTTATGGTTGCAAATGTAAAAAAGCGTGTGCTTCTTTATTACTACTGTGGCTGTCCATTTGTCCGATGGCGCATGCACACAAGTCAGAGTCTCATTCTTTAATTGTTGCTAACTCCAAAGCGTGGAAGCCGTTCTCTTACCTTAGCCCAGATGGTGAACCTAAAGGTATTTTAATCGACTTTTGGAAAGAGTACGCGGTGAACAACCAAATCGACGTTCAGTTTCTCCTTTTGGATTGGGATGCTTCTTTGCAAGCCGTAAAAGAGGGTAAGGCTGACTTTCACGGAGGACTTGTCTACTCGCCCGAAATAGCGAAGTATATGGACTTTGGCGCAGTCATAATGCCTATCCAAACCAAACTGTACGTAAATAAAGATGTACTTTCGGTTGATATCAGGAGTGTTTTAACTGGCGAGATGACGCTGCCAATTGGCGTTGTTAAAGGAAGTTACGAGTCTGAGTTTGTTCAGACGAATTACCCGAATGCACCTATTGCAGAGTACATTAACAATGATTCGATGATACAAGCAGCCGTCGATAAAAAGGTGCTGTACTTCGTTGCAGACCTGCAAGTTGCTAACTTTTATATGGCAACCACGCCGGGAGCGGGTATGTTTGTCCCGACAATTAGCTTATATAGTAAAGATCTTCGGATTGCAGCAGGAATGCACAGTGCAACTTCCATTTTAGAGGTATCACGAGCGTTTGAAAAAGTCATCGATACGGATCGTGAGCGGATCCTCACCCGTTGGAGTCTGGTGAAAACGGTTTATCCACTTTATCTTTTCCCTATTGCTATTTTCATTATGGCGGTCGCAACGCTTTATCATATTTTTGCCCTCAAACGTATGGTTGCTCTTCGGACAAGGCAATTAACGATTGCCAATCAGCAATTGCTAGAGATGACGTTGACGGATTCTCTCACAAAGCTATACAACCGTAGACACCTGATTGAGCAATTGGCGCTACTGAATCATTTGAAGCGAAACTTAACGGTGATGGTGTTTGATATTGATGATTTTAAATCAATCAATGATCGATATGGCCACCTTGCTGGAGACCGAGCAATAGTTGCCATCGCAGATGCCGCTAAGTCGATGACTGATGACCGAATGACATTGGCGAGAATTGGAGGAGAAGAGTTCGCACTCGTTACGTCTTCTCTGTCAGAGCGAGAAGCGCTCAATTTTGCCAATATGCTTTGTAAAGCCGTTTACGATCAGCCTGTTATACTGGGCGGACAAGCAATTCATTTGAGTATCAGTTTGGGCTGTGCTTACTATCCTGAGTTTACCCACATCGTGAGCTTGCAAGATGCTGATGAGTTGATGTATCAAGGTAAGTCTGAAGGAAAGAATCGTGCAGTTTTCCAAGTTATAACAGACTGTCAGCTTCAACCTGCGCTTCGTCAAGTGAATTAGATCTCGCTAATTCAACTGATACTTCAAACCATCCTCAAGCCTCAAAGTTTTAGTCAGAGTAAGGTGGTAAGCGTTGACGATCACGTTGCGTTGTTTTCTTTGAGGCCAGTTTGCGTACAAATACTATCACTTTCATATATATAACCCCCCGCCTGCTCACGTTTTTATCATAGAAGCAGTAATTGTTTTAAAGTGATAAGTGATTTCTTGGTAAAGATCAGAACCCCTGTCTACACTCAGTGTAAAGTAATGCATATAAAGCATGATGCATACAGTGTTGTACAAAAACAATTAAAGAAGATAAGAAATAAGTTGGCTTGAGAAGGACGGGGAATGAACAACGAATGCTTTGCTAGGTTCCGAGCTGTCACGGATGAACTGTCAATGAAAGAATCGTTGTCAGTTGGGAAAGACCCTTATGCTCACTATCTCAAAGATATTGTGGGCATTGATTTGTTGTCTCGTGAAGAGGAGTTGCATTACGCCAAACTTAATCGAGCTGGTGATGAAGAAGCGCGCGAAATGTTGATTGAGTCTAATCTTCGACTTGTTGTGAAAATCGCAAAAGGTTACCTCAAACGGCCAGGTAATAACTTTACTCTGCTCGATTTAATAGAAGAAGGTAACATTGGTTTGATAAAAGCGGTCGATAAGTTCGATCCTGAGCCAGGCTATCGTTTTTCTACTTATGCGGTATGGTGGATTCGCGAGAATATAGAAGCGGCATTAATGAACAATGGCCGCACGGTACGTTTACCTGCTCATGTGTGCAAAGAGATAAATAGCCTGGCTTTAAAAAAGCTCGATGCGTCAAAAAGTGAGAGCAAGGAGTTGTCTATTTCTGAACTCTCACGCTGCTCAGGGGTGAAAGCAGAGCGCATAGATGAACTTGTTGCTCTAAGTGGTTTTATTGATGTATCGACCACGGCGGACCTACATCGTGTTCCATTTGTTCTTGAACTGTGTGAAAGTGAGTATACGCCAGATCCACAACAAGACTGTGAAAACCAGTGCTTTACTCAAGCTATTGAAAATATTATTAAAACTTTGCCAACTAAGTTGCAGAAAGTCTTGATCCATCGATTCGGATTATTTGACCAGAGAGTGAAAACCTTGTCGGAAATAGGCCTGTTATTAAACGTATCTAACGAGCGTGTTCGTCAGATGCAGATAGAGGCGGTTGAACGCGTGCAGAAACGTCTCCGATTCGATGGTTGGGTTTAAGATTTTTAGCCCCTTATCCTAGCCGATTAATTTACTGGCTTGCTACTCTGTTCTTCCGTAAGTAACAGCAGCTCAAGCTGTGCTTTAGCTGCTGCCTCCAATCTCCATACACTCAATAATCGGTTAAGTGCTGCGCGATAAGTACGACTTTTGAGTAAAAAAGCGAGCGTACTTGTGTAGTTGTTTACGACTTGCGCTTGTGTCTCGACTAATGCGGTTTTGTTTTCGATGTCGATGTGTTGAAGGTTAAAGTCAGGAAGAAACGCACACTCATACCATACCTCTACAATTTCACGAATTTCGAGTTCTTCTTCAGGCACATCGAAGTCTTGTAACTGGTAGTTTTCTGGTATTGTTGATAAATAAACCACATCCAATTTGTCTGCAACAAATGTATACATCGGATTCCTTAGTGTACGCGCTTACAGAGTAAATAGTCTCATCGTTTACATTTTTGTCAATGACCGTGCTCAAGTATGAATGATGAACCACACCACATTCCGAACTTAACTTAGACTTTTTAAGTACTTATCGGTTAACCCGAAATATTTCAGGTTGCCATCTGGCTCCAAGACTAAGCTCATGTTGGATGTAGAGATCATGCCCGGATCATTCGTTGAGAAAATAACGGTCTTATTGAGTAGTTTGTCGCTGAATAACCGCTTGAAGTAGTGCGAGTTTTCTTGCTCAGCACCATTAAATGGCTCGTCAATGATAATCAAAGATTGTTCGCAGTTACCTAGCCCTAATGCGAGCCGCAGTCTTTGTTGAATACCATTTGGTAAACTTTTACAGATATCAACGCTCAATTGAGTGTCCAGGCCTTGTGGCAACCATGTATCGAGCTCAAAGAAACTCACCATTTCACGCATTTTTTCTGTTGGGATTAACCCATTATGCAAGATGAAGTTAGTCTCCAAGGAGCCTTCAAAAATATGCAGGTTAAACGGGATGTAGTTAATCGAGGTTCGATAGCGGTAACTGTTGAATTGTTTGATGTTATAACCGTCCACCGAAACTGAGCCTTGATAGCGTTCCTCTAGCCCAGCGATAATAGAAATGAGCGTCGTTTTACCGCAACCTGTTGGTCCACAAATCACAACTTTTGCGCCCGGTGGAATTTTAAAACCAAGATTAGTTAAGCCTGTTGCCGCACCACTATAACGATGGCTCACACCAGAGCCGACGATACTACCTTGAAATAGGCGAATAGGGGGGCTTTTCTCTAACGTTAGCTTATCGTCATTCATCGCCATAAGGTTGTTGATTTGCGCAGAAGACGCCTTAATGGATTGGAACTTAGAAATAGAGTTGTAGATGCCCATAATAGGCCCCAACGCCTTCCAGACTAAAATTACGGTAGCAAGCATTGCACCTGCATCGGAGGTGCCGTCCATCACGCCGATAACGGCCGCGACGATACTTGCGGTACCAATAACCTGAATCAAACTCCCGCCTGCTGCCTGAACCCTGCTATTAGTCACTGAAACATGTTCTGCATCGTTGGTGCTTTGTAAATGCGATGCGCTAAAGCGGGACTGGATAACACGCAACAATGGCAAGCCTTGGATGGTTTTTATACCACGAAGAATCTCATTCCATTGGTAAGAAACCATGGCGTTGGCGCGAGAGCTCTTGGACGTGGCTTGCGAGTAGATGTAACGAGAATAAACACAGAACACCAACATTAGAATCAACCCCGCCATAACGACTAGCGCTGCGGTACCAGACATAAGAGCAATGGCAATAATGAATACGATAACAAACGGCATGTCGAAGTAGCTTAATGTTGACTCTGCGGTTACCAAACGGCGGAAAGTGTCGATGTCCTTCAATCGTGCTAACTGAGAAGAGACACCAGCGGTAGATGTCATCGAATAAGGAAGCCACAACAGTTTGGATATTACGTTTTGAGAAATATGCACCGCCAAATCCTTTCCTGATGTGGCGATGATGTTGACCCGCATTTTCTTGAAAAAGTATTCCGAGAACCCAACAATCACAGCAAATAACGTGAGCCAATAAAGCGTGGCTTGCGAGCTAGAGGTTAAGGCGAAGTTGTACACACTCATAATAAAAAAGGGCTGGAGTGCGCCGAGAATGCTGACCACGAAGCTGAGAATAATCAGGCTTTTGAGTTCATTGTTGTAGCGATAAAACGCGTATTTAATCCAGTTACTGCGGTCTTGAGATTCAGGTGGCGGTTCTCGGAATAAGCGGGAGTATTCGCTGATCGAGACCAACAAGCACGGCTTCTTGCAGAGCGGGTATTCAATGGTGTTGTTATTTGTGTAATCAAACAGGATCAGTTTGCCGTCTTTAGTGCCCAAGAAAATCGCAGTGAGGTTTTCTATCTCGATAAAACAAGGATGAGGATGCCCCTCGATGTGCTCCAACGTTTTTAGTTTGGTGACGTCACAACGGTAACCAAGGCGTTCAATCGTAGCGATAAAACTGTCGCTGTCTTTTGGTTTAGGGATAAAAGCGTCGCTGAGGATAGAAGGTGTGCCTTCCCATTCAAGCGCTATGAGGGTGTAAGCTAAACCACGAATCAAAGGTGACTCATTGTATCGCTCGTCATAACTGCGAGCCTCAAAGTCCAACAAGCGCTGAGGGACATTATTAAAATCAACCAAAATACTCATTGGTCACCTCCGGTAAGTTTGACGCGTTTGAGGCGATGATTGAGTTTGTCCATCTTGTTGCTGACGATGATGAGGATTTTGTCGTTGGCGCGATAGGCGGTGCTGGTCAAAACCAATCGAGCAAAGTCGTCATCATAAACACAGTCGATGTCGTCGAAGATCAACACACGTTTGTTCGCGAGTAAGGCACGCACTAACAACAAGGCATAAGCGACTTGGCGCGAGAATGGGTTGCGTAAATGTCCTTTAAGCTCGGTGTAAAAACCAGCGGGAAGGGCATCGATTTGTGCCTTGATGTTCATGGTTTCGCAAAGCGCAAATGCCGTGTTATTTAAGCTCGGGCGGAAACAAGTTAAGTTGTCGATGATGGTGCCTTCGACGAACGAACTGGTTTTGTCGACCATGAGCACGCTATTGCGCCAGACGTTGTAATTGACGTCATCGAGCGGTGTCTCGTTGATTTGGATATCGAGCTTGCTGTCGGTGTTTTGCCGCGTAATGCAATTGGCGAGGTGGGTTTTGCCTGCGCCGCTTTTCCCCGTCAGCAAGTAAGCCTGACCGCGTTCAAACTCGATGCGTTGCTTTTCCGAATACTTCACCGAGATACGCTCGACTTCTGTCGTGTCATTTTGTTGTTCTACAGATGCAGCAAGCTCAAGCAACTCGGCGATACGTTGAATATGAAGCTTGTTCAACTCCCAGCGGCTCACCGTGCGCATCACTTGCTGGTATGGGGCAAAGTAGCGGTTGGTAAGCATGATGATGGCTGCCATGATGCCTTGGCTAGATTGCATGTTGATAACGGCCGTTGCCAAAACTACCACCACACAAGCGATGGAGAGCTGTTGTATGAGCGACAAGATAAGGCTGAAGTTTGATTCGATCTGCTCGTATTTGATGTTCTCGACTTCACGTTCTTCCACCATTTGTGTCATCAAGCTCTCAACGCGATACTCCATATTGCGCGCTTTGATATCGAGAGGGCTAGAGATGATCTCGATGATTTTCGAAGTGGTTAAGCCTTCGATGTCGGATTTGTTCTCTAGGCTGTTGATTTTTTGCTTAGACAGGCTTAGCGCGAACACCGCCAAAACGATGGAGGCGAGCAAGATGGTCACCCCAGCCCAGATGTTGATCAGACCGATAATCAGAATGGTCAGTATGCTGACGGCAAGGTTGATCAATGCCCGTACAGATTCTCCGCCAAAGAAGGATTTAATCTCTGGAATGGTAGCAATACGCTCTAGGTATTCACCGGGTTCTAGGCGACGAAACTTCGATATCTCAGCCAAACAGATGGATTGAAACACCTTGTTGGTTAGGTTGGTTTCGAACTGCTTCATGATCACCGACGAAATCTTCTCTTCCTGATTTTTTAAGTGATAGTCGAGGAAGATGGTGATCAAGATAATGGCAAACAGAAGAAACAGTGTGTCTTTGGCTTGGTTAGGTAAAACTCGGTCAAAGATAATCAGAATCGAAAAGGGCAGTACTAAACCAAACAGCGTCGAGATGACCGTTGAGAAAGTCAGGTAACACTTGTCAGCAAAGTTAATCCTTTGGGAAAAATGCTCAGTTTGCATTGCGACCTCCTTTCTTAATCGATGGTTTGGAGAGAAGGTGTTTTGGAACTAAGTCTTGATTGCTTCTGCCTTCGATATCGCTCATTAACTGCATGATGCTTTCGATGGATTGCACCGACAGCATGCCTTTGATTTGCTCAAGATTGATCGATTCAATGATGTAGTCATAGCGCGCGCTCTCGTAATCACGTAGCGCGCTGAACAGTTTACTTTCCGCTGCCAGTAAGTCGGTAATGGTTCGCGTACCAAGCTGGTAAGCGCGTTGAATGCCTTTGTAGGAAGCGTAGTTGGCACGGATGATGTTCTCGTAACTGCTGATGGCGCGGGAGAAGTCATTAATGTTGAGTACTGAGGTGTTAACGCTATTGCGCGTCGTGAACAACGAATCTTGGTACAGCAGCTCCGTTCGCTCGATGGCAGTCGATGATTTTTGAAAACCGTAGTAATCCGAACCGCCTGAGAAAATTGGCACATTCAAGTTCAAGCCGACACTGGTGGAGTTACTGTCCCCTGTTGCGGTTGGGTCGGTTCGGTCATAGTTGTTCGCATCGTCGTAGCGGTAACTGGCAGAGAGCGATACGGTCGGCACAAAGTTTGAACCGCTTTCTTTCAAGCCTCTTCGGCTGCGCTCGACGGTTTTCTTCGCAACCAATAAGTCGTTATTGAGCTTCAAAGCTTGTTCAAGAATCTCACGTTGTTCGGATTCGCTGATTTCCGCCAAGGGCACGCTTTCGTAGATGTCCTGTGATGGGCTGACTGGGTATTGAACTTGAATCTCTAAACCGTTCAAAATTACGCGCCGGTCTTTCTCTAAGGTTCTTAAGCGATTGGCAATGCCTTCTTTCTGGGCAATTACCTCATACAACTCGCTCGCCGCAGTGTTGCCAAGTTCCACGTTGCGACGCATTTGGCGCTCACGTGTTTCAGACGATTTAAGTTCTACTTGGGTGGCTTTGATTTGCGCGTTGTTTTTGAGGTATTCGAAATATTGCGTCGCGATTTCAGAAATGGTGCTCTGGATTTTGTTCTCGTGTTTGATTTCTTCAATGTTGAAATCAAGCTTCGCGGTGCCGTATTTAAAGATGTCACCAAGGTTAAACACCGATTGGGATAAAGACACGCTGTAGCTGTTCGAGTTGTAGCTAGAACGTGTATCCGGTGTTCCCGTTAATATGGTTTCGTTTTCATTCCATGTGGTATCAGCAGCACCGTTTAAAGAGGGTAGAAACTTAGAACGGCTAATGTCGATGTTGTATTCGTTTTCTTCCACGCCTTTGTCACTAGCGCGCAGAGATAAATTGTTTTCCAAGCCGAGTTTGACCGCCTCAAGCAAGGTGGTCGCCATTGCCGAAGGAGCGTTGCTCAATGTAAGCGCTGCCAATACACAGCTAGTTAAGTTTCTGTACCGCCACATACTTGTTGATCACCTTGATGATTTCGTCGTTTTTATAAGGTTTGCTGATCACGTAATCCATTCCAGCTTCGATACAAGCTTGGTGTTCATTACTGCTGGTCAATGCTGTCGCACCTATAATGGTGCAAGGGTTCTGTCCGCTCTCTTGTTCGTATTGTCGAATGCGTTTGGTCGCTTCAATGCCGCCCATGCCCGGCATGATGCAGTCCATAAAAATGATGTCTGAGCGCTGATTCATGAAATGCTGAACGGCGTCTGCGCCATCGCCAACGGTGTCGGCTTCGTATTCTTGCTTGCTCAAAATACGTTTGAGTAGAATCTGTTGAACACGGTCATCCTCCACAATCAGGAATGAGCTGTTCTCCATCTGTTCTTCAGAGGCTTCCGCTTCCATGATTGCTAATAGATTAGGGATGAACTCATACGGAATCGCAGGGGAGTTCAGAATCTTGTCGACAAAGGTATGGCTCTCTTGCGCTTGCTGAGTGCTAGTGACCGAAAGCAGCAACTTGGTGTTCGGGTGATTGCGCAGTTGCGATTTCACCGTTTTGCTCAGTGAGGGCAGCTTGTTTGGCTCGAACGTGTCGGTCAGCATGATGGCATCGTATTCGCCAAAGGTTTTTGCCGCAGAGAAGAGTTCGTTCGGAGTTCGAATTGGCGTAATCTCTAAGCCCAAGTTGACTAACATTTTGTTCATTACATCAATGCGCAGCTGAGAGTTGGCACACAGCAACAAACGCTTATTGTCGAAGCGAGTTTTCTCGGTGTGGAAGCTTTTGGCTTTCAAATCGAGCTGAATTTGAAAACGTTCCTGATTGCCCGATTGATACCAATGGCTCTCGTAATAGCCATAATCTTTCAGTACGCTTTTCGCCAAATCGTCTTTGGTTGCAGTGTGCTGTTTATGGTCGCTCCAGTGTAGGGTATTGAGCTTGGCAAACGGCACATCCAGTGTGGTTAAGAAGTTTAGATTGATGGTCAGGCGGGTATTTTCAATGTCTGACGCCGCACCTGATTCAATGGTGACAAACAGTTTCTTGTCGGCTTTGAGTTGGATGGCATTTGATAGCTGAAGGAACAACACCCAGAATAAGCTGGTGGATTGTCCTTCAACACGGTTTGGTAAGTTATCTGAGATAAAGCAGTCTAGCTCACCTTCATTTCGCTGCACTTTGGAACTGATGTGAATCATCAATTCAGACAGCACATTCAGCAGCGAAAACTCTTTCGATTTGCTCTCGGTCCCTTGTGAAATGAGTCGGTTGTAGTTCTCTGCCAATTCAGACAGGGTATTGGCAGCCGAGGTTATATCTTGCGCCATCAACACGCCGCTCTCATCGGTCTCTTGAACGAGATATTGCACGCCGCCGTTAATGGTGTTGGTGATGCCACGAATCTCGTAACCAATCAGAGCATAGAGCTGCTTGTAGAGATCGTTATTGCGTTTTTGTTCTTCGAGTTTGCTGAAAATCAGTTTTAGGTGTGAGTAGATCTGACGCTGCTTAGGATTGATGCTCACTTCATTCAGCAACTCTTCCAACCTTTGTAAATCCAGTAGTTTGAGTTCTTGATAAAGCTCATCGAATTCTTGGTCAATGTCTCGCTCATTCGAGCTGGATTTTTTCAGTTTAAGGATTGCCACCAAGTTCGATAGCACTGCGATACCAACCAGTACGACAACGACCACAAACAACCAAATGAAGAACTCGTTTTTCTCCATCATTAGGTCACTCGCATGGTTGTTAAATATGGTCCGGTAGTTGTCGTCCATTTGTAAGTAGTTATTGGTGAGCGAGAGGTACAGTGCCAACACATCGTCGCGTGTTTTTTGGCTGTCTGAGAAGCGATTGATTGCCAGTTCAAGCTGCGTGTATTCGGTCGCGCCCACCAAGCTAAACTCGGTTTTGTTGAGTGACGCGAGCGACTTAAATTGGTCAATTTCGTCTTTCAGAACCTCAAAATCAAGCTCTGTTGTACTGCAATAACGTGCGCTTAAACAGCGTTGAAGTGTTTGAATATCAAACTCGATAGTTTGGTTGAGCTGTTGAGCTTGAACCAACAGAGGCGCGTTTTGCACTTTCTCGACTGAATCCACTTTTTCCCAAGAGATATACAAATAAAAGGCGAGGGCAGCCAGCATCATGCTGAAAGCAATGCTTAGGCGCATAACAGGAACGGAAATATTGTAAGAAGGTTTGCTACTCATCCATCACCTCTCATCGAATGCGTCTTCGATAGCCGACATAACCGGCTTCGCTGCGTATTCGATAACCCGGCGTGAACCTGTTTTCACGTCTGCGGTAAACTCCATATAAGGGGACAGCTTGTATTGTGTGCCTCCGCGCTCTAGATAGTTTTGACTGATTTGGATTTCCGCGAGGTAGAATTCAGCGTCTTCTTCTTCATAAGAAGAACGGCTGATCGATGCAATTCGACCTTCCAAAAATCCGTATTTGGCAAAGTTGTAGGTATCCATCTTCACTTTGACCGCTTGTCCGATTTCTACAAAACCCATGTCTTTACGCGGGATCTTCGCCTCTCCATGAAGGGCGTTATTGATCGGTGCAATGTCCGCGATGCTTTCACCTGGCGGTATCACAGCGGAGCGGAAGTTGAAGTGCACTTTATCTACTACACCGTCAATAGGGGCGTAAACCACGAGGCGATCCACTTTATCTGAGTGTTGAGGACGCAATATACGTTTCAACTTTAAGTCCTTGTTTGCTTGAATGATTTGCGCTTGATACTCGGCATTACGATTCTCCACCAAGTCTCGGTACTGCTTCTCTAGTTTGTCGAGTTGGAAGCGCTCATTCATGACCGACTCATCAAGGTTTTCAATCTCACGCACCATGTTTGACTCTTGAACCTGCATATTCAGAACATCGACGTAAGACGCCATTTCCTCTTTGTACAAGGTGTTCTTAATATTGAGCTGCTTGCGTATCAAGGAGAGCTGGTTCTCGGAGCTTTTACGGCGCTTGAGCATTGAATCAATAAGCGAATTCTTATGTTGGATATCGTGAGTGATCAACTCTTCATTGGAACGGTTTTTAGAAAATTCTTGCTGCCAGGTATTCATGTTGACTTGCACTAATTCTGGGTACTTTTCGATGTAGGCAGAAAAATCGGGTTCCACCATATCGCGCAGGCTTTCGTAACGAATCTTGTCTAGCTCTAGCTGAATGATCTCTGTGTTTACCGTATCGAGTTGAGTGTTTCTATCCAGAGAGCGAAGGCGTGCAATAGGCTGACCTTCGTAAACCACTTCGCCTTTGCGCACTAGCATTTCTTCTAGAATACCGCCTTCAAGGTGTTGCACTTTTTCGATGTCAGATTCGAGCAATAGCTCACCGCGCACCGACACCACAATGTCGATACGAGCCTGAGATGCCACGGCGATAGCCACCATGGAAAGCAAAAAGATAACCAGCAAGGTTTTGTGTACACTGGTCATTGCACTTGCTAGCACGATTGTATCGTCTGCTGTTACCTTCGAAGCTTCGTTGTTCGAAACAAGCGCCTTTTTGAGGTGATGTTCTATTTGCTTATTACTCATGAGCCACCCCTACGATTCACTACCTGTGCGGCTATCGATTGAATTTTCGATTTTTAACAGCTGGCTAATTTGTTTGTTTACGTTGTTAAGCTCGGTTTTAACGTCCTCGATCAATTCATTAGGAGCAGGGAAATGGTGTTTGTTTAAGTGTTCAAGCTTTGCCAATTTTGGTGGTAAGTCATCATCACATAACAAGACGAGAATGGTCTTTAGCCTTTTTGAATAACATCTGAGTGCTTCAAAACGGTTTTGTTTATGCAGCATCTCAATATCAATCCCTGCATCACTGAAATCTTGGTAAAAATCGCCTAATAGCAATTGCAGCCCCTTATGGCTGTTGTCGACTGAGCGCAACAGATTTGTCATATTTATCATTATCCCACCGCACTAATTGCTTTAATGACAACAAGTAAGGATCTTTATACTGGGTTTTCAAATTTTTTTGTTTTTATGGAACTCGAAAGGTATGAAAAAAGTTGTATAAAAAAGTTGGTTTCTAAAAATGGTGTCCTTTACTGCCTCTAAATACGATCAGTTAGCTAAAAGCAACGGAGGCTGTAATGGCAGGCGACACTAATCAAGAAAAAGACAATGAAAAGCTTAACGATGCGGTAGAGCAAACAGAAACGAAGGATACGGGGACAAAAGAAGAAAAACAGCAGTCGACCGTCTCTTCGACTGTAGCGACCGGTGCTGAAAGTGCAGATGCTGTTGATGAAGCCAATCGTGCGATGGAAGAAAATCCTAGTGGCGCGGGTACGGAAGAAGAAGCAGTGAGCTCGGGTGGCGCAGTTCAAGAAGAGGATACTGAAAGTAGCAGCGACTCTGACGCTGCACAATCCAATGTTGTTGATAGTGTAGCTTCTAGCGGAGAATCAGGTGACGAGGCTCTGGGCAGCGGTGGTTCGGATTCTGGGGCGGGTGCCCAAGCGGTCGGTGGTGGTGATGCCTCTGGCTCTGAAGGTGGTTCGGACGCAGAAGGCAATGAAGCGCAAGGACAAGCGGTACAAACTTCATCTGCGCCAAGTGCTTCTTCAGACTCTGAAGGTTCTCAAGGTGGTGACGAGCTAGATTCAGAAACCACTGAAGAGAGCTTCGCGGTGGATGTACAAGACACCAGCGAAGAAACCACGACGCAAGTAGAAGACGATTTCGACTCCGAAACTACGAGCGAGACGTTCCAAATTAAAGTCGAAGGTGAAAATGACGCGCCAGAAGTAGGGCAAGATCTGGCATACATCATGGATGAAGATGGCACTATTACCTTCACTCAAGAACAACTTCTCGGGTACGCGAGTGATGTTGATGGCGATGATCTTGCCGCATTTAACGTGCAAGTGGGTGCTAATGCATCAGTTGTGGATAATGGTGATGGCACTTATACCGTCACACCTGAAGCTGATTTTAATGGTGAACTCGACTTAACGTTTGATATCAGTGATGGTCAAGAAACCATTTCTAGTTCGATTGATTTAACTGTTCGTCCAATCAATGACGCACCAGTGCCGGAAGATAAAACCTTTGAGGTGGAAGAAGACGGCACGCTGATCTTCACCGATGCTGACCTGCTTGCTGGTGCAACGGATATTGAAGGCGATAACCTAACAGTTGAGGGCGTAAGCTACGACGGTGGCGACGGCATCCTGACCGACAACGGTAATGGGACTTACACTTTTGCGCCAAATGAAAACTTCAATGGTGATGTGAACTTCAGCTTTGATGTGTCCGACGGCACGGATACGGTTTCTGCCAACATTGATGTAAGCGTTACGCCAGTCGACGATGCACCAGTATCTGGCAATCTTGCATACTCGGTGGATGAAGATGGCTCGATTCGTTTGAGCCAAGAGCAGTTGTTGTCGCAAGCTTCCGATGTGGAAGGCGATGCACTGACGGCATCTAATCTTTCGGTAGATGGCAACGCGACGGTGACTCAAAACGACGATGGTAGCTTCACTATCACGCCGGACGCAGATTTCAACGGTGATATCGACATCAGCTTCGATATTTCCGATGGCACGAACACCGTTCAAGCAACCGCTGATCTAACCGTTAACCCAATAAACGATTTGCCGGTTCCTCAAGACCAGCAGTTCAGCGTGGAAGAAGATGGCACGCTGATCTTTACGGACGCAGACCTGCTTACTGGCGCAACGGATATTGAAGGCGATAACCTCACAGTTGAAGGCGTGAGCTACGACGGTGGCGACGGCATCCTGACCGACAACGGTAACGGGACTTACACTTTTGCGCCAAATGAAAACTTCAATGGCGATGTGAACTTCAGCTTTGATGTGTCCGACGGCACAGATACGGTTTCTGCCAACATTGATGTCAGTGTTACGCCAGTTGATGATGCGCCAGTATCTGACAATCTTGCTTACTCGGTGGACGAAGATGGTTCGATTCGTTTGAGTCAAGAGCAGTTGTTGTCGCAAGCTTCTGACGTAGAAGGCGATGCACTGACGGCATCTAATCTTTCGGTAGATGGCAATGCGACGGTGACTCAAAATGACGATGGTAGCTTCACCATCACGCCGGACGCAGATTTCAACGGTGACATCGACATCAGCTTTGATATTTCAGATGGCACGAATACCGTTCAAGCAACCGCTGACCTAACCGTTAATCCAATCAACGATCTGCCTGTTCCTCAAGACCAACAATTCAGTGTGGAAGAGGACGGCACGCTACAATTTACCGATGCGGATCTGCTTGCAGGTGCGACCGACATTGAAGGCGATGACCTTTCTGTAACGGGAATCAGCTACGAAGGAACCGACGGCGTTCTAACTGACAATGGCGATGGCACGTATAGCTTTGCGCCAAATGAGAACTTCAACGGTGATGTAAACTTCAGCTTCGACGTATCTGATGGCACAGATACAGTTTCAGCGAATGTGGATGTGAGCGTTACGCCGGTGAATGATCCTCCGGTGGCTGGTTCAACGTCTTACACGGTTCACGAAGATAACTCTATTACCATTTCTGACGCGCAGCTGTTGGCAAATTCTTCGGATTTAGAAGGGGATGTCTCGATTGATAGCGTGAGCTACTCTGGTAGCGATGGTGTGTTGCAAATCAATGGTGACGGCACGTACACCTTCTCTCCAAATGAAAACTTTAATGGTGAAGTGACGCTTGATGTTGTCGTCGCTGATGAAGAAGGCGCAACGGATGCCACCACTGCTGGCATTACGGTGCTGGAAGTGAACGATCCACCAGTCGCAGGACCAACTTCTTACACCATTGATGAAGATTCAGTTCTGACCTTCAGTGAATCGCAAGTGCTGCTGAATGCCTCTGATGTGGAAGGCGATGTAGAGCTTGTTGGCATTAGTTACGATGGTCCGGATGGCATTTTCACCGTTAACGATGATGGCACGTGCAGCTTCGCGCCAAACGAGAACTTTAACGGGCAAGTTCAACTTGATGTGACCATTCGAGATGAAGATGGAGCAGAAGTTGATACCGTCATTAATGTGAATGTATTGCCAATCAATGATGCGCCAGTATCGGGTGATTTGGCTTACAGTGTTGATGAAGACGGTGCGATTACACTCAGCCAAGAACAGCTTCTTTCTCAAGCGTCTGATATTGAGGGAGATGGTCTGACTGCTAGCGATTTGACTGTAGATGGAAACGCAACCGTCACAGCGAACGACGATGGCAGCTTCACGATTACGCCAGATGCGGACTTTAATGGTGACATTGATATCCAATTCAACATTACAGATGGCACAGACACTATCAAAGCAACGGCGGATCTAACGGTTAATCCAGTTAACGATCTTCCTGTTCCTCAAGACCAGCAGTTCAGTGTTGAAGAAGATGGCACGCTTCAGTTTACCGATGCAGACTTGCTTGCTGGCGCGACCGATATCGATGGCGATAACTTAACGGTTGATGGCATTAGCTACACAGGCAGCGATGGTGTGCTGACTGACCACGGTGATGGTACTTACACCTTTGCACCAAATGAAAACTTCAACGGAGACGTCAGCTTTAGTTTTGGTGTTTCTGACGGTACTGAAACCGTACCAGCAAATGTGGACGTGAGCGTCACTCCAGTGAACGATCCTCCGGTTGCGGGTTCTACGTCTTACACGGTTGATGAAGACAACGCGATTACCATTTCCGACGAGCAGCTTCTGGCTAACTCTTCGGATGTGGAAGGCGCAGTGTCTATCGATAGCGTGACTTATTCAGGCACCGATGGCGTATTCCAAGACAACGGTGACGGCACTTACACCTTCATGCCGAATGAGAACTTCAGCGGTGATATCAGCCTTGATGTGATTGTGGCGGATGAGCAAGGTGCGATTGACGAAACGACTGCAGGCATTACCGTCATTGAAGTGAATGACCCTCCAGTTGCCGGTCCAACGTCTTACACGATTGACGAAGATTCAGTACTGACATTCAGTGAGTCACAAATTCTTGCCAACGCATCTGATATCGAGGGTGATGTAGAGCTTGTTGGCATCAGCTATGAAGGTTCGGATGGTATCTTTACCGTCAATGGCGATGGTACTTGTAGCTTTGCGCCAAACGAGAACTTCAATGGTCAAGTTCAGTTGGATGTGACCATTCAAGATGAAAATGGGGCAACCGTTGATACGCACATCAATGTCGACGTATTGCCAATCAACGATCCACCAGTATCGGGTGATTTGGCTTACACCATCAACGAAGACAGCTCAATCACGCTAAGCCAAGAGCAGCTGCTTGCCAAAGCGGGCGATATTGATAGCGAGAACCTTGAAGCCATCAATCTATCGACAGATGACAACGCGACAATTCAATACAACGATGATGGCAGTTACACCATCACACCGGATGAAAACTACAACGGTGACCTAGCTCTGACCTTCGATATCATTGATAACGATGGCGGCTCGGTACAAGTTGGTCTGGATATTACGGTTAATCCTGTGAATGACTTGCCACAAGCGCAAGATCAACAGTTCACGGTAGAAGAAGATGGCACCTTGCTGTTCACGGATGCAGACCTATTGGAAGGTGCATCGGATATTGATGGTGATGATCTGTCTATCGAAAACGTTCTCTACACAGGTGCGGATGGTGTGCTTACCGATAATGGTGATGGCACTTACAGCTTCGCGCCGAATGAGAACTTCAACGGTGATGTTCAGTTCACATTCGATGTGTCTGACGGCACAGGTTCAACACCAGCATTCATTGATGTCAGCGTGACACCAGTGAACGATCCACCGGTTGCAGGTTCTACGTCTTACACGGTTCAAGAAGACGGTCAAATCACCATTAGTAACGAGCAGTTGTTAGCCAACTCTTCTGATGTGGAAGGCGATGTAGCCTTGGCGAATGTTAGCTACTCTGGTAACGACGGTAGCTTCGTGGACAATGGCGACGGCACATATACCTTTACGCCAAATGAGAACTTTGACGGTAACATTTCGCTCGACGTTACGGTCATCGACCAAGATGGTGCAACGGATACGACAACCGCAGGCATCGATGTTATCGCGGTGAACGACGCACCTGAAACATCAGGCATTCAAGCTGAAGTGGATGAAGATAATGCCATCACCATTACACAAGAACAGTTGCTTGCGAATGCGACAGATATTGAAGGTGATGACCTTGTTGCCAGCAATCTACAAACCAATGACCCAGATGCGACGATCGTAGCCAATGACGATGGTTCATTCACCATTACGCATACGGAAAACTTTAACGGAGAGTTGGACTTCACTTACAACATCAGCGATGGCGAAAATGATGTTCTGACCACGCTGGATCTGACCGTTAACCCTGTCAACGATGCGCCAGAAGCGGGCGACGAGATATTTATTCAAGCGGAAGAAGACCAAACCGTGGGTGTTTCTCTGCGTGAAGAGCCTGCGTTACGTCTCGACCAAGCCCCTGAAAACGGCATCATTGAAGCGAATCTAAATGACGAATGGGTACAGCTAGAAGTCGGGCAGGAGGTTCCTGCAGACACGGAAGTGCGCTTCATTCCAAATGATGATGCATTGGCGAACGGTACGCATACGAGTCAAATTGGTACCTTTGACGACAACGCTAGCCTCGATGATTGGGGTACTGCTGTTGACCCTTACACACGTGAGTTTGTTGATGGTGATTTGAAAGTTACCGTTCAAAGTAATGATGACCCACTCGGTGCGTGGAATGGTAAAACACACATCGGTCACGGTATTGGTGATACTGACCGTCAAGGCTTGAGTGGTGATGAAAAACTGACTGTGAGCGTTGAAGGTCAAGACATCAACGAAATCAGCTTTCACCTAGATGGTCTAGGCGGCTGGTTTATGGAAGAGTCTCGCCACTTTACCGAAGTCGAAATTCGCGCATTCAACTCTGATGGTGACTTGATCGACTCGATGACTTACCACAAAGAAGATCGTGGTAGCTATGAGACGGATTACACCCTAACGGTGAACGAGCCGGTGTCTTACTTTGAGCTAGGTACGATTCAAGGTAACGGTACATACGTGGTTCAAAACATGACGATTTCGCAAACTTGTCATGATGAAGCGGTGTTCACATCTATTGGCGTGGACGGCACGGAAATCACGGAAACGGTAGAACTGAATATCCGAGAAGGTGACAGTGAAATCGAACTGACTGCTGATCTGCCAAATGTGACCATCGATACCGAAGGTTCTACGCAGTTTGCCTCTGTGGTTATCACAGAAGAACAGCTTTTAGCACAAGCGAGTGATATCGATAGTGACGTTCTTGATATTCAAAACCTTGAGCTGGTGGGGGATAACGCGGAGCACGCTACGTTAACCGACAACGGCGATGGTACATGGACAGTCACACCAGATGAGAACTTCTACGGTGAGATTGAGCTTGGCTATCAAGTTACGGATGGTGAACTCACCGACGACAACATCATCAACATCAACTTCGAAGCAGTAAACGATGCGCCAATCGTTTCTGGTCCGATTGTGTTGTCGACTGATGAGGATGTGGGCATTACGTTTAGCGCGGATGATTTGCTTGCCAATGCAAGTGACGTGGAAGGCGATGCGCTGTCTATCTCTGATATCTCTTACAGCGGTGACAACGGTCAGCTTGTCGACAATGGCGACGGCACTTACACCTTTATGCCGAATGAAAACTTCAATGGTGAAGTCGACATCGATTACAAAGTCTTCGATGGCACCGATGAAGTCGATACCCATCTAGATCTGACCGTTATTCCAGTCAACGATGTGCCAGTTCCTGGTGCGCCGCTGCATACTCAAATGCTAGAAAACGGCACGATCATCATCGAAGCAAAAGACCTGTTATCAGGTGCGACCGATGTTGATGGCGACATTCTGCATATCGAGAATCTGCTGCTTGTTGACCAGTCACAAGGTACGTTGACAGATAACGGCGACAACACCTTTACCTTCGAACCAACTTCGAACTTCTACGGTGAAGTGAATCTGACCTTCGACATCAGCGACGGTCAAGCAAGTGCACCAAGCACAGCGAAGATCGATGTTGAGATCGTTAACGAAGGTCCAGAGGTTAGCGGTCCAGTTGATGCGGTCGTCGATGAAGATGGCTCAATTACCATCACTCAAGAAGACTTATTAGCGAACGCGACCGACGTGGATGGTGACAACCTTGAAGCGGTTAACCTGTCGACCAACGATCCTAATGCAACCATCGTTGAGAACGCTGATGGTAGCTTTACGATTACACCGAGCGAAAACTTCTTTGGTGAAATCGAATTTACTTATGACGTAACTGACGCGATCGAAACCGTCGCCGCGGATCTAAACCTTACTGTTAACCCAGTGAACGACCTGCCAGATGTACCTGATTTGTCCTTCACCACAGAAGACGGCGAAGCCATCACGATTACTGAAGCAGAGCTGCTGGCTCAAGCGACGGACATTGAAGGCGATGACTTATCTGTTGTGAACGTGACGAGCTTAAGCGATACGGTTCAAGTGACAGACAATGGCGATGGCACCTACACGTTAACGCCAGAGCAGGGCTTCTTTGGTAATGTTGACCTCACGTTTGATGTGAGTGATGGCACCGATGTGGTGGCGGCAAACATCGACTTGAAAGTTGAGTTCGTCAACGACGCACCAGAAGCAGCGCCAATCGTGGCAGACGTGGACGAGGATGGCTCTATCCTCGTGACACAAGAAATGCTGCTTGAAAACGCCAGCGATCAAGATGGTGATGACCTATACGCAACGGCACTAGAAACCAATGATCCGAATGCCTCTATCGTGGATAACGGTGACGGCACCTTTACCGTTACGCCTTCACAGAACTTCAACGGAGACATCGAGTTTACTTATGAAGTAAGCGACGGTGAATTGAGTGTTGCCAATGAAATGACATTGACGGTGAACCCAGTCAATGACATTCCAATTGTTGCGCCTGGCATGTACCACATTGAAGAGGATGGCAGCATCCTGTTCACGCAAGAAGATCTTCTAAGTGGTGCGATTGATATTGATGGTGATGACCTCACCGTTACCAGCATTAACTACTCGGGTGATGAAGGTACTGTAACGGACAACGGTGACGGTACATTTAGCTTCGTACCAGAAGAGCACTTCAGTGGTGACTTGCAGTTCAGCTTTACGGTTTCTGACGGTACTGATGAAGTTGAGCAAGACATTAATGTCCATATAGAAGCCGTGGCAGATGCGCCAGACCTAGTCATCACTGATGGCGATGGTCGAAACGTGGATGATCAAGCAATCTTGGTCGAGCCAGGCGGTATTGTTGAAGTGAACATCGCCGCAGCATTGGTTGACCAAGACTTGTCAGAAACGCTGACGGTGACCGTGGATGGTGTCCCAGAAGGTTCGGTGATCAGCTACGACAACGAAGGGGTACTTAACGATCAAGACAACGGTATCACCAGTTTCAACGATACTGAAATCACGGTTACGTTTGAAGGTGAAACCGCGGGTTACCAAAATACAGCGGGTTACTACAAAGTCGATGAAGATGGCAACATCACTGGCGTTGAAGTGGTGTACGAAAATGCCTCTCAAGTTGGCGGAGGCGGTGACCTCATTCCGGGACAAGATCAGTTCAGCTTCCAAATCTCGGAAGGGGAAAGCTTCAACCTATTCTTGATTCCTAACGGTCATAACTTCAATGACTTTGCGTCCATGCAAGATGGTCAGTACGAGTTCCGTGCAGCAGATGGCTCTCCTGCGAACATGGATACTGTTGACCCACAACTCGTGTTTGTTGGCGCTGATGGTTCTGAAACCGTGATTCAAAGCCAATTCGGTGATGCAGTCTTCCATGGTGGTTCAAGCTCAGAGCTTAACCAAGATGGTATTGAGCATACCCGAACCACCGTGAACGAGGACGGTGAACTGGTTTACGGCTTTGAAGATCTCTACGGTGGCGGCGATGCCGATTACACCGACTTCAACTTCACCATTGATGTAGGTGAAGTGAACAGCCAGATCTACAGCGGTGAAGTAACAGTAGGTCCAGATGGTTCTGTAACGCTTCCAACGACAGCAATTGAACAAGAGCTACAGATTCAATTGCCAGAAGACTTTAACCAACAGCTAGAAATCAACGTAACGGCAACGGCAACAGAGTTATCAAATAATGATTCTGAAACCGTTTCTCAAACCATCTACGTCAATGCAACAGGTGCCCACATTGAACATGCGCCTGAAGCATTGCCTGTTTCAGCGATGGTTGAAGAAGATGGTTCAATCCTAATTACGCAAGAAGATTTACTCGCTAATGCGCGTGACTTGGATGGAGACCAACTAACAGCGCTGAATTTGGCTACGGATGATGAAAACATCACCATCACAGACAATGGCGACGGTACTTACACCTTAACGCCAGATGCGGACTTTAATGGTGATATCACCTTTACGTTCGATGTGTCTGACGGCGATGATGTTGTCTCAACCAACCTTGAGTTATTGGTGTCACCAGTTAATGATGCGCCTGAACCACAAGATCAAGCGTTCACTGTTGGTGAAGATGGTGTGCTGACCTTTACTGATGCGGATCTGCTAACAGGCGCTACCGACATTGAAGGGGATGATCTATCTGTTGAGGGTGTCACTTACACAGGCGCAGACGGTGTTCTTACTGACAATGGCGATGGTACCTACAGCTTCGCACCAAACGAGAACTTCAATGGCGACGTGAACTTCACTTTCGATGTTTCCGATGGCACGGATACCGTGACGGCAAATATCGATGTAACAGTTACGCCAGAGAACGATCCACCGGTGGCAGGCAGTACGGCTTACAGCGTTCATGAAGATAATTCGATTACCATCAGTGACGAACAGCTATTAGCAAACTCATCGGATGTTGAAGGCGATGTGTTGATTGATAGCGTGAGCTACAGCGGTAACGACGGTGTGTTAGAAATCAATGGTGACGGTACTTACACCTTCTCACCAAACGAAAACTTCAGCGGCGAGGTGAGCCTAGATGTTGTCGTAGTCGATGAAGAAGGTGCAACGGACTCAACCACCGTTGGCATTACTGTTCTTGAGGTGAACGATCCACCAATCGCAGGCGCGACCAGCTACTCAGTGAACGAAGACGAAGTCATCACCATTAGCTCTGAACAGCTGTTGGCGAACGCTTCTGACGTTGAAGGTGAAGTTGCGATTGATAGCGTGAGCTACAGCGGCTCCGACGGTATCTTTACCGATAACGGTGACGGTACATTCAGCTTCGCACCAAACGCCAACTTCGATGGCGATGTGAGCCTAGATGTTGTGGTTGTTGATGAAGACGGTGCAACTGCGGCAACTAACGCAAACATCGATGTCTTGCCAATCAACGATGCGCCAGTATCGGGCAACTTGGCTTACAGTGTCGATGAAGACAATTCAATTACGCTAAGCCAAGAGCAGCTTCTTGCCCAAGCATCGGATGTAGAAGGCGACGCGCTAACCGCATCTAACCTAGTTGTTGACGGTGATGCAACGGTTACGGCAAACGATGATGGTAGCTTTACCATTACGCCAGATGCGAACTTCAATGGTGATATTGATATCACGTTCGACATCAACGATGGCAGCGACACTATTGTTGCAACGGCTGACCTAACGGTTAATCCAGTTAACGACCTACCACAGCCAGAAGATCAAGCGTTTACCATTGGTGAAGATGGCGTCTTGTTGTTCACTGATGAAGATCTGCTTGATGGCGCAACGGATATCGATGGCGATGACCTATCGGTTGAAGGTGTGTCTTACACTGGCGCAGATGGTGTCCTAACCGACAACGGTGACGGCACTTACAGCTTCGCGCCAAACGAAAACTTCAATGGCGACGTGAACTTTACCTTCGATGTTTCCGATGGCACGGATACCGTGACGGCGAATATCGACGTAAGCGTGACGCCAGAGAACGATCCTCCGGTTGCAGGCAGCACGTCTTACACGGTGCATGAAGACAATTCGATCACCATCAGTAACGAGCAGTTATTGGCTAACTCGTCTGACGTCGAAGGCGAAGTAGCAATCGACAGCGTGAGCTACAGCGGCGCAGATGGCGTGTTCCAAGACAATGGTGATGGTACATACACCTTCTCGCCAAACGAGAACTTCAATGGTGAAGTCAGCCTAGATGTTGTTGTGGTAGACGAAGACGGTGCTACGGATTCAACCACCGCAGGTATTACAGTACTTGAGGTAAACGATCCACCAATTGCCGGTGCAACTAGCTACTCAGTCAACGAAGACGAAGTCATCACCATCAGCTCTGAGCAGCTATTGGCGAACGCTTCTGATGTTGAAGGAGACGTCGCGATTGATAGCGTCAGCTACAGCGGCTCCGACGGTATCTTTACTGACAACGGCGACGGTACATTCAGCTTCGCACCAAACGAAAACTTCAACGGTGATGTTAGCCTAGATGTTGTGGTTGTTGATGAAGACGGTGCAACTGCGACAACCAATGCAAGCATCGATGTATTGCCAATCAATGATGCTCCGGTATCAGGTGATTTAGCTTACAGCGTGGATGAAGACGGCTCTATCACCCTCAGCCAAGAGCAACTTCTTGCTCAAGCTGGCGACGTGGATGGTGATGACCTAACCGCATCCAACCTGACTGTTGACGGTAATGCGACCGTTGTTGCGAACGATGATGGTAGCTTCACTATCACACCGGATGCGGACTTCAATGGCGACATTGATCTGAGCTTCGACATTACGGACGGTGATGCAACCATTCAAGCGACTGCCGATCTGACTGTGAATCCAGTAAACGACCTACCAACGGTTGGTCAGCCACAGTTCGTCACGCAAGAAGACACCAGCTTCACCTTTACCGAAGAGCAACTGCTGCAAAATGCAGGTGATATCGATGGTGATAACCTAACGGTTGAAAACGTTGCTTCTGACAGTGGTACGTTAGTCGATAACGGTGACGGCACGTACACCTTCGCACCAAACGAAAACTTCGATGGCAACGTGAACGTGACGTTTGATGTCAACGATGGCACCGCAACCGTGCCAGCAGAAGCGAACATTGATGTTCAATCTGTGGTTGATATGCCAGAGCTTTCGATTGCTTCAGACTTGGTGATTGCTTCAGACAACTTCGAATCTGGTTCGAACGGTTGGAACGCGAACACCGAAAGTTCACAAGGCTTCGAAACGGGCGACATGCTGGGTCGTATTGGTGGCACTGGCGGTGATGAAGCGGTCAGCAAAACCTACGAGATCCCAAGCGATGTCAATGAAGTGAATATCTCATTTAGCTTCTACGAAATCGATTCTTGGGATGGCGAGTCGTTCCAAATCTTTGTCGGCGGTGAACAGCTAACCACCTTGGAGAACTCCGCGTTCCGTACTCAAGATGGTACGACAACGCTTTACGACTCTGACGGTAATGAAGTGGGTGAAGTGATCCACGGAGCTTCTCAACGTGAAGGCTTCAGTGGCTGGAATGACCAAGCTCACCAAATCAATCTGACGGTTCCTGTCGAGGATGGCGAACTGCAACTCGGCTTCGGTTCAACCTTGAATCAAGACGTTTGGGATGAATCGTTCGGTATCGACAACATCGAAATCACGGTAGCGGATGCGGATTACCAAATCATTGGTACCGAAGATACACCAGTGTCGCTTGATATCGATGCCGCGTTAACCGATACCGATGGTTCAGAAAACCTCGCTATCTTGATTGAAGATGTGCCAGAAGGCAGCTCGCTATCAGCAGGTGTTGATAATGGCGACGGCACTTGGTCACTACAACCAGGCGAGCTAGAAGGACTAGAGTTTATCCCTTCTGCGGACTTCAACGGCGATGTGACGCTAACCGTGAATGCAACCTCTACGGATGTAGATACCGGAACCACGGCGACAGCGACGCAAGATGTGACGATTCATATCTCGCCTACTAATGATGCACCAGACGTAACGGGTGATATTAGCGCAGTCACTGCCGAAGACAACAGCATTACGTTGACTCAAGAGCAGTTACTTGAGCATGCCGTTGATATCGATGGTGATGATCTAAGCGCAATCAACCTGAGCACCAATGATGAAAATGCAACGGTTGAAATGAACGAGGATGGCAGTTTTACCATTACTCCGAGCGAGAACTTCTACGGTGATATCGAGTTCACCTACGATGTCACGGATGGCGAAGAAGTGGTTGCGGCTGGTCTCGACTTAACGGTAACGCCAGTCAATGACGCACCAGAGCCACAAGATCAAGCGTTCACTGTGGGTGAGGACGGTCTTCTTACCTTCACCGATGCTGACTTGTTAACAGGCGCGACAGATGTAGAAGGTGACAACCTAACAGTTGAAGGCGTGACTTACACTGGCGCGGACGGTGTCCTAACCGACAATGGTGACGGCACTTACAGCTTCGCACCGAATGAGAACTTCAATGGCGATGTGAACTTCACTTTCGATGTTTCCGATGGCGCGGATACCGTGACGGCAAATATCGATGTAACAGTTACGCCAGAGAACGATCCACCAGTTGCGGGCAGCACGTCTTACACAGTGCATGAAGACAACTCGATCACCATTAGTGATGAGCAACTACTGGCTAATTCGTCTGATATCGAGGGTGATGTTGCGATCAGCAGCGTGAGCTACAGCGGTAGCGACGGTGTGCTAGAAATTAATGGCGATGGTACTTACACCTTCTCACCAAACGAAAACTTTACAGGCGATGTTAGCCTTGATGTTGTAGTGGTTGACGAGGACGGCGCGGTTGATACAACAACAGCGGGAATTACCGTTCTTGAGGTGAACGATCCACCAATCGCAGGCACAACCAGTTACACCATTGATGAAGATGAAGTCATCACCATCAGTGCAGAACAGTTGTTGGCAAACTCTTCCGATATTGAAGGTGAGGTAGCACTAGATAGCGTGAGCTACAGTGGCAGCGAAGGTATCTTTACCGACAATGGTGATGGTACGTTTAGCTTTGCACCAAACCAAAACTTCAATGGTGAAGTGAATCTTGATGTTGTAGTCGTGGATGAAGATGGTGCGACCGCTTCGACGACGGCAAACATTGATGTTCTGCCAATCAATGATGCTCCGGTATCGGGTGACTTGGCTTACAGTGTCGACGAAGACAACTCAATCACCCTAAGCCAAGAACAATTGTTGGCACAAGCAACGGATGTAGAAGGTGATGCACTAACCGCTTCTAACCTAGTGGTTGACGGTGATGCGATGGTTACGGCTAATGACGATGGTAGCTTTACCATTACGCCTGACGCGAACTTCAATGGCGACATTGATATCACGTTCGATATCAACGATGGCAGCGATACTATTGTTGCAACGGCGGACCTAACGGTTAACCCAGTTAATGACTTGCCGCAGCCGGAAGATCAAGCGTTCACCATTGGTGAAGATGGCGTGTTGACCTTCACTGATCAAGACCTGCTTGATGGTGCAACCGATATCGATGGCGATGACCTATCGGTAGAAGGTGTCACATACACTGGCGCGGACGGTGTCCTAACTGACAATGGCGATGGCACATACAGCTTCGCTCCAAACGAAAACTTCAATGGCGACGTAAACTTTACCTTCGATGTTTCCGATGGCACGGACACCGTGACCGCGAATATCGATGTGAGTGTGACGCCAGAGAACGATCCACCGGTTGCGGGCAGCACGTCTTACACAGTGCATGAAGATAACTCGATCACCATCAGTGATGAACAGCTACTAGCGAACTCATCGGATATTGAAGGCGATGTATCGATTGATAGCGTGAGCTACAGCGGTAACGATGGTGTGCTGGAAATCAACGGTGATGGCACGTACACCTTCTCGCCAAACGAGAACTTCAATGGCGAAGTGAGCCTAGATGTTGTTGTAATCGACGAAGATGGCGCGACGGATTCAACTACCGCAGGTATCACGGTACTTGAGGTGAACGATCCGCCAATCGCAGGTCCAACTGCGTACACCATCGATGAAGACCAAGTTCTAACGTTCAGTGAATCACAAGTGCTTCTGAATGCTTCGGATGTCGAAGGGGATGTTGAGCTTGTAAGCATCAGCTACGACGGTCCAGATGGCATCTTCTCAGTAAATGGCGATGGCACTTGTAGCTTCGCACCGAATGAGAACTTCAATGGCCAAGTGTCGTTGGACGTGACTATTCGTGATGAAGATGGCGCAGAAGTCGACACCTATATCACTGTTGATGTATTGCCAATCAACGACGCACCAGTATCGGGTAACTTGGCTTACAACGTAGATGAAGATAACACCATTACATTGAGCCAAGAGCAATTGTTGTCTCAAGCGAGCGATGTGGACGGCGATGACCTTGTTGCTGAAAACTTGCTTGTGGATGGTAATGCGACAGTGACTGCTAACGACGATGGCAGCTTCACCATTACGCCTGATGCGAACTTCAATGGTGACATTGATATCACGTTTGATGTCAGTGATGGTTCTGACACCTTGGTCGCGACGGCAGATCTAACGGTTAATCCAGTTAACGACCTACCACAGCCAGAAGATCAAGCGTTCACCATTGGCGAAGATGGCGTCTTGTTGTTCACTGATGAAGATCTGCTTGATGGCGCAACGGATATCGATGGCGATGACCTATCGGTAGAAGGTGTGACCTACACAGGTGCTGATGGTGTCCTAACCGACAATGGTGACGGCACTTACAGCTTCGCGCCAAACGAGAACTTCAATGGCGACGTGAACTTTACCTTCGATGTTTCCGATGGCACAGATACCGTGACGGCGAATATCGATGTAAGCGTGACGCCAGAGAACGATCCACCGGTGGCAGGTAGCACGTCTTACACCGTACACGAAGACAACTCGATCACTATCAGCGATGAGCAATTACTAGCGAACTCGTCAGATATTGAAGGCGAAGTCGCGATTGATAGTGTCAGCTACAGTGGCGCAGATGGCGTGTTCCAAGACAATGGAGATGGTACTTACACCTTCTCGCCAAACGAGAACTTCAATGGTGAAGTCAGCCTAGATGTTGTCGTGGTAGATGAAGACGGTGCGACGGACTCAACCACAGCAGGTATTACAGTACTTGAGGTGAACGATCCACCAATCGCAGGCACAACAAGTTACTCTGTCAATGAAGACGAAGTCATTATCTTCACGGAAGAGCAACTGCTAGCGCAGTCAAGCGATGTGGAAGGTGACGTGAGCCTAGAAAGCGTCTCTTACAGTGGTAGCGACGGTATTCTAACGGCGAATGACGATGGCACTTACAGCTTCGCGCCAAATGAAAACTTCAACGGTGGCGTAAGTCTTGACGTAGTAGTGGCTGATGAAGACGGTGCAACTGCGACAACCAACGCGAACATTGATGTATTGCCAGTCAACGATGCTCCGGTATCTGGCGATTTGGCTTACAGCGTCGATGAAGACGGTTCAATCACATTGAGTCAAGAGCAGTTACTGGCTCAAGCGGGTGACGTCGACAGCGATAATCTAGAAGCGGTGAACTTAACCGCGGTAGCCAATGCAACCGTTGTTGAGAACCAAGATGGTAGCTTTACGATTACGCCTGACGCGAACTTCAATGGCGATATCGACCTAAGTTTCGACTTGATTGATAACGATGGTGCGAGCGTGGAAGTGGGCGTCGACCTAACGGTGAACCCAATTAACGATGCGCCGCAATCAACGCCAGTGAATATTGCTGGCACCGAAGATACCACCATTCTTATTACGCAGGACATGTTGCTTGCTAACGCGACAGACATCGACAACACCTACGATGAACTGTCTGTTGTCGACCTAGTGATTGATGAGCAATACGGTGACTTGCTAGACAACGGTGATGGTACTTGGTCATTCACTCCGGCTGAGAACTTCAATGGTGATGTGCCAATGTCGTTCGGCGTCAGCGATGGTGATTTAGTTACGCCGGTTGAAGGCAATCTAAACGTCGAAGCGGTTAACGATGCACCAGAAGCGCCAACCATCCAGATGCAAGGCGAAGAAGATGTGGTCATGGTGATTGACCCAGCTTACATCGCTGATCAAGTTACGGATCTTGATGGTGACGAAATCAGCGTAGAAAGCATCACGGTTCGTGCTCCTGCAAACGCGACATTAACTCAGCAGCCAGATGGTATGTACCACTTGGTAACCACTCAAGACTTCAATGGTTTGGTGGAACTGGGCTACACCGCGACGGATGGTGAAGAAGTGGTTGAAGGCTCGTTGAATGTGGATGTTATTCCAGTCAACGATGCTCCATTCAATGTGGGTAATGCCTTTATGGCAACCGACGAGGATGGAGCATTCACCTTCGACGCTGGCGACTTGATGAACTTGTTCGGCGATATCGACACTGAAAACCTAGTCGTATCACGCATTATCACCGCAGAAGGTGAAGATGGTGGTGAGGTAACGGACAACGGTGACGGTACTTGGACATTCACACCGACTGGCGATTTTGCAGGGGTTTCTGACTTGCAAGTTGTGGTAAGTGACGGTGAGTTTGAAACAGTACTTGATGTACCAGTGTTTGTTCGCCCTGTTGCGGATGGCGCAGTCATCACAACCGACCATGATGGTCCGTTAGTCTTCGGTGAGGACGAAACGGGTCACCTAGGCTTGAATGTCGGTCTAATCGACGATTCAGAAACGTTAAGTAACCTAGTGATGACTGGTTTCCCTGTTGGCTTCGAAGTTACGGATGGTGTGAACACCGTTACCATCACGGAACCGGGTCAATACATCGACTTGAACGAGTGGGATATCTCAGACCTGCAAATGACGCCTCCGGCTGACTTTAATGGCGAGTTCTTCGTAACCGTGACCGCAACAACGGTGGATTATGGCGACGAGCCAGAAGAGTTCGAAGATGGCATCGATTCAGGTGACTTCGAAACCCTAGCGGGTGAGCCAGTTATACTAACCGCAGATGACCTAATCGGATTGGCAGAGAATGTGGACGCTGACGCGGGTGATGAAGTGAAGTTCGTTCACCTAGCTGATCGCAGCCAAGGTGAGATTGTCGATAACGGTGATGGCACATGGACATTCAATCCAGCACCAGGCTTTACGGGTGAAGCGGATATCGCTTACGTGATTGATAAAGACGGTGTGCTTCATGATGAGCAAACAGGCGTGGTCGTGAAAGAAGACGCGCCACAAGAGAATGCTTCTCCTGAAATCGACAGCATTTCTACCACAGAAATGGCAGCGGATGGCACCTTGTCGTTCACCAGTGATGACATGCTATCGACCTTGAGCGATGCAGAAGGCGACAGCTTGAGCATTGAGTCAGTGAGCCTAATGGAAGGTCAAGGTGTGATAGAGACCGATAACCAAGGTAACTACCAATTCACACCAGCAGAAGGCTACACCGGAGATGTTCAAATTGGCTTCATTGCAACTGACGGTGAAAACCGCATTGAGAGCTTCTTTAATGTCGACATCCAAGGTGAAGGTGAAACCACTACCAGCGAAGGCTACGCACTGGCTGATGATGGTTCACTAACACTAACGGAAGCACAGTTGATTGATGAGCTTGGCATTAGCCCTTCTGCAGAAGTGTTGGATGTCGCCGATGCAAACGATGCTGGTTTCTTCGCCAAATCAGGTGATGAAGAGTGGACATACTGGCCGAACGATGACTTCGATGGCAATTTGGCTATGGATGTTCAGGTCAACGACAACGGTGAAGTATCGACTCAGAATCTGAGCATCCAAGTTGCGGACGACTCAGCGCAAAGCGACGAGCCACAAATCCAAACTGCTCAAGCATCATCAGAGCAGCAAGTCGGTGAAGCGCAACAGCCTGAAGAGCAAGCAGCAAACGGTGCAGACAGTGAAGAGGAGAGCGCAGCTGATGTGACTGCAGCACCAGGCGATACCATTTCTATCTCGGTTCCAGATGAGGTCAGTGGTAACGAATCGGTGGATTATGCAGAAATGTCCGGTCTACCTGATGGTGCATCAGTAAGCAACGCACTGGATAATGGCGATGGCAGCTTCACATTAAGTGGCAACCTGAACCAACCAGTATCGGTTGACTTACCAGAAGGTTACGAAGGTACGAGCGAAATCCAATTCCAAGGCTACGACGAATTGGGCAGCGCAGTAGAAGGTGCGAGTGGCACAGTTGAAGTTGAAGTCGATGATCAATACACCATGCAAGGTTCTGCTCAAGATCAGCAACCAGACATGGCGGGTATGGAATCTGGCGGCAGCGACTGGACAAGTGCAGGAGATCAAGATCAAGGTGTTGACTTCACGGATGACTCTGGCAGCTTCGACTCGGATACTCAAACGGGTACTGACCAAGGCAACGATTTCGATCAAAGCTCAATGTAACTAGTCATAGACGAGGGCAGTGTCATTGCTGCCCGAACCAAAGCCATGCAGGTTCTACTTTGCATGGCTTTTTTGTTGGGTTTCTTTCTATGAGCTTTAGAAAAAACTTGGAAATTGAAAAAAGTATTCTTAGCTAGTTTATACCCAAGTAACCTCGAGATGTTAGGTTCAGCGAGAATGGCTTGGTTTGTAGACGCGGCGGCGATTTAAAGGTCTAGTGGGTCTAAATCAAGAATCGACAACAAAGTATACAAACCAAGACAGCTCGCCCTTCGGGAGCGTGTCATTGACTCGGCTTCTGTGTCAAACAACTTGGAAAGAGCTGACTATTACGCTGCGTTGTTTTCCTTGACCCCGAATCAATGACAACGCTCTGAATCCTGCATCTTGAAGTCACTTGGGTATAAGAGTCATTTACAAGGAGGAGCGACATGTACCGTTATGTCAGTTCGCCAAAAGCATCGAAGTACATAGTGCCACCACCACAGCATCGCGAGTTGTCGAGTATCGATGTGCCGGAGTCAGAGCTTGAGATGCGTGAAATTCTGAACAATTGGTTTGCTGATGGATTGGCGCCCATCATTCAGAATGAAGACAATTACATCTCTGCTAATGAGCAACAACGCTTTGAGCAGCTCAGCCGCACGGTGGGCGTGCTACTGCGTAATAAAGATTACTACTTCGCCACCAAGCGAATTCTCTCATTGTGGGAGCAAGACTGCTTAGAAACGACTTACGTTAATTATCTGATTTTACGTAGTGAGCGCATACCATACTTCGAATAAGTCCCATTTCTTAGCTTGAAATAGTCGTTTACATGGTTTTCTTAGTAACTTTTGATACCTGTATTTAACATTTTTGTAAACGTCGTTATATTTAAGGCTCATCGTTGTCAGGAGTTTATGGATGAACCTTACGATATCAGGGAAGTTGCAGCTCAGTTTTGTGCTGCTAGCCGTACTTTTTATGGCATCAGCGGTATTCACGTATCGCAACGTTACCACCGTAGAGCAATACGCCTCTTCGTTACTTAAATCCGATTTACCGACCGTCGACACCAGTCGCGGTATCCAACAGTCCGTTCAAGCGTCGCTGTCTTCTATTCGAGCCTACATGTTGCTAGGTGGCGATGAAGAGGCGAGCGCACGTCTGAGTGAGGACGTACGCAATATCATGGCATCTACAGACGAGTCGCTTCCAACGTTGCAGGCTTTGATCTCTGAACAGGATTTTCAAGCGATTCAAAGTCAGTGGGACGCGGTAAAAGTCTCTTTAAACAAGTTGATTGAACTCAGCCACAGTGACGAGAACTTGCCCGCGCACAACCTCTTTATTAACGAAGCGGCACCCATTGCAGAAGTGGCACTTGATCAGCTTCAAAGCTTAATCAATGAAGAGTCAGGAAACCCATTTGGTGGAGACAGAAAACGTCTGTTTAAAGTCTATGCCGACAGTTATACCTCCCTCGCCAATGCACTGTCTGCTTTGCGAGATTTCCTGTTGTACGGGCAGCAAGATCATTTGGACAAATACCACGACTTGATTAAGTACCACAATCAGTCCGTGGCGGAAATCGACAGTAAACTCGACAGACTGACTGATAACGACCAATCATTGTGGTCACTGTTTAAGGAAATGCAGCAACTGTACTTTCCTTTAGCAGAGCAGGTAATTGCATTGCGTCAATCGCCAGAGTGGAACGAATCAAACTTGTTAATGGCGAATGAACTGTTGCCAGCAGCGGATGCACTAGACCAAAGTTTAGAAACGATCGTATTAGCTCAGCAAAGTCGTGCAGATCAAAGCGGACAGGGTATTAATCAGTCGATCAAGAACGTACTCACCACTATGTTGATTGCTGCGGCATTGGTTTTGTTTGCCGCAGTAGCGATTTCAAAATACATGGGCAATACCATTGGTCGCCGAGTGAAAAACTTATCGGAGCGAGCCAAGACCATCGCTTCAGGAGATGTTTCTCAGCCTCCGTTAACTGTTGTTGGGAAAGATGAATTGGCAGACCTTACCGATTCGATTAACCGCATGAACCAATCGTTAGCGAGCATCGTGGCAGGGGTGAGTGAGAAAGCGCACCAAGTGGATACCAGCATGGGGGCTTTATTGGAATCGGCGCAAGTCACTTCATCGAATGTTGAACAGCAACAGACCAGCATTGTTGAAATGGGAAGCCAATTGGATGAAATCGCTTTAGCCGCGCGTAACACCCTAGATCAAGCCAATCAATCGGTGCAGAAGCTTTCTGATTCAAAAGGCGAGATTGAACAAGGTCGTGATGCTTTAGAGCAAAACAAAGTCACTATGGAAAGTTTGCACGGCAGCATTGAAACCGCGAGTACACAAGTCACACAGCTAAGCAAAGAGAGCGAAGCCATTGGTCGAGTGACGGAAGTGATTGAAGGCTTAGCAGAACAAACTAACTTACTGGCATTGAATGCCGCGATAGAAGCAGCGCGTGCGGGTGACCAAGGACGAGGCTTTGCGGTTGTGGCGGACGAAGTACGCATGTTAGCGACGCGCACTACTCAATCGACGACAGAAATCAACGGTATCATCAATGCGATTCAACGCTCGACCAATTCGGTGGTTGAGGAGATTGAACACAGCCAATCACTTGCGGAGCAGGGCGCTGAGCACATTGAAAAAGCGGTAACTCGTTTGCTCGTCACTACTGAACAAATTGGTTCTTTGAATGAACAAATGGCAGAACTTGCGGCAGCGGCAGAGCAGCAATCTCATGCGACCAATTCGATCACTGGATTGATGTCCGGTATTACTCAATCAGTGGATGAGGTTTCGAATAACAGCCAACGTGCATCAGAGACATCATTGCAAGTAAAAGAGCAAGTTACTGAGCTGAATCAACAGATGGCAACTTTCAAAACGGCGTAGATAAGATTTACGTCTGTTCATCTACGTTTGAACGTTAACCAAATAGTAAAAAAGCCCCAATCCTTTTTACACAAAAAGGGTTGGGGCTTTTTGTTGGATGATACGCCGATATTCGTCTACTTGCTCATTGGATTTGGCTATTTAAATCATAGCTAAAACCAAATTCTCTTCGCCGAGCCGGAGTCGTAATATGACTCCATCGGCAGCAAATACTGCAAAAGAATTTTTAAACTTTATACCAATCCCGGTAAGAGAATCGTTCGTTACTACGATTGGTATCATCCTTCTAGGAGCAAGATTATGAACAAACAAGTAAGCCTAATTGGTCTAGACAGCGAACAATCAGCACAACTAGCTCAACAGCTCAATCAACTGCTAGCGCATTACCAAGTGTTGTACATGAACTCTCGCGGTTACCACTGGAACATTAAAGGTGCGCAATTCTTCGAACTGCACGTAAAATTTGAAGAGATCTACACTGATCTACAAACAAAAATCGATGAGCTTGCAGAGCGTATTCTAACTTTGGGTCACACGCCAGCGCACGCATTCAGCAACTACTTGGAAGCAAGTGAAATTAAAGAACATCAAAACGCGACTTCTGGTGAGGAGTGTGTACAAGGTCTGGTTCAAGGCTTTAGCGTTCTACTTCTAAAACAGCGTGAGATTCTACAAAACGCGGGTGAAGCAGATGACGAAGGTACAGCGGCATTGATGGGTGACTACATCCGTGAGCAAGAAAAATTAATGTGGATGCTTAACGCTTATCTACAAGGCTAAGCAGCGCATCACCCAAGCAATCCTTGGGAACGCATGAAACAATCGGGAATAAGTCACAAGGGGCACGTTGGTGCCCCTTTTTTTGTTTGCGTATTTTTTGTGTGTGCTTTATTTGCGTGGTAAGGATTCGAAATGGCTCAATAAATCACTGAGTTCATTAAGCGCCAACGAGGCTGAGTCATTGAAGGTTTCTTGATTCCCATGGTGCACAAGGCAAGAGGGCATCTGCGCGTTATACGCGGCCTGTAAGTCGTAAAGGTAATCGCCGACATAAAGCACTTCATCAGGCATCAAACGCCACTCTTTCGCCAATACCTGCAGAGACAAAGGGTCTGGCTTGGGCGGGAAGCATTCACGAGTGATGACTCGTTCCACTGAGATTTGGTTGTGTTCTAGTTTGCGCTGCGTGGCGATTTGACAGTTGCGCGTCACGATAGCGGTTTTGATTTCATTTTGATGCAAGTGGGCGAGCAATTCATGGCAGCCGAGCATGGGAGCAGACTGCTCAGCATCAGAAATCTCGTAATCAAATATCACGTTATGAGCGTGCTCTCTGTGGTGAGGATGCTCAAGTGCGTCGACAAAATCCAATAGATCTTCACTTTGCGGACAACCTAGCTGTTGTCTCAATTCGCCGAAGTTCATATCAGAACTCACCAAGGTGTTGTCTAAATCAAACACCACGGCTTTAATTTTATCGAGCTGTAAAGGGAATGGAATCATAATGACCTCGTACAACTTAACCGAACTATCGTTTTAAAAAACAAAAGGTTATTGTTAAGTTTAGATTCTTCTGCTTAGATTGTACGAAAATAAATCAACCATGTATCACAAAACAAGGACGCGCATGATCATTCCTAAACCATTACAAAAAGGCGACACCATCGGCTTTTTCTCGCCATCCTCTCCAGCCACGGTATTTGCGCCAGCGCGTTTTGAACGTGCCAAAGCGTATGTGGAATCCCATGGTTACCAGCTAAAAGCAGGCAGCTTAACGGGCAAAACTGACCAATATCGCTCGGGTTCGATTCAAGAGCGAGTAGAAGAATTGAATACGCTGATTCGTGATCCTGAAGTGCGCTGTATTATGTCGACCATTGGCGGTTACAACAGTAACTCACTGCTGCCTTACATTGATTACGAGGCATTGAAGAAAGATCCCAAGATCATTGTTGGCTATTCGGATGTGACGGCTCTACTCATGGGCATTTATGCACAAACCGGCATCGTTACTTTCTATGGTCCCGCTTTAGTGGCATCTCTGGGTGAATTCCCGCCACTGGTGGACGAGACCTTCGCTTCGTTTGAGTCGATTGTGAATACGTTAGATGGATTGGCGCATCAATACACAATGCCTCAAGGTTGGACAGATGAATGGATAGAGTGGGGCGAGCAAGACCGCGCAAAGCACACGCTAGCGAACCAGTGGCACTTTAAAGGCGAAGGCAAGATCACCGGACGCTTGATTGGCGGCAACCTCAATACCATGACAGGCATCTGGGCAAGCAAGTTTATGCCGAGTATCGAACAAGGCGATATTTTGCTGGTGGAAGATTGCTTGCAGGGTATTGAAACGGTCGAACGCTCTTTTGCGTTGCTCAAGCTTTCTGGCGTGTTTGAAAAAGTCAGTGCAGTTGTTCTTGGCAAGCATGAAAAGTTTAACGATAAAGGTACAGGTCGTGCACCTATAGACGTGTTATTAGAAGTACTTAACGGTCAACCACTGCCAATTTTGTATGACTTTGATAGCTGTCATACCCACCCAATGCTTACCGTTCCATTGGGCTCGACCATGACGCTCGACTTTGACAATGAAACGGTGGCAGTGAGTTTAAAGAGCTAGCTTTTTTGACTCGTTCGTCAGAGAAAACTATTTCTCCTCAAGACGAAAGATTTTGCCGCTGTCGGTAGAAAAATAGATATAGCCATCGGGGCTGATGGTTATATCTCTTACTCGCTCACCAAGATTCTCCATCAATCTTTTTGATTCGGTGAGCTTGCCATTCTCAATAGAAACCACGTTGATGTGCGCCAGTTTCAATGCACCGGCGAGGATTTTTCCGTCCAACTCTGGGTATTTATCGCCACGGTACAAAATCATATTGCTGGGTGCGATAGAAGGGATGTACACCAACTTGGGATCTTCCATTCCCGGCAACGACTTAGCTTCTCCGACGTCCAACGGTCCCCAATATTCTTTACCATGAGAGACTTTTGCCCAGCCGTAGTTTGCGCCTTTCTTGATTAGATTAATTTCATCGCCACCGCGTGGTCCATGTTCGATCGACCACAGCTGTTTTGTTGTTTCGTCGTAAAACATGCCTTGTGGGTTGCGGTGCCCGTAACTCCATATCTCAGGACGAGCTTCGGAAGGTTTGAATGGGTTGTCTTGCGGAACCGAACCATCAAGGTTAAGGCGCAGAATACTGCCAGCATGGGTTTGAGTGTCTTGCCCATTATCACGTTCGCCACGGTCACCGATTGAGAAGTAAACTTTATCGTCAACAAATGAAATTCGACTGCCGTAGTGACGCCCTGTGTCAGTGATGGCATCAGCAACAAAGAGATCTTTCCAGCCCACAAGCTGATTGTTTTGCAAGTGCGCCGTCGCTAACGCCACCGTATTGCCTTTGCTCGTGCGCTTGCTGTAGGTAAAGAAGAGTTGCGGGTTTTGCGTATCGGCATTCGGTGCGAGCGCGACATCCAATAAGCCAGCTTGCCCACTGGTGTTCACATCGGGGACGTTAAACAGCTTTTGAGGTTTGCCTGTGGTGATATCCAGCAACGAAACCGTACCGTTCTTTTCATTGACGATAACGCGATGGTTATCTAAGAACTCGATCCCCCAAGGGATCTGAAATCCATTCGCCACTTCGTTGGCGCGGTATTCGGCAGCGTTGGCAGAAAAGGATAAACAAGCGAGTAGGGCAGCAGCAATCGTTCTCATGGTTCCTTCCAATATGAATCGTATTAATGCTTAAAAGCTAACACTAAAAGAGAACGTTTTGCAGAGCATGGATTGTATAAGAATGTAAAAAATCCCCGATACGAGATCGGGGATTGAATTAAGGCTAGAGAATTGTTTATGTAGCGAGATTACATCGCTTCTTCGAAGATCTTAGAGATTTCTTCGTGAGTTGCTTGTTTAGGGTTAGTGAAACCACAAGCGTCTTTCAGTGCGTTGTCTGCTAGTGTCGGGATGTCTTCTAGTTTCGCACCAAGCTCTTTAATACCTGCTGGGATACCCACATCTTTCGCTAGAGTAACGATGGCGTCGATTGCTGCCGCTGCACCTGCTTCAGCAGACATGCCTTCTACGTTTACGCCCATTGCTTTCGCTACATCACGTAGACGCTCAGGACATACTTGCGCGTTGTAGCGCTGTACGTGAGGTAGAAGAATCGCGTTACAAACACCGTGTGGAAGGTCGTAGAAACCACCTAGCTGGTGTGCCATTGCGTGTACGTAACCTAGAGAAGCGTTGTTGAACGCCATACCCGCCATGAACTGTGCATATGCCATTTGTTCACGAGCTTCTAGATCTTCACCGTTTTTCACGGCTGTGCGTAGGTAAGCTTGGATAAGCTCAATTGCTTTAATTGCTACCGCATCAGTGATTGGTGTTGCCGCGATAGATACGTAAGCTTCAATCGCGTGAGTCAGCGCATCCATACCTGTTGCCGCAGTTAGCGAAGCAGGTTTAGCTAGCATTAGCTCTGGATCGTTTACAGAGATAAGCGGTGTCGTGTGCTTATCAACGATAGCCATCTTGATGTGACGCTCTTCGTCAGTGATGATGCAGAAACGCGTCATTTCAGATGCAGTACCCGCAGTCGTGTTGATTGCGATAAGTGGCATCATTGGTTTTGCAGATTGGTCTACGCCTTCGTAATCTGCGATTTTGCCGCCGTTAGAAGCAACAAGCGCGATACCTTTCGCACAGTCGTGTGGTGAACCGCCACCTAGAGAGATAACGAAGTCACATTCGTTATCAGTAAGAAGTGCCAAGCCGTCGTTAACGTTGTTGATAGTAGGGTTTGGTTGAGTGCCATCGAACACAACAGTTGCTACGTCGCGTTCTGTTAGTAGATCTTGAACCTGCTTTACTACACCGATTTGGTTAAGAATCTTATCCGTAACAATCAAACCTTTTTTAAAGCCTTGAGATTGGATGCTGTCTGCTGCGTCTTTCAGACAACCAGCGCCCATTAGGTTTACGGTAGGGATAAAAAATGCACTTGTCATATTGGATTGCTCCGTCGTTATTTTTAATAATCTTTCTTAATTTGCCATTTACTGTCGCACATTCGTTTCCAGATTGAAGTTGATCTGAGGCAAGTTTACCTACTTAGAGGTACTTGCAAGAGAAAAACTGTGACAGTGATCTTGTTGCACTGCGTATAAGTGCAACACTGATATAAAGTAGAACAAATATGAAACTATGGACGCAAACGATTGGCAGAAATTAACTTCTGACGCGGATATATCTCTAAATTCGACTAAAGTATAAAAAATCCCCATTAATAACTTAATTATCAATGGGGATAGGGAAGTGTTTTATAAGTTAACTACTAATAATTAAGCTATTTTAATCAGCTTTGATACTAACTTTTTGATACCTGAAGCCGCTTGAGAGATATTTTCTGCCAACATGTAAGCAGGGGTTGAAAGTACGAGGTGTTTTTCATCAAAAACGATGTCTTCGACAGGGCACGTGGTGTGTTCACCGCCCATTTGATTAAATGCTATTGAGACTGCCTCATCGTTGCCTACCGTTCCTTTCACGCCTTGCTCATAAATCATCGGAATAATGACAGGAGAAATACACAGATAGCCAGCTGGTTTTTTCGCATTAGCAAACGCGCGACAAGCTTGAGCTACGTGTGTGTTAATGGAGCACTCTGCACCTGAAACGGCGAAGTCGGTTAAGTTTTTCGCAGCACCAAATCCACCTGGAAGCAGTAGGGCATCGTATTCATCAACGTTAAGTTTGGCAACATCGTCAATGTTTCCGCGTGCGATACGAGCTGATTCGATCAAGACGTTACGGGTTTCATCCATTTCGTCACCAGTTAGGTGATTGATGACATGGAGTTGGTCAATGTTAGGTGCAAAGCAGTGCCAAGTTGCCCCTGCTTTCTCGATGGCGTAGAGCGCCAACACTGCTTCGTGGATCTCAGAACCGTCGTAAACGCCTGAACCACTTAAAATGACTGCGACTTTTTTCATGTTTGGATTCCTTTACTCTGAACGTTCCTTAGATTGCTCTTCGCTATCTAGACCATGCGTTTCCGAGTGTGTTTTAACGTTTTCACTCTCGTTGTCATCTTCATCATAGTAGCGCACAACAAAGGGTGTAAGCATAACACTAGAGGGCAGAAAATGTTTCATATCAACTCCAACGGCTTAATAGAATGATTTTTATACTGATTTTTATAAAACAGTACGTTGAACCTGATCATTTTTGAGTTAAGCTGACGTTTCCTTTGGCATTCGTGAGTGGTAGGTCACATGAAATCAGTGCAATTTCGTTTCACACTTTATGGTTGTATCGCGATTCTCTCTTGGAGTTGTCTGCTTGGCATCGCGAGGTTGGTTACGGAGAGTTTAGGTCCTGTAGGCGGGGCAGCCATGTTGTACTCTCTTAGCTCTGTTTTCCTTCTTATCGTGGTCGGTATTCCAAAGTTGTCTTACTTTTCTCCCAAGTATCTTGCGCTTGGTGGTGCGATGTTCGTCTGCTATGAAATATTTCTCGCTCTATCTTTGGGATATTCCAACTCGCGCGCGCAGGCAATTGAGGTGTCGATTGTCAACTACCTTTGGCCTGCACTGACGGTTTTATTTGCGGTCCTTGGCAGCAATAAAAAAACAAACTGGTTGCTTTATCCCGCAGTTACGCTGGCGTTTGTTGGGGTTGCTTGGACTGTGAGCGGTGAGAATGGCTTATCCATAACTCAGATCATGTCCAATGTTAGTAGTAACCCTCTGGTGTATTTTATGGCTTTCGCTGGCGCGGTTATATGGGCTTTTTATTGCAACTTAACCCAAAGGCAGCAATCTAAACATAATGCGATTACCCTGTTTTTCATTGCAACTGCTGTTTCGCTTTGGGTCAAATATGCGTTTACCGATGAGCCACCAATGACATTCAGTTGGGAAGCGATGGGGTACTTAGTGGCTTCTGCGGCTTTAATGGCTGGTGGTTATGGTTTATGGAACATCGCGATCGTTGGCGGCAATATGGTTTTTCTCGCCACCTTGTCTTACTTCACGCCCATTTTTTCCGCTTTATTTTCTTCTATTATTCTTGGCGTAACTCTGAGCCATAGCTTTTGGCAGGGCGTTGTGATGGTAACGGTGGGCTCGCTGATGTGTTGGTTAGTCACCAAAGAGAAGCGCGAAGCGGCTGGGTAAGTTACCAACGAGATCAGAGAATTTAAGTGAGCAACGAACAGATCTCCCTTGCGAGCTGTATTCGAATACGAAGCAACTAAATCGAAAAAATTAAAAAAGCTCCCGAGATTGGGAGCTTTTTATTGAGTTTTAACGGCTCTTTGGTGGCACTCTAATAAGCGACGTTCAAGTGTAGTTGAAGCTTGAATCTGTGCTTCGACAGTCGCTTGATAAGCTGCTTACGAGTGTGCTCTAGTGTATCAAGCTCCAATGTGTCGTCATCAATATGTACGTCCACATTTACTCGTAGCTCTTGGCCCACCTTCGTTACGCCAGCCAGTTTCAATTGATGCTCAGTCACTTTTTCAATCTCAAGAACATCTTTGCCAACGCTCTGACACAGCTCTTTGCTTGGTGTCATCATTAGTAGTTCACGTAGGGCACCTACTAGCATATCGAACGGTACTTTGAGGAAGTAAAAGCCCATTAAAACCATCATCATGGGGTCGGCATATACTGCATACTCAGAAAATGGCGTTAGTGAAACAGCCCAAGCCGAGATAAATCCTACGGTCACCGCCACACTCAACAAAGTATCCATTTGCCACTGTTTTTTCTCCGCTTCAATCAAGCCTGATGAGAAGCGGCGGCTGCGTTTCGCCATAAACCACCAAGCGTAACCACAGCCGATAACATTCACAACGCCGAATAAGGTCGCAATAGAAGCATCGACCTCACGACCTCCAGACATCAATGCTGATATCGCAGAGTAGAGAGAGAAGCTTACAACCACTAAAATGACGGCTGCTTTTATCGCAATAACGATTGGTTCTAAGACCGCTTTTCCAAATGGGAATACAGATTTTGAAGGCTTGTTAATATAGTAAGAAGCGGCCAGTGACAATAAAGTTAACAGTAAGCTGACCAAAGAGTAAACACCGTCAAAAACGATGACAATTGAGCCTACAAGCAAGCCAAGTACCATACCACCAGCAGCAAACCCAGATGCCAAAAGGGCTGAAATGGTTAGAATACGGTTTTCGTTTTTGCTTGTCCTGTCACACATAAAAGATGCCTTTGAATTTTAATACCTTACTATTCTTCGCTCATAAGGTAATTTAGGCAACCACAAAGTGACCAGTAACTAATCTAAAAAATTTCGTTTTTATTTATGTGATTATAAAACAAAGACTTACTGTGGTTCTTGGGTGTCAACAAAATTGACGCTCACTGATAAAATGTTTAGAAGTCAAATAAATACTCGCTCAATTTATCTGCTAACCACGTCATTGCAGGATGCTCAGCATGGCCGTTAGGTGAAAACATACAGTAGTCTTCTTGCGTCAATCCGTATGTGTGTTTGATAACGGCGAGCTTCTGCTGACGAAGGTAATGGCGGATTAATGGTTCAGGAAGCACGCCCCAAGCGTCTTCTTCTAAGATGGTGTTCAGCATGTAGTCAAAACTCGAAAAACCAATATATCGAGTCGAGAAAGGTTGCAGTTCAGGGTTGTCTTTCTCATTTAGGTACACCATTAGTGCTTGCATCTGACTACGTAGATCTTCGTCTGAGACACGGCGCATCTTACTTAGGCGGTGTTCTACACTGCATACTGACATCATACGTATCTTGCCTAAAGGGTTATATACGATACGAGGATCGTCTACTCGCTCATAATCAACGCCGAAAGCAAAATCTACTTGGTGGGTACTGACCAAGTTGGCTAAGTCGCCACTGGATGCCAAGATTAAGTTGAAGGTTGTTGAAGGAAAGCGGTTATTCAATGTATGAGATAATTCTTGCCAGAGATCATCAGGTAAGGAGTCGTCACGTGCTACCCAAACTTCCGCGTTAAACCCTTCCGAGATTTGAGCGCAGGTCTTTCTGACCCGTTGTGCGATGATAAGTAGGTGTTCGCAATCTTTGTAAATGGCTTTCCCTGCTTCAGAGAGGGTGAGCTGGTTGCCAGTTCGGTTAAACAATTCAACGTCGAGATCTTTCTCTAATGCCTTAATCGACATACTGAGTTTGGTGCGATTGCAGTCGAGTTGCCTTGCCGCTTCAGAAACAGAACCACACTCAGCGATGGTGCAGAAGGCTTCTACTTGAGTTAAGTTCATGATTTGACACAACCAATAAATGAATTCAAATAATTTGGGTATTATGCAGATGCGCTCCCAAAGCCATGAAAGATTATCGAAAAAAACGCGAATCCGCCAGATAAGTCTATGGTCTTTTAACGGTTTTGCGGTAATCTATGTGGGTTACAAAAAGTGAACATGGAGGCCACGATGGCACAAGATTGGGACGGCTTAGCAAAAAACTGGGAATCAAATCCAGCAACAGAGCAATTTGCGCAGTCGGTGTTTGAGCAGTTACAACAGCTAACTCAGCTTGATGGCATTAAAGTACTAGATTTTGGATGCGGAACAGGGCAGTTAAGTCAACGATTGTCACCGATGGTTAAAGACATCGTAGCATTAGACGCATCGGAAGCCATGATTGAGGAACTCGATAAAAAAGAGCTCGTCAACGTAGAACCTGTGGTAGATGCACTATCTCGCGGCTTGGTTGCTCAGCACCCTGCGTTTCGTGGACAGTTCGACTTGGTGGTTGCATCATCAGTTTTAGCGTTCGTGGAAGACTTAGACGCGTCATTAACGATCTCGCATTCTCTACTTAACCACGGCGGCTATTTTGTTCATTTTGATTGGATTGCAGAATGTGAACAAGACGGTTTTACCCTTGCGAAGTCTGAGCGTGCACTGAAAGAAGCGGGTTTTACTGAAGTTGAATCGCGACACGTTTTTGACATTACATCTGATGGTAAAACAATGTCGGTATTAATGGGGCTTGGTCGTCGCTAATACCGCTGAATAAAGAACGAAAATTGACAAAAGCGAGCTAACAAGCTCGCTTTTTTCTTATCTGCTGAGGGTATGTGTAACTTCACTTGCTCTAAACAAGTCGTCGTGGTGCAGGCAAGGACATACTCGAACAACTAAGTCTTCGGAGGTAATTTTTAGACGATTATCCTGCGTATCTCCTCCAGCACTTCAGGGTTGGCTATTGCGCCTAAATTTTCGACGTTTCGGTTGTTAACGACTTGCTTAACGGCTAACTCGACCAGCTTTCCTGAGCGTGTCTTAGGTATATCGCTTATTGCGTAAATCGCACTAGGTACATGCCTTGGAGAACATGCAGACTTTAGCTGTGCTTTGATGGAAGCGATCATCTCGTCATTGAGCTCTACCCCTTTGACTAATTGGACAAACAGCCATATTTGTTCGTTGCGATCGACTTCTTTTCCTACTGCGATCGAATCTAGAATACCGTCTATACAGTTCACTTGCTGATAGATTTCGGCCGTGCCGATTCTTACGCCACCGGGATTCAACGTGGTATCACTTCGACCATAAAACACGTATCCCCCAACGCTGGTCTGTTCAACATCATCGCCGTGGTGCCAAATATTGTCGAATTTATCCCAATAAGCGCGATGATATCTCTCACCGGTGTCGTTCCAAAAGCCAGCAGGGAAGTTGGGTAATGAATTGGCGCAAACCAACTCACCGCGCTCTCCCATTACGCTATTACCTTGTGGGTTAAAGACTCGGACATCGACCCCTAACCCTGCTGATTGGCACTCTCCCCGATAAACGGGAGAAATAGGGTTGCCTAATACAAAGCAGCCACAAATGTCTGTTCCGCCAGAAATCGAGGCGAGGTGTACATCTTCTTTAATGTGCTGATAGACATAATCAAACTGTTCTGGATACAGAACAGAGCCCGTTGAGCAAATGGTTTTCAGACTTGGAAATGCATCACTTTTCTGCGGAGAAAAAGATGCTTTTTCCAGCGCCTCTAGGTATTTTGCTGAGGTTCCAAACAGCGTCACTTCGGCTCGTTCTGCGAGGTCCCAGAGCACATCATGAGTGGGGTAAACAGGGCTACCATCAAAAATCACCAAACATGCACCGCTCGCGAGTGAAGAAACGTGCCAGTTCCACATCATCCAACCGCAGGTCGTGTAATAAAACACGCGTTCGTTCGGTTGAATATCGCAATGCAGTTGATGCTCTTTCAAGTGATTAAGCACCGTTCCGCCGACGGAATGAACGATGCATTTCGGTTTGCCTGTTGTGCCTGAAGAATAAAGCACAAATAGCGGATCGTTAAAATTCACACGAGTAAAAGTCAGCGCTTCGGGTGTGTATTGATTCAGGACGTTTTGCCAATCTTGGGTGCAGACATCGCATTCAAAAATGTGTGGTTTAAGGTAGCTAATTTGGCAAACTTGTTTAAGACCATCAAGATGATCCGCAATATGCTGGTTTTTCTCAGACATATCGAAAGTTTTGCCATTGAATGTATAGCCATCACAAGTAAACAGGATTTTGGGTTTCACTTGACCAAAGCGCTCCAAAACGCTTTCGACGCCAAAATCAGGTGAGGTGGAAGTCCAGGTCGCCCCTAAACTAGTGGTTGCTAGCATGGCTATCACCGTTTGAGGTAGGTGAGGCAAATAACCAGCGACGACATCACCTTGCTTAATTCCACATTCTTTCAACCATTGCTGCACACTCGAAACTTCTTCGCACAATTGTTTCCAGGTGTAGGTCTGTTTTTCTTCACGTTCATTTTCAAACCAAATCGCGAGATCATCGGGTTGGTGACACGCGTAGGTTAGCAAATTTTCGGCGTAGTTAATTTGCGCGTTTGGGAACCATTTTATATCCCTATTTTCAACAGGTTGCTGCCAGCGACTTTCTGCTCGCTCTTTTATGGTCTCTCCCTGAGTGCCAATGACGTCGCAGAATAGCCAAACTTCCTGCCAAAATTTTTCTACATGATCGAGTGACCATTGATGCAGATCAGCGAAGCTTTCAAGGGTATTTCCTTGTCGATTAATGTGTTCAATAAACTGTGTAATGTTGGCTTCTTCGATACGACTTTCGCTCGGTTGCCATACTTTGCTGCTCTCGCGCATAGGTCCCTCTATAACAAAGTGATAACAGGTTTTAGTTTGAGAGGAATACACGATAAAGTCAAACAAGCCAGATATTATATCGTGTCATAAAAATCATGCAGTTACGATGAGTTGTAAACAATATGTTACATCGGGATGATGCTGAGAAAATCGCGCAGGGATTGGAAGCTCTTAAGACTACAGATAGGCTTAATGTAAAGGATTTGTTAATGGAGATGAGCCATGACCCAGTATCGTTCTAAACCCGTAAACCAGGAAGGCAGGGTTGAATGGAGCCGTGAAGAAGACGCCATTTGGCGAGATTTGGTAACACGACAAATGGGTGTGATCCAAAACAGAGCTTGTGAGGCTTATTTACACGGTTTGACGCTGCTTGATTTACCTCAAGACCGCGTTCCTCAGTTGCCAGAAATTAATCGTGTCTTGATGGAGACAACAGGTTGGCAAGTGGAGCCCGTTCCCGCGCTTATTGATTTCGACCGATTTTTTAATCTACTCGGTAATAAGCGCTTTCCAGTCGCCACATTCTTGCGTACAAGAGATGAGTTCGATTACTTACAGGAGCCAGATTTCTTCCACGAAATATTTGGTCATTGCGCGATGTTAACCAACCCAGACTTTGCTGCATTTACCGAGCATTATGGTCAACTAGGGCAAGCCGCTACCTCAAAACAAAGAGCCTATCTCGCTCGCCTCTACTGGTTTACCGTAGAGTTTGGCTTGGTGAAAGAAGGGGACAAAACCAAAATTTACGGTGGTGGTATTCTCTCATCTCCTGGCGAAACCCTCTACGCATTAGAGAGTGATGCAGCAATTCGCGACCCATTTGAATTACAAACAGTGCTGAGAACGCCTTATCGTATCGACATCATGCAACCGAAGTATTACGTGATTGATGACTTTTCTCAGCTCTTTAAAATCAGTCAGTTAAATTTATTGAAACAAGCCGATCTAGCGATTGAAGCTGGACTGCTTCCTCCACTTTTTGAACCAAAGGAACCTGCTCATGTTGAATGAACAAAAATGCGAAGCTTGTAGTATCGATGCCATTGCACTAAGCAAAGAAGAACAACAATCTCTGCTGCTGCAATTGTCTGATTGGCAGATCATTGAAAGAGAAGACATACCTCAACTAGAAAAGGTGTATAAATTTAAGAACTTCAAACAAGCATGGGCTTTCAGTAACAAAATCGCGGAACTGGCAGAAGATGAGTTCCACCATCCTTCTATTTTGTTGGAGTGGGGTAAGGTTACCGTAACGTGGTGGAGTCACTCTATCAAAGGTCTGCATAAAAACGATTTTATCTGCGCATCAAAGTGTGACGCGCTAGCATCGGCAGAGTAGGACATTACCTCATACAAAAAACGCCCGGCTTACGTCGGGCGTTTTGGTTCTAAATGACTTTTACATTACTTTATAGATTGATTCGGAAGACGGATGTCGTGCCCGATACCTCATTGCCAACGACGATAAAATGACCACCGTTACGGGTAAAGTAATTAATGGACTCTGGACCTAAATCGCCTGCTTTTGGATTGTATGTGTCGTTCATGCATTCGCCATCTTCGACTTCTGTACATACTGGCTGATTGTAATCACGGCGGTTTACGTAATGCATAAACTGCGCTTGTTTCGGGTCTGTGATGTCATAAATCATGATACCGCCTTGACGCTCCAAGCCGATAAACGTGTAATGACGACCGTTAATTTGTGCTACTTCAATCGCCTCTGGCTCAATACCTTTATCATCACTTCGGTCATCCCCACTACTATTGTTATCGTTGGTGCTGTTGAAGTTCTTGCCTTCATTCAGCAGCGCGATAGTCGCGAAATCGTCACCACTATCGAAGACCAACTTGCCGTTTTCATCCCAAATCGAGAATGAACGCGCGCCAAATGATTGAACATTCTCTTGTGCAGAAAGCGTTTGTTCCGGCTTAATCACTTTTAAACGCGCGAGTTGTTTGTTGTCTTTTAGTGCCTCTGCCAATGGGTGTTCTGCTGCCACTTTCAGCTTCTTACCGCGCACTTCATCAATATGGCTTAAACAGGTTCCTTGCTCAGATGTATATTCATCTGTACCGAGGTAATCGTCTTCATCCCACATAAAGCCAGCTTTGTCGCACAGTTCTTGAGTGGTTTTGAATCCGTACTCACGCCCGTCGCCTTCATTTGCCGATACGATGTAAGTACTCCCATTCACTGAGTAGCTGTCGATGGTGTCAGGCATAAATAAGCCAACCAGTTGTGGGTAGCTTTTCAAGTTCCCAATGATTTTGTCTTTGTTGGATGCATCGAGTTTAGCGCCCGACCAAGACTTCTCACCTAAGCCAACAATTTTTTCTACCGATTTGCTCTCTGGATTGACGATTGCCATGGCGTTATTTTCTTGTAGCGCGACATAGATTTTACCGTTATCTGCAAAAGTGAGGTATTCAGGCTCTAGATCTTGTGCGACGGTGGCGTTTGGCCCCGAAATACGCACATTCATTGGGAGCTCTGCTTTTCGTGAACCATCAAATTCGTTAAAGCCAATTTGTGTCACTTCTGCTTGAGTAACACCAAGGCTCAGATCGATCAAAGTGATACTACCTTCAGGGTCAATGCTGTAATCGCTGTTTGGTTCTCCTTCATTAGCGGTTGCGATGTATCGGCCATCTTTTGAGAAGCCAACCATGTCTGGCAATGCGCCTGTTGGGAAAGTCGTGACTAATGACAAATCGCCGGAGCGGTACAAGCCAACAATACCATTCGCTTGTTTATTACTGTTTTCAATCGCAACTGCTACCAAACCATTGAATACAGCGACACTGTTTGCTGCGCCAATTTCAATGCCCGCTGCTTCGCCAGCGCTGTTGAGATCAATGAATGCGCTTTGCGTTGGTACGCCGTTGTCATCCATAGACATTACATCGATACGTTTTGCTTGAGCATTCACCACATAGAGCTTATCTGTACAGGCGTCATAACTGACGATTTCAGCTGCCGATGTGTCGAATGGAGCATCAGCAACGGATGTCCCGATAAACGTTAACCCTTGAATTGAAGTTTCCCCAGCAACGGGCGCAGTGGTAGGTTTGCATTGTGTAGCGAATGAAGCCACGGTATCTTCGGGTTGTGATGAACACGCGATGGCAAGTGATGACAATGCGAGTGCACCGATTGCCTTTAAAGGGGTGATCATGATATCTCCTTATCAATCCGATAGGTTGTCAATCAGCATGGGTTTTATGCTGCTGTCCATTTCCGCAACTGGAATGATAGAGCGCTGAATGACGTGTGATTTGGTAAGGCTCTGAATATATGTATGATTGATGACTCTTATATTGGCTTTTTATGAAACTAATGTGTCATCAATATGATGAGGTAGGGATAGAGGAATAATGGAATTAAAATCGTTTTTAGATTTATTGGCAGCGTCACCAGAGCAGGTCGAATTTGAAGCAACGATGGCGGTGATCGAAGATAACTATACGTTTGAGCCAACCGCTTTTGTAAATGGTGAGACACAAAACAATGCAGGCGAGAACAACGGTTCGTGTAAGATCTTCGCTTTCGGTTTGCTAAACAACCTAGACAAAGAAGCGACGCTAGCCTGCTTTGGCCGTTTTTATCGTGAAGATGTATTGCAGCATCCAGAGAACAGCGATCACCAGAATATTCGTAATTTTATGGTGACAGGGTGGGAAGGCATTAAGTTTGAAGCGTCCGCTTTAACCGCTAAATAAACACCAGTCAGAAAACGATGATCAGTAAGCCAGTCGTATTACGCGACTGGCTTTTTTTCTAGACATTTTCGGCACAAACACAGCTGGTTGGCGCTTGGCTTGGGTAAATCACGGGTTTCAATAGTAAAGCACCAGCATGTCTCTTTGCCTGCGGCGATATCACAATGGGCTTGAGTCCCGCATTCAGGACAACTGTGTGTTGAATCTTCTCCTGCGATTTGTTCGATAATCGCATCTCGTTGGAGATCGGTTTTGTCTTTCCATTGGATGATTTCATCCATCGTTCGGTGACAACCAGAGCATATTCCGGCGTTATTTTTACATGCTGCTCGACAAGGTGACTTCATTGCTTTCTCGTTCTCATTTTTTATGCCGCGTACTCTAGCATAAAGCGAGTCAAGGCCGCCAAAAATAAACGTGACTGCGATTTGCTGGTGAGGAGGGAGAACCAGTGTTACCCTTGGACGAGTTACCTTAACTCTCTGTCACTTATGTTAGAAAAAGAAAACCTCATTAAACTCGCTAGAATGCAAATGCCATTTGGGAAATATGCAGGGCGAGTGTTGATCGACCTGCCTGAAGAATACTTACTGTGGTTTGATAAAAAGGGCTGGCCAAGCGGCGAGCTAGGGGATTTGCTCAAGCTATGTTTAGCGCTCAAAATTGAAGGCTTAGATAGTGTCGTGAAGCCTTTGAAGCGTATGTAACTAGCCACAGAAACTCCCACTCTTGATGAAAAGACTTATTATGAATTTTGATATCGATGCACTGAAACACCACCAATTGGTCGAAGATGGTAAATTAGAGGGATGTTACATTCATCAGCCAGCTCAAGGTAGCCAGCAAGATGACAAAGCTGTTTTGGCAGAGCGCCAAGCGTTGGAAAAGTTGGGATATAAGGTAATACAGGTTAAAGCTAAAGGCGGGACAACAACGTTTGCCGAGGCGATGCAAAAGCTAGCGAAGGAAACTGGTCACCTGCCTAAGGAGTAAGTGAGTGTAACCTGCCACAGCCTTACAAGTTCTCCCACCAGACTATTTTTTCATTCAAAAGAGCCAGACCGTTAGGCTGACTCTTTTTGGGCCATTCAGTCCTAGCACTGTATCCTTTTGGTGTGTGTACCAATTAGATTATACCGTTTACAATTGAGAACGCTTATTTAGAGAAATAAGTATCCACGCAAATGTACATGCTTTATCAGTGATTTAACTATAGGAAATCTAGAGAAAGGATTAAAGAGTAGATTCTTCAGGATCTGCGTATAAAATAGAATCAAGAGCCCAATCGGATAAATCATAAGAGAAGGACTCTGTACCATGAAGCATTCCCCACATTGAGTTAATATTTCTTATATCCCAACTGCTTATGTCCTGATTAAAAGATTTGGCTCCGTAGAACATAATATAAGTACTATTCACTCCAGTAACATCCCAGTTGGAGATGTCTTGATTAAAATTCTCTGCTTGATAAAACATACCTTTCATGTAGTGCACAGAACCCGTGTTCCAAGATGAGATATCTCCATTAAATTTACTCGCTCCATGAAACATATACGACATATATCGTACACTAGTTGTATCCCATTCTGATAAGTCTTGGTTGAATTTTCTCGCCAGATAAAACATGTAGGACATATTTTCAACATTACTTACATCCCAGAGATTTATGCTATGATCGAATGATACAGCATTAGCAAACATACCTTCCATAGTCTTGACTTTGCTTACATTCCAGCTTGAGATATCCTGATCGAAAGACTTTGCCTTAGCAAACATTCCATTCATATCCTCAACCTTGCCAACGTTCCAGTTTGAAATATCTTGGTTAAAAGAGCTAGCACCACCGAACATAGTTCTCATATTGGTCACATTGGAGACATTCCATTTTGATAGGTCTTGATTAAAAGAGTCTGCTTTCCAAAACATTCCCGCCATGTTGGTTACATTACTAACATCCCAATTAGAAATATCCTGGTTAAAGGAATGCATTTCATAAAAAAGCTTACTCATATCTGTTATTTCAGAAGTATCAACGTTTGATATATCCTCCTTGAAGTAGAGCATCGCCTTAATATCATCGACAGTAACCTTCATTGGAAGAAATTTGGGTCTATGCTCATCCGTCAGCGCTGAAGTCATTTCATCATCATCGTAATTGAAAGTCATATAGTTGGCCACATTCAAGACATTCCAAGCACTCAAGTCCTGATTAAAGGTCCTAGCCGCAAAGAACATGGCTGTCATATCCGTCACATTACTAACATTCCACCCCGATATGTTCTGGTTGAAAGAATGAGTATGGCTAAACATATTGGTCATATTGGTAACGTTACTAACATCCCATCCAGAGATATCCTGATTAAACGCTTTAGCATCATGAAACATATAGGACATGTTAGTAACGTTACTAACATCCCATCTAGAGATATCTTGGTTAAATGTATGCCTATGAGCAAAAAGTCTACTCATATCTTTAATTTTAGAAACATCTACCTGAGTTACATCTCTACCTGCTTTGATCATTTCAACCAATTCTTGCCGCATAAGCGGATGTGTTGGGGTAGCTTCTTTTTCGCAGCCTGCCAGTAAAAATAATCCTATCAAAAGAATTGGCTGTAACTTCTGCATTATCTTCCCTTATTCAATAAAACTTAACCTGTTGTATATTATGTCTATTCTACTATAAAAAACAGACGAAGCTTTCCATATACAAGGTGCCCCTCTAAATTTTAGTTGACCACTACAACACAACTGTTCAGCATATGTTTTATTTTTAAACTCCATATCAGCAATGGCTAACATACTTACAGTATCTGTTTATATTAGCCTCAATGTTGTTTCTAATGACTTATCCCCAATCATCAAATGAATGATTGGTACGTTCACGTCATTATGTTCCAGTCATACTGCAAAAGTGCTTCTACCGATTAGTATGCTAGGATGCTCACCATCTTTTAACCGCAAAGAATTTTGTTAACTGTCCATTCTTCTTCACAATATCACGAACTTGGATGCGGTATATCTCTAGTGTTGTCATTCCACTATCCAAGAATAACCTCATTAGACAAGCATTTAGCTCTGGTATTTAGGTAATGACCTTGAAGAGTCAAGCTTTGCCTTTATCCTCGGTGAGCGTGGGTAGTGCCATGTGTGTTATTTCCTGTTTTACATCAAGAAACACACACGCTAGCAGTGGCAAGCTAAGAAATCAGTGATCTAGATATTGGTGTGATTGGCTTTAAGGGAAAACTGAATGATTGTCATTGCTCATTCATTTGCAATGAATAAAAATTTTTTATAGGCCAAAATTAAGTAACGTCAGGCGGAGCATGTGAACTAAAACGCTTTTGTCCAGAAATTTTACCGTGGGCAACTTCTAACGCAAAAGTGCCCCCAAATCGCTTAGAATCTTAACTCTATAAAACAGAGGCCGCATGTACTTGCCCTACTGAAAGTAATCCTTTTTTATACTCCACCGCTTATTGATGCGAACAACTTAGCAAGCCGCCACCAAGATCGACATTTAAACTCACCTCATTTACAAAATTATTGCTTAGAAGGAAAAGTTACATCAGTGATGTAGGTCGGCATAGGGTCAATACCGCCGGCAATACCTCGGCATGGACCCGTGCTGGATATTAAAGTGGGTACCATAGATTGCCCATCAAACACCCATGCCTGACTTTCCCAGCAATCGCCATATCCTCGTCCCTTGCGGTCTTGGCGCGCCATACCATCTATATAAAAACCATCACTTTCCAATGCAACCAACTGATTGGGGCCATTTTTATCCGCTAACCAATGGTTGCAAAGCGCGTTGTAAGCCATAAGCCAACAAGCACCAATAAAGCGTTTACCCTGACCCAGCTCTGCAGTTTCAAGTGATGCGCTCTGGAGTTCGAAATCCAACTCAGATGCTGGCACATTGGTGGTCAGCAACTGTAACACCTCATTATAAGTTGACGAACCGATTTCAAGGGTAACAGCGTTTGATAGCGGTGCTTGCACAGTCAAACTTGGTGGTACTTTAGCGGGTGGTACTTCGTTCTCAGATTGTTTACCTTTGGCAACCACAGCAAATGGTGTGTTGCTACGCCCTTGATACTCATCCATTTTGCGAAACACAGCGCTGGCGCCATTGTTCGAAATGCGCCAGCGCTGCTTGCCAGCGCCTACTTCAATTACCGCGTTAGTAGTAACCACCGCCAATAATGCCTGTACTTGCATGGCGCTCAGCTGACTCGTTTTATCCGTGTAGATTGGGCCGAGGTCTTGGTTGTCAATCAACAAAGTCACACTTGCTGGCAACGCCTGCTCATCATGTAGCTGCAGAAAAAGCTTTGCCGTGATCTGGGTTGCAGGTCCAGCTTCACGTCTAAACATCATTGCCATACCATAGCCAAGACCAGCTTGCGCGTACCCCGCTGCTCGGCAAGTGCCAGTATTGTCACAAGCCAAATACCAATCTTTGTGATCAAACCTAGCTCCGTCAAAAGCTTGGACAGAAAAAATCGCTACACTCAATGCGATTATAATTAGACGAATATAGCGCATTTTCTTATTCCTTTGAGATAATATATCTGTGAATGTCTGATGGATTCTATGCGTTGAATTTAAGTTAATTTGACTTATTCGAAGGCGATTTTTGACATGAACTACTCCAGCCAGACTGGAGTAGATAATGATTAATCTAAAACCAATCTCATCGCTTGAAATACATTAGTTTTACCAGCTGTTACGCCCCTTCAGGCGCTTGCGTGCAAACATCCCTATAATATTGAATTGGGTTAGGAGCGTAACTTCCGCTTGGTCTGAGCCTTTGTTCGCTTCCGCGACTTTTAGCTCGACTTTGATAGCCGCAGAAATTGCCCATCTCTAGTCTTCTTATGAATATTCATCTTGAATATGGATGATCAAATAGGCAACAGTTTTCTTTATTACAGGAAACTGTTGCCCCTATACTCATTAGATCAAATACCCTGCAAAAAGTTATCCGATAGAATGAAATTCAACACGATTTAAGCGTTTTATATGCTTGTTTGGCTTGTCAAAGTGCCTCTTTTGTTAGAGAAACTATCTAAGCATCTTTTTGGGAGTGATAATCCATTAAAAGTATTGTTATCATCCTTTTATCTCTGAGTAGAGCTAAATTTCTGTGAACATTTTATGCTCTTGCAGAGAAAGACCGATAACGGTCTAATTATAAACCCGAGAGTAGCAATGTCATTATCAAGAATAAAACTCAATAGGCTAACTGGCCAAATCTTTGGCATCTTGCTTAGTCTAGCCCTTCTAACAGGCTGTGAGCATGCAACGGAAGGGTTAGTCTATGCTAAAAAATTAGATGGCTCGCAGAACAAATCAATACTTGTAGAGTATACCGGTAGAGAGACCGATGTCATAATTTCAAGCTCGGTGACCATTATTGGTGAAGGCGCGTTTGTTGGTCACCAACATCACTAATGTAACCATACCGGATTCGGTTACCACAATTGAAGATGAGGCATTTAAGGACAATGAGCTCACCAACCTGACCATTCCAGATTCCGTGGTAGCCATTGGCAAAGGGGCGTTTAGTGATAACAAGCTTACCAGCGTTATACTCTCAGGTTCGTTGAATACCATTGGGGACAATGTGTTTAGTTTTAACCAACTTAATAGTGTGACCCTCCCAGATTCGATTACTATGATTGGTGAGATGGCGTTTGGTTACAACCAGCTTACTAGCGTTACCCTCTCAGATTCAACAACCATCATTGGTGATGAGGCGTTTATGTTCAATAAACTTAATAGTGTAATCCTCCCAGATTCGGTGGTCACTGTTGGAGCGTGGGCTTTTCATAATAACAAGCTCACTAGCGTAGCTCTCCCAGATTCGTTATCCACCATCGGTGCTGGAGGGTTCAATGGTAACGTGTTATCCACATTAAACAATATACCATCAGATGGCTTTATTTTTGCTCGTAATGATGATGGAAATGAGAACAAAAAGGTCGTTGTTTCCTACGGTGGAGCAAGAAGAGATATCGTTGTTCCTGACTCCGTGACTACTCTTGGGAAGGGGGCACTTTATGGAAATAAGCTCACTAACGTAACCCTTCCAAACACGTTGACTACCATTCGGGAGCTGGCACTTAGCCATAATGAGCTCACCAGATTAACTCTACCTGACTCAGTACTTACCATTGGGAGGAGGGCATTTGATGGAAACAAGCTTACTAGCATAACCTTTCCAGATTCGGTGACTGTCATTGGTGAAGAGGCATTTACTGATAACGAGATCACTAGTGTGATCATTCCTGGTTCGGTGCGCGCTATTAGCCCATGGGCGTTTGATCTTGGTGTAGTAACTAAGCGGAATTAAAGCTATTTTGGATGCTGTCGTCTTGAGCTGGTAAATAGCAACTATTGATAAGTTATCCTTGAAACCATATGTATTGAGGCACACAAAACGAGCACTGCCGAATAAAAGGCAGTAGTTCTTTTGACGGTTTGTTTGTATGAGTCTCGAAAAGGCGAAAGTACATAAATGTGCAGGGTCTTTTTTACACGAGCTTCGCTTGCTGAAAGGTAAAAAATTAACGACAGATCCACATGCAAAAGCTATTCAGTAGAGCACGGGAGGAGATGTTTAAGATCTTCCTTTTGTTTTGAAGGTAATATAGCTACCGTCGGAGACGCCTTTCAGTTATTTACTTAGTCGTTTGGGTAGCAGAAAGGCTTTGTGATTCAAACAAACGTAAAGCATACAAGAGCAGTTAACTCCCACAGGGCAGTTCGACTTATTTGGAAATCTCATTTCAGCAACATTTCGTCTGCTCAGTATTTTAGCGCTCATAAATTGAATGACTGTCAAGTGACCGCGCATCTTGGCGGATTTTTGATATCTTAAAAAACTATATTTATGGATCTATCCATACTTCTCCTAATCACCGCCAGCCAAAATAGAGCAGAAAGTTCAACAAGCTTCTGTCCAGAAACGTGTTTGAATGGGACCGCTCAATCTGTGGATGCTCAAGACAACCAGTTTGATACTTTATCACTCAGTTGTAGCGTGAGTCAGACTTTGTAGTAGGAAGTAGTATGAAACTTTATTCCTCTCCTACATATGCGCTTCACTAACGCTTCGAAATTTTCGGAGACATACGCCATGATAAAATAACTCAACAAACTAACAGGAATAGGCATACTCGAAACTCAGTATATCGTTTAAAATGCAGACAATTTTGTTAGTGTTCAATCTCAAGTTGAATTTCGCAAAAAATTCGCTTGGCTTTGAAACTAAACCACGCAATAAAGCACATTATATTTTAAAACAGTAGCTAAGACTTTGTGAGGAGACCCAAAAACTCATAAAGCGAGGACCAACACTGTGAATTTTTGAGCTGTATCCAGTGATATTATCTGCCTTTTTTCTAAGTACTTTGACATAAGAAGATGCTAGTTCATTGAGCGCTGTAATTTGGAACTCTTGGATTTGGTGATGCACAGTATTATCTAACAATTTCCATTGCCCTTTTACTGCTGTCTTGTATCGTAAAACCTCTCCACCGGGGACTTTTAATAGTAGTGTGAATATATCACTTTGAAAGGATTCTTGACTGTAGATGGTCTTATCAATAGTGGCTGCGGCGGGTCCGTCTTTGATGCATTTCCAACTGCCTAAAATGGACTTTTCGTTAGCATACGTATAACTGGAGAAGCTAAATATCAAAATTAGTAATAATCTCATTTATTCATCCAAGAAGAGTTTATGTGTTTGAGGGTGAACATAGTTTGCTCTGAATAAGAAAGACCAAACTGTCTAAGTTTAAAAGCATAGGAGATAGCACTGGGGCTTGCTTCGTTGTCTAGTTTGCACAATTGATAAGCACATCCAATCATGACTTCTAACAATAGTGATGGTCCAGTTAGTATAAGGGTTACTTCTTCATCAACTCCTTTTTTAAGTCCATCATAACGATAGTGCTGGAGTCTTCGGTAATAATCATCGTCATTCATCCTAGTATTAGATAACGCCTCAAATATGTAGCCGTGAGTTTCACAGTGTCGATAGCGTTTTTTCATTTCTCTTAATACTATCCCCAGCGCTTTTGAGTTTGGATGAGCAGCTATGAGATTATTATTAAATTCACCCAAACTGTTCTTAGAAGCTGATATCGATAAAAGGTGCCGGTGTACAACAGGATATTTAAACATTGAAAAATGCAGCCCCTTAGAGATGACTTGTTCTAACTCAGATAAGACCTTCGGGTGATGCGCATTGAGCAGCTCAATACAACCATCTAACTCAGGTTCATTCTTAGGATTGCTACCTAGCAACTGAGATGCGGCGGTGTGACTAAGTACAACATCAACTAAATTTAAAAGAGAAGGGGTCAGTTGGCTTGTATGTTGAAGTAATGTGGAGTTGTATTCCAATTTAGGAAGTGTATCCACATCAATATAAACACCACCATACAACTTAAGGATCAATATTCTTAATATATCGCTTGCAGCTGCGAAATTACCCCTTAAGATCGTTTCATACAAGTAGAACTTTTTGAAATCATCATCAAAAAAAATAGCTTCAAAATCTCCACGTATATCTTTGACTTCAAACTTACTTTCCAAAATTGATAAATTATGACTATATTTATCTTTCTCTAATTGAAGTTTGAATACTAATTCTGGGAAATAAATTTGAGAGTATGACTCTAATGTTTTATCTAAGCTTGAAATCCCATTTTTTGTTGCAAATTGATATAAAATATTTTGTGATTTTATAAGATTACAGCCATTTTTATTGCAAATTAAGGTCAATAATTCATTTCTCAAAGAAGAGTATTGTGTTTGACTGTCTATCCAAAGTGTCAAAGATGAAGTTTTTTTTTGCCAGATATTTAAGTAATCCAAGCTATTTAGGTTAAGGTTACCAAGCCAGATAAAATGACACGAATTTGGCACTTCATACATATTTAAGCTAGAAAGTTCTCTCGTTCTTATGTTTTCTTTGCAGATAATCTCATTGATTAGATCATAGTTCTCTTCATCTATAAATTTATCGAACGTGCAGACCGCTCGTTTAAATAAGTCGACCAATTAATTATCCTCGTACTTTCTCTAGCAATTTTTGCTTCTCTTGAGTAAAAGTAACCCATTGCCTGAGCACCTCACTATTGTTAGCTTCGTTTTGCACTCCACATTGCTGACCACCAATACTAATATCAGGGTTCGAATACAAACCAATCACAAAACCATCTTTTAGGTTCTCATTCATTACTGTACGGTAAGGTCCGCAATGGTAAGCGTGCGCTTGGGATTGTGCTGACTGAAACCATTGGAGTCCGCCTTTCTCATGACCTGCCATTGCAAGGTGGCCTAGTTCATGTTCAAGAACATATTGGTTACCATTTAGTGTAATAGCAGCCATTCGAGCAACGTCTCCAGGATAAGTGTAACCTTTATATTCTGATGGTAGAGTCTTAACGACAACAACTATAAAGTCAGTTAATGACCCTAGATGCTCTTGCTTTTCTTGGTCAGACAAATTGTTTATTAGGCGATCGTATAAAAGTGAAAATTCTTTCGCACTGTGCGGAGTGAAAGCATTATCAACAAAAGTAACACTAGTCAAGAGACGTTCAATAGGTATACATGAACGTTGCAAAACTTGATTGGAGGTGGCCACTAATTCGGAAATCTGGAGTAAAATCTCGTCTTCACTCATATCAATTGAGCGCTCGACGAAAAACTTTAAAGTGGTGGTTAATGTATCATTTTTACTACATTTATGCACTACTAGTTCATTCTCTCTAGAAGTATTTGCGTTAGAAAACAATAACCACGACAAGAAGAACAATAACGCAAAAAATCCCAAAAAGAAGAGTGATTTTTTTTTCATATTAAAAGTTATTAAAGTTTAATTACTTTGACGTAGATAAATCTAATTAGCTATTTGTTAACTAATAATTAATCCGTACAGTCAACCAAAAAATTTTTAGTCTCAATACCAAACAGTATAAGCCAAAGCCTAAAAATCTATAGAATAAGCCAAACTTGATTTGTAACTTTTGAAATGAGAAACATTTTCATATAAAGAACTAAATCAACTATATAATTAACAAAAACAACCTTATTTGGTAAAAATATGGAAAGTTATGGTACAGTTATATTTAAGTTTGGCTATTAGTTTTAAGTTTCTAAGATGCTTTAGCAGCGAAAACGCGAATTACATTTAGGCCAGAACCGCTACTCGAACTGCTACTTGAACCTCGACCTCTGCCACTGGCTCGGGTATTACAGCCTCCGGTTTTAATTGGAGTGCTTTGACCCATATCGTTACCTTTCTTAATGTTTGCTGCATTTGTACCAGAACCACCATACTGACCACCGCCTAACGCACTACCTACAATCTCATTTATTGCATTTGTATAATCATTTGGATTTCTGGGGTCAAAGCCGCCTACAACTTGATTTAAATCTTCTTCACTTAAAGTTTGAACTTTAGAGCAAGTCACTTTCTTCATTATTTATATCCTTGTCAATTTAACTTATATTAGCGTGACCTTAAAAAGCCGGTGCTTTTGCAAACAACACAATAAAACCAGTTTTGTTAATGAAATATTGCGCCGCTGTATGACTTATACGCTCTCAAAGTGAATGATTTCAACATAATTATTACATAAATTCATGATATGTGACATTTGGCACATGTTTTGTGAATTATTCACTATTCCATTTATATGATTAGGGCATACTATAGATATATCTAAATTCTATAATTTTGGAATGGAATCAATGCTGTTTAGGGATGAGGTTGTTAAATCTAAGCGAACCAGAATTACTGGGAATATAATAATTGTTCAGCCTATATCAATTTATACTTCTTCTTTAATGATATTCTTGATATTTATTTTGGTCGTAATGTTTCTCACACATTCTGAGTACTCACGTAAAGAGAAAGTTAAAGGGTACTTAATTCCAGAGAAAGGGTTAGTTAAAGTGTTCTCGGATAGAGAAGGTGTTGTAGATGAACTATATGTTCAAGAGGCCGAATACGTGACCGCTGGGCAACCATTAATCAAGGTCAGAAATAGTCAAAGTTTAGCAACTGGTATGGAACTATCTGATGCATTGAGTAAAGAAATTGGTAAGCAGATATCAACACTTCGGGTAGAGCTTAAGACAAGAGAGAAAATTTTTGGAAATGAACGGTTACGGATTGAGCGACAGATTGTACAATTAAATCAGAGTTTGTCTTCTGTGAAAAAAGCAAGAGCCACGAATAAAAGACGCCTGACTATTAAAGAAGAACAATACTTAAAAAACTTAAAACTATTTAAAAAAAGGTATATTTCTGATACACAGCTTTCTATGTTTCAAGAAGAATATCTCGAAACTAAGGAAACGAATGATCGTTTTGAGAGAGAAATAGCAATAACTATGGTTGATTTATCTAAATTGGAGTCTGAATTAGAAAGCTTGCCAGAAAAGATGTTAATAAAGAAAGCTCTATTAGAAAGACAAATTTCCGAATTGGAGACAAGGCAATACGAGTTAGAAAACCAATATGAATTTGTAAAAATGGCACCAGAATCAGGAGTGGTAACTGCAATTCATCCATCGTTAGGCATGCGTATAAATAACCAATCTCCCATTCTTAGCATCATTCCTGAGAATTCATCGTTGGAAATTGAATTACTACTTCCGACACGTTCTGCAGGTTTTGTTCAGAATGGAGATATAGTACAAGTTCGATTTGATGCTTTTCCTTACCAAAAATTTGGTTTGATAACGGGGGCGGTTGTGAATATGGATAAAGCATTGATCTTGCCAACAGACAAAGTGCTACCGGTTAAAATTAATGAAGCAGTGTACCGTGTTAGAGCAAAGATAAATCAGCAGTCAGTTACCGCCTATGGAAAAGAATTTCCACTTAAGGTAGGTATGATAGCTGATGCAGACATTATACTAGAGAAGAGAACATTGCTAGAATGGCTCCTAGACCCCATTTACGCGCTTAAAGGGCAATTAGGTTAATGGAAGTCTCAAATATATCTGACAAGATCACAACTCAATCCCTAGATCTACTTTCTTTCTCAGGTCTTAAGCGTGTACCTATCATATTACAGTCAGAGGTATCAGAGTGTGGTTTAGCATGCTTGGCCATGATTTCATCGTTCTACGGTCATAAAGTAAACGTTAGCTCTCTGCGTAGTCACATGAAGCTTGGATTACAAGGAATGAATCTCAAGCAAGTAATTCACATAGCAGATCAACTACATCTCGCGGGCCGCGGAGTCAAATGTGAAGCCGAAGATATCTCACACCTTGCATTACCATGTGTTCTACATTGGAATCTTGATCATTTTGTAGTACTTACGAAAGTCTCGTCAAGGCACGTTTATATCAATGACCCTGCTTTTGGTCGACGTAAACTCACTCTCGCACAGTTTAGTCAATCATTTACGGGTATAGCGTTGGAACTCACTCCTACCGCCAAGTTTGAGAAAAATGATACTAGTAAAACAATTCGTATCAATCAGTTGTGGGAAAAGGTGACAGGCCTTAAACGAACTTTAGGTACGTTATTGATACTTTCATTGCTATTACAATTTTCGGCATTGATTTCCCCCTATTACATGCAATGGGTGATAGATAATGTTTTACTCAGTAACGATAAACCTCTGCTATTTGTACTTGCTTCTGGGTTTGCATTACTCAATCTAGTCCAAATTCTAATCAGTGCGTTTCGGAGCTGGATCGTAATTCGCCTCAGTAGTGCCCTTAACATTCAAATGGGTGCAAATCTATTTCAGCATATGATACGTTTACCTTTGTTATATTTTGAAAAACGTCATGTCGGCGATGTTGTTTCACGCTTTAGTTCCCTCAATTCTATTCGAGAGTTGTTTACGACAGGTTTAGTCGAGACATTTATTGATGGTGTCATGGCTATAGTCGTTATTATCATGATGTATTTATATCACCCTATGTTAGCGACCTTAGTTTTAGGGTTTGTATTTACATCGTTTATTATTCAGGTTTTTTTTTACTATCCTTGCCGTCAAGTTACAGAAGAGTCGATTGTTGCTAGTGCGAAGGAAGATTCTAATTTTCTTGAGTCTATTAGGGCGATTCAAACTATAAAATTATTTAGCCATGAGTCGGTGAGGCAAAACAATTGGCTCAACCGATACGCGGAAGTTATCAATACTGACATTCGATTGGGTAAGCTACGTATCTCTGAAGGAGTGTTGGTCAACCTACTATCTGGACTTGAATCAATATTGGTTGTGTACTTTGGTGCATTAGCAACAATGGAGAACGAGTTGACAGTTGGAATGCTTCTAGCATTTATTGCTTACAAAGGACAGTTTACTTCAAGTATGTTCGCATTCATTGATAACGTAATCTCCTTTAAATTACTTGGGCTCCATCTTGAACGGCTCTCCGATATAGCACTAGAAAATCGAGAAAGTACCGATGCAAAAGCTGTCTTACCTACACAAATTCAAGGGCACTTGACAGTGGAAAACCTTGCCTTTCGCTATGCAGATAATACAGAGTGGGTTTTAAAGTCAGTGTCTTTCGATGTAAAACCTGGTGAATGTATCGCAATTACAGGGCCTTCTGGATGTGGCAAAACCACCTTGATGAAGCTTTTATTAGGGTTACTAAAGCCTACTCAAGGGAAGATCTTTCTTGATGGCATTGATATCACTGCTTTTAACTTGAGTGAGTATCGATCCTGTATTGGTTCTGTGATGCAAAATGATAGCTTGTTATCCGGTACGATTGCAGAAAATATTACGATGTTTGATTCTAGCCTTGATGAAAAAAAGATGCTCGATTGCTGCAAAATGGCTTGTATTTCGGATGATATAGACTTAATGCCAATGGGATATCACTCTTTAGTAGGGGACATGGGGAGCGCGTTTTCCGGCGGGCAGTTGCAACGTTTGTTTTTAGCCAGAGCATTGTATAAATCACCAAAGTTATTATGTTTAGATGAATCCTCAAGTCATTTAGATGAAAACAATGAAATTTCGGTCAATAATAACTTAGCTCAACTTGGAGTTACTAAGGTCGTAATAGCACATCGAAAGCAAACTATCGAACGAGCAGATCGTGTTATAGAACTTTCTAAAATTAATGTTCTGTCGTAAAGTTTTTGGGTTTAGGTTTAGGTTTAGGTTTAGGTTTAGGTTTAGGTTGATATTTGTTCCATTATCACCTCAAACTCCAGAATTCAACTTTGTTTTAATTAGCTTAAGCACAAGGCTTAACAGAAGTCGCCCTAATCTTCGAACATGGTTTTCAGTTATTGACCTGTTTTGACAGGCTTTTAGAATCATTGAAACATATTATAACTGAAAGACGTGGAAACAACTCTCCTGAACTTAACTAGAAGGTAGCATTGGCGACAGCTAAAGGTGGCAATAATGTTGTTGAGTAGGTACAGGAATACAACAAAAGTTTATGCACATTTTGAGTACATGTACTAAATCCAGCGTTGCTTTTAGTATTGGCGCTCAAATATACGACACGAAAAGTGTGGAATACCAAAACTGGAGTTAAATTTTGGTATTAGTTTTAAATCATAATACTTTGGGTTGGGGGTACTTCAATTAAGATGTATGTACTCTATATGCGTTGTCCGTTGATAGTGAAGAGGTCCCCTTAATGCAACGTGAGGTAAAAAGCTGCTATAACATAGTTGTTAATGGCGTCGATTAATGCGGTAGAGCGGCACTTCACAATCCACTTTATGACTTTAATGATGAAATTTGGGGGGGCAGATATGTGTTATTGGCAAACGTTTGTGGAACAGTAGCTAGCTAAGTAATCACCTCTGGGAAAAGGGCACTGGCAAAACCTCTGATATGCCTGTGTCACAATGTTTGCGAGTTTGGTTAGTTTCGAGTTGCATTTGTGTATAGACACACTTAAGCAATGTTGTTGAACTAGAGCTCTAGTGGACTTTGAGCTGTGTTATCAAACACGATCTACTTTCCATGCTTTTAATAAATTCATTGCTTGTTAATATTCAAATTCCCGTAAATGATTTCTGTCCAGAACCTTTACAGTTGGCACTTCGTAGCACAGAAGTGCCCCAAAATCATTTGGTGCAAATACTCTTTTAAACTTTGAAGGCATATGTTTTCCATACTAAAAGTTATACGAATCCTAAATATAGAAAAGTATTGCGTTGTGGGCTGCCACCTCATTTCTTAAATAACTATTGACTGATTTTGTATTGAAGAGCAGAGTGAAAAAACTGCATTCTTAGATCAAAAAGTGATTTGTTGCTAAAGAGAAATCATAAGATCTGACTAACGAATCTTTTCATCGAGTAACTTAAATTAGGATATGATATTTTGAATACGGCCCCAATACGACGCCTTAGACGCCTCCGCAGTTCCGAAGCTATGCGAGATTTATTAAGAGAAAATTATGTGCAGCTAGGTGATTTAATTCATCCTATATTTGTCGAGGAACATATAGAGCGAGCTGTGCCAATTTCTACTCTACCTAACATAAGCAGAATCCCAGAGTCTCATTTAGCGGATGAGGTCCGAGAACTTTATGCTTTAGGTATACGCTATGTGATGCCTTTTGGTATATCTCATACTAAAGATGCGCAAGGAAGCGACACATGGAATGATCATGGTTTACTTGCACGTATGATTAAAATAATAAAGTCTGCTGTGCCAGATATGATGGTCATTCCAGATATTTGTTTCTGTGAATATACTGATCATGGACATTGTGGAGCAATAAAGAGTAGTAAAGTGTGTAACGACCTTACGGTTGAAAACTTGGTCAAGCAAGCTTTAACAGCAGCTCGAGCGGGTGCTGACATGTTAGCCCCTTCAGCAATGATGGATGGTCAAGTAAAAGCGATTCGTCTGGGTCTTGATGCTGCCGGTTATCATGACGTGGCAATTTTGGCACATTCAGCTAAGTTTGCTTCTTCCTTTTACGGGCCATTTAGAACGGCAGTAGATTGTGAACTCAATGGTGATAGGAAAGACTATCAACTTGACTATGCCAACGGTCGACAAGCTTTACTCGAAGCTTCACTTGATGAAGCTGAAGGTGCTGATATCCTTATGGTCAAACCAGGTACACCTTATTTAGATGTGCTTTCCCGCTTAAGACAAGAGACTCATTTACCGTTAGCGGCTTATCAAGTAGGTGGAGAGTATGCGAGTATTAAATTTGCGGCTCTGGCTGGTGCTCTAGATGAAAAGTTAGTGGTGAACGAAACTTTTATTGGGCTAAAACGAGCTGGAGCAGATTTAATTGTCAGCTACTACACCAAGCAGTATGCGAAATGGTTAAGTGAAGAAGTTTAGCTGAATATTTGACTATGAATTTTAATAAGTAACATAAGCTCTCTGCCTCAACAGGACTGTGGACTAAAGGAATGCTCTTTGTCCACATTATTCAACTTTCAGATTTGGCATATTCGCAAGTGTTTAAAGCTTTAAGGTTTCAGCCCGTTCTGGCTGAAACACTTCTGCCCCAAAACTCGCTAGACCAAACACTCTAGAAGATCTGTGTCGTTCATTTTACCCTACGAAAAGTTATCCGATAGAATGTAACCCAACACTATTGAGCCTTCATTGTGCCTGTTTGGTCTGTCAAATTGTCTATTTAACTGGTTAAATCATCAGGTAATCTTTTTGAGGATGATAAATAACTGAAAATATTGTTATTATCCTTTTTATTTATCAGTAAAACCGACTCCCATGAGATATGAATCCGCTCCGTAGCCCAAAAAGAAAGACAAGAAACAACTAGAGAACGAGTAGCTCGCCAACGTCGAGAGCGCAGGAAGAGGGAAGAGTTGAGGTATACCGCGAGCGATGAAAAGCGAAGGACAGAAATTAGAGAGAGGGTTCTTAGAGATAGACAAGAGGCTGGATTAGGTCAAATCTCTCAAGGTTTAAAAACGCCTCAAATTCTAAGCGATTCTATCGGGCTACAGTGTTCACTTGACGATGAAATGGCGAAGAATCATCAGCATGTACTTATTACTGATTTAGAAGATGCGCACAAGATATTGCATAACGTTTGGCTAGATTCTGGTAAAGACGTTGCAGCTCTTGCAGCGAGTATTAATACAGCAAAATCATGGTTCAACCACACAGAGCCGATGTTTGACGCCGCGTCTATTGCTAAGCAATTCGGGGATATGAACATTAAGGCGGATCTTGTTGAGAGCAGAGGAAAAATCATTGTCGCATTCAATGGGACAGATCAGAACGGGAAAGCACTCAAACATGCGTTTGTGAATGGCGCTCGTATCAACATGAACCGAAAAAATACTCGCTTAACTCGTTTAAAGCAATGCAACCGGGTTTTAGCCCGAAATCTAGGGTTGCAAACTTTAAAGGTGCAGGAGCTTTAACGTTTGTTGTATCGGCGAGTATTGCTGCCAGTGACCTAGTGTTTAAAGATGATTACCACCTAGTGTATTGGTTTGGGAATGTTCGCTCTGACATGTTCAAATTTATACTCCAGAGCGCACATGGTGAGGCCGCGTTGTTTGCTGCTGCTTTCTTAGGTCAACCGATAATTATATGTGCAATTGCTGTAACAGCGACAAAACTTATTTAAGGACATGGACTGCATGGAATCCAAAAACGAGTCTAATCGACGCCCTCTTGCAGTGCGTAAAATCTCAGTTATCAAACGAATTGCTATTTGGCTGAGCCAAAAAAACATTACCCCTAACCAAATCTCACTGATGAGCATCCTCTTTGCCGCTATTGGCCTTGCTTTTGCAGCTAGTTATCGCTTCTGGCCTACGCCAATTTGGTTAGTGCTGTTCGCTCTGATGGTTCAAATGCGGTTATTGTGCAATCTATTTGACGGAATGGTCGCTGTAGAAGGTGGGAAGAAAACCCCTGCTGGTGAGTTGTTTAACGATGTTCCAGACCGTATTGCCGATCCGCTGTTGATTATCGCTGCTGGTTTCGTTGCTCATTCAGCATTTTCTATGCCTCTAGCTTGGATTGCGGCACTATTAGCGGTACTCTCAGCTTACATTCGCGTTTTGGGTGTTAGCATGGACTGCTCGGCCGACTTTCGAGGACCAATGGCTAAGCAGCATCGAATGGCCCTACTCACAGTAACTCTTTTAGTAATGGCGATTAACCATTGGTTTACGTTATCACTTGGCATTTATTTGATGGACATATCGCTTGCAATCATGGTAATTGGCTGTGCTGTAACTTGTTGGCGTCGTTTGGTATGTATTTTTAATGCTAAAAAAGAACTCGCTAACTTATTATTGAACCATGAAAAAAATCATCAGGCCAAGCATTCTAAGTCTCTAACAGCCAACGAGACAATCGATAAGGCGGTAGGTGAAACTAACCATGATTAATATCCCTACGCATTCGTTATACATGATGGCCGCCATCACACTCGTACTAGTGATTGGCACTTTGGTTTACCTGTATTTGTCACGCCATAATCTTAATAAGGATTACCACGAGCTTAAACTTCGCATTCGTTCTTGGTGGTGGATGATCGGAATCGTCTTTGTTGTGCTCTATCTGCCCACTCAATACACGCTGATTTCTGTCGCCTTTTTGAGTTTTATGGCGCTGAAAGAGTTTCTCTCTGTAGTACCAACGCGCATGACAGATCGACGTGTGATCTTCTGGGCTTACCTTTCGATCCCGTTTCAATACTACTGGTTATCAATCGGTTGGTATGGCATGTATATCATCTTTATTCCTGTCTTCACCTTCCTCTATCTTCCAATGGTCGCGGTGCTGATTGGTGATACCAAAGGTTTCATTCGCTCAGCAGGTATCATTCACTGGGCGCTAATGCTGACGGTATTTTGTGTTAGTCATATGGCATATTTATTGGTATTGCCCAGCAAGAATCCAGAGACCGGTTCAATGGGAATGCTACTGTTCTTATTGGTATTCACTCAGTTTAGTGATGTTTGTCAATACGTATGGGGTAAGAGCTTCGGTAAACACAAAATCGTACCGAAAGTCAGTCCAAACAAAACATGGGAAGGCTTTATTGGTGGTGCGGCAACCATCATCATCACTAGCTATTTTGTGGCACCTTACCTGACACCATTAACTTCAGTTCAAGGTTTAGTTGCAGGGATGATTATCGCCTTGAGTGGCTTTATTGGCGATTTGGTAATTTCATCGGTTAAACGTGACTTACAAATTAAGGATACCAGCCAGTTTATCCCCGGCCATGGCGGCATTTTAGATCGTATTGATAGCCTGATGTTCACCGCCCCCTTATTCTTCCACTATATTTATTACCTCTACTACTAAGAAGACAATATGAAAATTTTAAAAGTTTTGTTCGTCTTGCTGTTTGTGAAACCACTGGTGTTTGTTGGTTTGGGGCTCAACATCATTAATCGGCAAAATCTGCCAAGCAATGGTCCTATGGTGGTCGCGGCTAACCACAATAGTCATCTCGATACTTTGGTATTACTGGCACTCTTTCCTATCAGTATGGTACATAAGGTGCGTCCTGTGGCAGCAGCCGATTACTTTCTCAAAAACAAAGTATCAGCATGGTTATCACTCAATATTTTGGGCATTATTCCCATCCATCGTTCACCGAGTAAAAGCGAGCGGCATACTGTATTTGATGAGTGCCATAAGGCACTTAATCAAGGAGATATCTTGATTATCTTTCCTGAAGGTAGTCGCGGTGAACCTGAAACTATGAGCGTGTTAAAGAAAGGGATTTATCACTTAGTTAATGAACATAAAACTTGTCCTGTCATTCCGGTGGTGATGCGCGGATTAGGTCGAGCGCTCCCTAAAGGAACAGCGATGCTTGTTCCTTTTAACTGTGATGTTGTATTGGGAGTGCCAATCGCGAGGTTTGAAAATGCAGATGACTTTCTAATAACCATGCAAGTTGAATATCAACAGCTTGCACAAGCATGTATTGTGACTAACCACGAAGAGTAGATACGTTCTAGCTCGACAGTACTCCATTATCGTTTAAAGCAAGAGCCCCAAAAACTTAGGGAATCCGTTTGTCTTACTAGATCCGAACCAGCAATTTTGGACACTGAATTAAGTAATTTTCTATACTTGAAGTTACTCGTACATTACTAATTTAAGTAGAAGTTCTAAGTAACTTTGCCCACCTGCAAGCTATGGTATTTTCTCAAGCTATATTAAGCTCTCAAAACCACAGAGCTTAAATAGTGTGGTTAAGCCTTTGATTCGGATGTGGCCTGCCTTTGTAATCTCTTTCCCCAAAATACAATGTGTTTTGTTTTACAGGAGTCAGAATACCTGGCTCCTTTTCCCTTTGCTTGTCGTGAGAGCTACCACTTTGGTCGTAGAGTATTGGTTACCGAAACCATTAACTCATGTTAGTGAAAGGAAATTCCTGAACCCTATAGTGCTTCTTTCACCAATCTTCTGTTTGGGCCATTATCTCTAACATCCAGACGCGAAATAGCATAAGATACACGGCCTTTACTAGCACTGAGCCACTCATCGTAATGACAGATAAAACACAGCAAGCGACATTTGCCGATCTTGGCCTGATTCCAACATTAGTCGAGCGACTAGAAGCGTTGGAATACAGCCAACCGACGCCTATTCAATCCCGTTCTATTCCTGATATCCTTGAAGGGAAAGATATTATTGGTGGTGCCAATACGGGTTCTGGTAAAACCGCTGCTTTTTCGCTGCCAATCTTGCAAAAAATTGTTCAGCAAGACGGAGCAAACAATCGCCGTGGCAACTTCGTTTCCCACCTGATTTTAGTGCCAACTCGTGAGTTGGCATCACAGGTGGCATACAACGTCAAATCTTACTCATACCATCTTAGAGATAAGATCAAAACGGTTGCCGTATTTGGTGGTGTATCGGTGAACCCACAAATGCTAGCGCTTCGCGGTGGCTGTGACATTATCGTAGCTACGCCGGGTCGATTACTTGATCTGGTATCCAGTAACGCGATTAAGTTGAACCAAGTAGAAACGCTCGTCCTTGACGAAGCCGACCGAATGTTGAGCCTCGGATTTACCGAAGAACTGAATAAGATTCTTGCGTTACTGCCAGAGAAGAAACAGACGCTGTTATTTTCTGCAACTTTCCCTGATAAAGTCACGACGCTGGCTCAGCAGTTGCTCCGCGACCCTGTTGAAGTTCAGTTGCAGAGCGCAGAAGCCAGCACTTTGGTGCAGCGCGTGTTTAGCGTAAATAAAGGTGAGAAGACGGCGGTACTCGCGCACTTAATCAAACAGCATCAGTGGCGACAGACTCTGATTTTTGTGAACGCTAAGAATGCCTGTAACCATTTAGCTCAAAAGTTGTCAAAACGCGGTATTACCGCTGAAGTTTTCCATGGTGATAAAGGGCAGGGCGCTCGTACTCGTGTCCTTGACGGTTTTAAGTCTGGCGAGATTCAAGTTCTTATTGCCACCGATATCGCAGCACGCGGCCTTGATATTGAAAAACTTCCAGTGGTGATTAACTTCGATCTTCCGCGTAGCCCTGCTGATTATATGCATCGAATCGGTCGTAGTGGTCGTGCTGGTGAAGTAGGTTTAGGATTATCTCTTATCGATTACGACGACTACCACCATTTCAAAGTGATAGAAAAGAAAAATAAGTTCCAACTTGAACGCGAGCAGGTAGTCGGTTTTGAAGTGGAAGACGATCAGAGTGAAGCCTACTTTTTACCAATGAAGCCGCGAGCGAAGCCGGCAGGTACGGGTAAAAAGAAGAAAAAGCGTAATCAATAGAAAACGTAAACTACATGTGAGTTTACTTACGGGAGTTGTTAGAGAAAGGGAATGCTCACTAGCTTGAGTCTTCGCTTCTAGCCATTCCTTTAAAGAACAATAGAGCCCTGCTGGAGCTACCAGTAGGGCTCTATTGCTTTTCAAGATAGTGTTATTGGCGACGAGCAGGGCGTCCGCGAGGTGAACGCTTTTTAAATGCAGACGCTGCTTTGGCTTGTGACTTAAGAATAGAGTCAACGGTTAGCGGCATTGGCTCTTTAGGTTCAAGGCCATGAGGGAAGGTACGAGCTCTTGGTGGTAAGTTGTATTCTTCTTCGCTCGCGCGTGGCATGCGCTTAAAGCGATAAAGGTAAAAGTTTTCTAATTTTTCTCTCGCCCATTCGGTTTTCTTTAAATACTTCACGCTACTTGCAATCGAAGGCTTAGTGTTAAAGCAATTAAAACGCATTGCTGTATCTAGAATGTCCCAGCCGTAAAAATCCACTAACTCTTGCAACATAGTCTCTAGCTTTAATCCGTGCAGTGGATTGTTCTGTTGCAGCTCGATTCTCTCTTCGTCAGTCATCATTTTTAAGGGCCTTACTCATTAAAGGGCGGAGTTTAACAAAGTATACAATGCAGAGATATCTATAGTTACTTTGCGATGGATGCGAGCACAGTGATCTCTACCTTGAAAGTATAAATCGGAATTGGCCGTTCTACTTGGCTCTCTGCTCAAAAATGACTCATAAAAGTTCAAGCGCCCTAGTTCGATGTTAAATTATTGTGTAATAAGTGAGATTTTTGTTGTTTTTTTACTAATGTCTAATATTCCTACCCATAGCAACACATGCTTAATAAGCTCAAAATCAAAATTGGTTCATGCCGCTTTCTTAGTATGGCCTAGAAGTTTGATGTGGGTGTTGTCTCGTATTGGTCGAAGGCCTGTCTACCAAGCGAAACTCTAGTTGACGTAGTTCAACGTTGAAACATAAAAGGATGACTCAATGTCTGACAAAAGTAAGACTTTTTACAGGGATGTGCGCAAAAAACCGCATGAATTTGAAAACCGAGAAGACTTTCTAAATCATGATTTAACCGTCATGAGTTTCCGTCGCTGGGGAATTCATTTGCCCTCACGTGATTACAGTATTGAAATCGAAGACTGGGTACCGGCATTAGCAGCAACCATTGGTAAAGTGGTTATGGTCACTGCCATGGTTTCCGCTTTTTCTGCTCAGTTTGGTTTATCTCCGGAATTCATTGCAGAAAACGTGCGTTACGAATTACTTATCGCTGGAGCCCTGTTCGTCATCCTGTTTTCTGCCATCCTAAACCCGAATGCAAACTTAGCGGGAACCCATGGCCCAATGATACCGCTGATTCCTATGATTGCAGCTGCAGGAGGGCACCCTCTCGCGCTAGGTTTGATGGTATGTGTTTTTGGGTTAATTCTCGCCTTAACCAAAGGTGGCTCTAAACTCATGACTCTGACTGGTATCGGGGTTCGAGGAGGGTTGTTGATCTACCTTGGTGCTGTTGGGTTGCTCGGGCAAATTAATAAGACGGAAGCGTGGGCTGCAAGTACGGACCAAGGTTACATTTCGTTTGTGGTCATAGGCCTAACCGTTATGGTTTACGCTTACTTAGCCAAGATCAATAAACGTTGGCTCGCTATCCCATTGTGCTCTGCACTCGCGGGTATTGTTGCTTATTTGATGGGCGCTGAGTTTGCTTTTACCACAGAGCCGGGCCTGCCTAATTTCAGTCCATTCTACTGGTGGGGGGAAGATACAGGCTGGCAGCTAGGCTGGCCAACCCTAGAGCACTTTATTGCCGTGACTCCATTTGCTCTACTGGCAGTCGCTATGTGGTCCCCTGATTATCTCGGCCATCGTGTGTTTCAAGAACTTAACTACCCAAAAGAAGCGAAAGGTGTACTCATGGATGTCGACGACACGATGGTCGGAGCATCTGTTCGTCAGGGGGTTGGTTCACTCTTAGGGGGCGGAAACCTAGCTTCTTCTTGGGGAACGTACATGATTCCTGCCGCAATTGCCAAGCGTCCTATTCCAGGTGGCGCTCTGTTGACGGGTTTCATGTGTATTGCGGCGGCGGTAATTGGCTACCCAATGGATCTAGCAATGTGGGAACCTGTTCTGCGCGTTGCTTTGATTGTGGGTGTATTCTTACCACTCCTTGAAGCGGGTATGCAGATGATCCATAAGCATAAAGATTCACTCAGTGCAGGTATCTGTATTTTTGCCTGTGCATTCGTTAATCCAGTCTTCGGTTGGGCAATCACGATGCTGTTGGATAACCTCGGGCTTATCGGCGACCATGAGCGTGCTAACGAACTATCGCGCAAAGATAAATATCTGATTCCTGGCACTGCGTTTATCGTTTGTGCAGGCTCCCTTGCTATTGTTGGTCAGCTTCCAGGCATTCCAGCTCTTATCGGTTAATCGAATTATGCTCTAAAGGTATAGTGAGAGCAGTGAGTAAAGGGACTTGCTTCTTAAAATAGTAGACAAAAACAAAAAGCTACCTAGTACCAGGTAGCTTTTTGCATGTAGGGTTAGGCTACGGAGTTAGGCTATATGAGTGATTCAATGCCGTATTTTGCGCCGTAGTGTTCAACGACAAAATCAATGTCTTTGTCACCACGGCCTGATAAGTTGATCAAAATCGAGCCGGTTTCTCCTTGCTGTGCGAGTTTAATTGCGTAAGCGACAGCGTGTGAGGATTCAATAGCAGGGATTATTCCCTCTTCACGAGACAGCTCAAAGAAGGCATCAATCGCTTCGTCATCACTGATTGAGCCGTAATTGACACGGCCAATGTCTTTTAAGTAACTATGCTGAGGCCCAACCGATGGGTAATCCAAGCCACTTGCTACAGAGTACACTTCCTGAGGTTCGCCTTGCGCATCTTTAAGCATGTAAGACTTAAATCCGTGCATGATACCTGGCTCACCGAGTGTGAGTGTTGCAGCATGCTCGCCAACCTTTTGCAAAGAGCGGCCCGCAGGTTCAACGCCGTGAATGGCGACTTGTTCATCCTCTAAGAAAGCAGTAAATAGCCCCATCGCGTTAGAACCACCTCCAACGCATGCGACGAGATTATTGGGTAACTTGCCGGTCATTTCTTTGAATTGAACTCGTGCTTCGTTACCGATAATTGATTGGAAATCTCGTACCATTTTAGGGAATGGGTGAGGGCCAACGACAGAGCCTATCGCATAAAGTTGTGTATCAGGATCTTTCAGATAAGCTTCGAATGCAGAATCTACCGCTTCTTTGAGGGTTTTGCGCCCATGAGTGGCAGGAATGACATTAGCACCAAGGATTCTCATGCGGACGACATTCGGATGCTCTTTGGCGATATCAACTTCACCCATGTAAATATCGCATTTCAAGCCAACCAATGCCGCGGCTGTAGCAAGCGCAACACCGTGTTGTCCTGCGCCAGTTTCAGCAATCAGTTTCTTCTTACCCATCTTTTTAGCGAGAATGGCTTCCCCTAAGCAGTGGTTAATTTTATGTGCGCCTGTATGGTTTAAGTCTTCGCGCTTTAGGTAGATGTCTGCTCCGTATTTTTTAGACAAGTTTTCCGCATGGAAGATTGGGCTAGGTCGTCCAACAAAGTGCTTATACAGACGAGCGAGTTCCGCTTTAAATTCAGGATCTTTGCTGCATTCCTCATAAGCTGCGTTGATGTTATGCATGATTTGTTCAAGCTCAGGTGGAACAAAGCTACCACCGTATTCACCAAAGTATCCTTCTTCGTTGGGCATAGTGAGATCAAACGAGTTTTTCATTATTTACATCCTAGTTAACGAAAGTATTGATACTTTTATACCCAAAATTTGGAAGAGGTTGTGTGATCAGTTGCTTAAATAACAATTGTCGATCTAGTGAACTAGTTAAAAAGTACAGCTTGTGTAGGGGATAATAGTTGTGATGTAGAATCAGGTGGTTTGAATAGGTGCAAAAAAGCCTCGAGAGATCCTAGGCTGTCATAAGAACCTCTCGAGGCAAACTGAGTGCTGGAAATACACTCTGCGATGGTGTCTGGAAACAAAAATTAGATTCGTTTCCTTTGTCAGATATTAGGGTTTTAGAATGAGTCGATGTCAGCGAAATGTCACAAGTTAACTGCGGTATTAAAAGCTTATTTTTTATTTTTGATTAATGGATTAGAAAGTAACCTAAAACAGGCTAACCTACCGCGTGTTCCGCGTCTTTTAAGTTGAACATGATCTTTCTTTGTCTCGAATCGGCGTCTTTAACCAACACGTGCACTTTGGTCCCTAAAGTAAACGTGGCGCTCTGGCTGGAAATTTTTTGTTTGACTGCATCAAATTCGAACTCACCATTTTGGAAACTTGATAAAGGAATGAGACCTTCGATTCGGTTCCTCTAACTCAACGTCTCAGCTAGGGATTATGTCCTCGTAGTTATTAGAATTTATTGATTGAGCAGATATATTTAATTTCATTTTTTCTCTTATATTCGCCAATCGCTTTTATTTTATAAACTTTATTTTTATGAGCAAAGCATGAGGCGAAGTGATTCAGATATGAATGAGATTAATTTAGTTCCAAACTGGAATTGCAAGGTAGGCCGTGTGATTACCTAAAGATGTATACCAAAGTGACTTTATTGAAAGTGATTAATGATGGTGTGGGAGAGGTAAGTGATTTGGGTATATAAACTTAGATAGAGAATAGTAAGGGCAGTAATAAGTGGAAGGGGATTGTGGCACCAACAACATTGATGCCACACAAAGAATTACAGTGCAGTTACTTCAGCTGCTTGTAGACCTTTGTTACCTTGTTCAACAACGAACGATACTTTTTGGCCTTCAGTAAGAGTTTTGAAGCCTTCAGAAACAATAGAACGGAAGTGAACGAATACGTCATCACCGCCATTGTCTTGAGAAATAAAACCAAAACCTTTAGTTTCGTTGAACCATTTTACTGAACCAGTTAATTTATTAGACATAGATACCTCTATATTTGATTGTTTTAAATATTGAATTTTTAGCTAATATCAAGTGCTACTATATGATTTTAGAGATAACTATTTTGTCGCAGGAACGTAAACGAGGAATTCGATGTGGAACTGAGAGAAACTTTGATCTTTAATTACATTAATAGCTCTTTCCGTAAGAGCTGATGTGCAGTATACCGACAAAATTAATAAAGGCTAGCCTTTTCTTTTTTATTTTTTTGAGTACACCAAGCGCATTGCTTTCAAAGCATACGCTTGGTGTATAAGACGGCGTGATGTTATAGGTGGCGTCGAGCGCTTAGTGTTTTCTGGTTGGGCCGTTACGAACGATGTCTTTACCATTGTCATATACGTGCTGCGAAACCCAGCGGCCAAGGAGCAATTGGTGCTTTTCTCCTAATACGGCAACAAATGGACGGCCATCGGTATTAGAGGTGGCTAGCGCAACGCCAGTGACACCTTCAAGACCCAGAGCGCCGCTTTCTACTAAATGCAGAAATGCCTCTAACTCTTCAATCGTTTCGATTACATGGTTATCAATATTCATTGTATTCAATCTCTTCGAATTGCATTGCGGTCGCGTACTCTACCTAAGTTAAGCGTGGAAACCAAGCTTCTACGTGCGTCATGTAATGAGAGAACCTTGCCCTGCCACTAATCATCAATAAGTTAGTCTCGATAGTCCGGAACTTGCCTAGATTCAATGAGGCAGAAAACACTCTCTGGTTAGACATGAGTCACATAATGTTGTCTGGTTTATCTCATCAATACTTTTGCTATTGGATGGGGTGAAGGGGAGTGCAATAATTTGTAAAACTCTTTTCCTAAAGGCTGTTATGAAGAAAGTCCTGATTACCGGTTTTGAACCTTTTGGTGGTGACGCCATTAACCCCGCCTTAGAAGCGGTCAAGCAATTAGAGGCTGCGGCCATAAAAGGCGGTGTGATAGTTACTTGCCCAGTCCCCGTAGTTCGATATGACTCGGTGAAAGTCGTTATTGAAGCAATAGAAGCGCACCAGCCAGACTGTGTAATTACTGTAGGGCAAGCGGCCGGGCGTAGCGCGATAACCCCAGAACGTGTCGCAATTAATGTCGATGATTTTCGTATTCCAGATAACGTTGGTTATCAACCGATTGATGAACCCGTGGTGGCTGATGGTCCTGATGCTTACTTCTCGACACTACCGATAAAGCGTGTTGTGCAAACATTGCAAACGCAGGGTATACCTAGCCAGATTTCCAACAGTGCTGGAACATTTGTATGTAACCATCTCTTTTATGGGATCCAACATTACTTGAAAGACAATCCGATTCGTCACGGGTTTGTTCATATTCCATTATTGCCAGAACAAGCAGCAGATGGCAGTCAGCCTTCTATGTCTTTGGACATGATAGTCGAAGGGCTAAAGCTGGTGGCGCAAGTTTGTATTGCCAATGATAACGATATCCTGGTAAGCGGTGGAACGATTTGCTAGTAAGTGTTTTAAAGTCCAGTAAGTATCTGAAAGATAATAATAAGCTCGTCGTTTGATGTTGTAGTAAATGTTAGCTTTGTCAAATTTCACAAGTAGCGAAAGGAGTAGCATTGAATAGTCAGGTTGGATGTTGTTCAAACTGACATTCCTCTAGTACAGGAGGTGTTAGGGGGCTAACTTTACGAAAGGCGAGTTATTATGAAAAGCAACAAAAGTAAGTCAATCGCACTTATCTCTGTCGTTGTTTTCGCGTTGGCTATTGCTGCGCTTAAATTCGAAAACACGCTCGGAGTTCTTCCCATCGTAGTCGCTATTATCGCGTTTTTTACTTGCGTTATTTATACCAGTAGATACCTGTCTGATATGAAGCGTTCAGAGTTGATAAGTCAACCCAAACAAGCTCGAAAAATGTGTTCCAACGCATCACGCAATGAGCTTGATGCGTGCGATAAAAAGCGTTGAAGCGAGTCACATTCTCCGTATACTTTGCTGGAGCATTAATGCACTAACGTGTCGGAGATAAGCATGTCAAATCGAGTACCAACCAACATACTGACCGGATTTTTGGGTGTCGGTAAAACGACCACGATTTTAAATCTACTGAAGAACAAACCGGAAAAAGAAAACTGGGCGGTTTTGGTCAATGAATTTGGTGAGATTGGCATCGACGGTGCATTGATGACCGACCAAGGCGTGTTGATTAAAGAAGTGCCGGGTGGTTGTATGTGCTGCACTGCGGGTGTGCCGATGTCGGTAGGTATCACCGCATTATTGCGTCAAAAACCGGACCGTTTATTGATTGAGCCGACAGGCCTTGGTCATCCAAAACAGGTTATCGCGACGCTTACCTCACAGCAGTATGAACCTTACGTTGATCTTAAAGCGACGATTGCCTTGGTTGATCCGCGTAACTTAAGTGATGAAAAGTATCTTTCTAACCAAAACTTCGTGGACCAGTTAGACAGTGCAGATGTGGTTATTGGTAGTAAGGTTGACCTATGTTCCAGCCACGACCTTGATGTGTTTAATGACTGGGTGACGGACCAATCCCCTTCAAAAGTATTCAGTAAGCTTATTCATGACGGTGAGTTGCCGATAGAAGTCTTGGATATTGAGCGGGTTTACGGCAGCGCTTCTTCCCATATCGAGTCACATCATCATGACCATGCTCACCAAGAGCCTCAATTCCAGTTGGCGCCTGGTGAAGCCTTTGTGCGCAAAGAGAACAAAGGGCAGGGTTATTTTAGTTGTGGGTGGTTGTTTGGGGCAGAGTATAAGTTTGATTTTGAAAAGCTTTTCTCTATGCTGTCGGACTTGACCGCAGAGCGTGTTAAAGCAGTGGTCAATACGGATCAAGGTTGTTACGCGTTTAATGTTGCCAACCGAGTCGTGTCGGTGAATGAAATCAGCTTAGAAGGCTTTGAATCACGATTAGAAGTGATAGATTCTCAGCTGTTGCCATGGGATGAGCTTGAGCGAATTCTCCTTCAGTTATCTGGCATCAAACATTAAATCGCGCAAAGGTTAAACGAAAACGGTGAACCACTAATATATCTGTGCTCACCGTTTTTTCTTTTGTAGGATTTCAATGAGAAAAGTGAGATAAATCACTCAAATTCGGGTATAGTGCACGGCTAAATTTTTAAAGCTATTTTTAGTGGTTTGTTTAAGGAATACGCTCAATGTCATTTTCATCTCAAGGTTTTGCGCCAGAAGTGGTTAAAGCACTGGCAGAATGCGGTTATGAAAAGTTAACGCCAATTCAACAGAAGGCGATTCCAATGGCTCGCAAAGGCCATGATATTTTCGCTACAGCACAAACAGGTACTGGTAAAACGGCTGCGTTTTCTCTGCCTATGATTCAGCAGTTGCTAGACAGTAACCGTAGCGCTTCTCGTAAGACTGCTCGCGCACTTATCTTGGCTCCAACTCGTGAGCTTGCTGAACAAATTGCTGACAACATCAAAGCTTACACGAAGTACACGAACCTGTCGGTGGCTGCGATTTTCGGTGGCCGTAAAATGTCTTCTCAAGTAACGGCATTAGAAAACGGTGTAGATATCCTAGTGGCTACACCTGGTCGATTGGAAGAGCACATTGAACAAGGTAATGTCTCGGTCGCACACTTAGAGTTTTTAGTGTTTGATGAAGCAGACCGTATCTTGGACATGGGCTTTATTCACGCAGTACGTAAGATCATGCTAGATGTGGATACTGATCCGCAAATTATGATGTTTTCCGCAACGACTTCGAGCCAACTAAATCTGTTAGCAAAAGATATCCTGCGTAAGCCTAAGCGTATTGAAGTTGAGCGAGCGAATACGACAGCACAGACAGTTGCTCACGTGTTATATCCAGTTGATCAAGAGCGAAAAACGGAACTGCTTTCGGAGCTGATTGGTCGTAAGAACTGGAAACAAGTGTTGGTATTTGTGAACTACAAAGAGACCGCAAACGACGTTGTAAAAGAGTTGAAACTTGATGGTATCAAAGCGGTGGTTTGTCATGGTGACCGTGCTCAAAGTGCTCGTCGTCGTGCGTTAGAAGAGTTCAAGTCCGGTAAAGCACGTGTCATGGTGGCTACCGATGTCGCTGCTCGAGGTCTAGATATTGAAGATTTACCTCACGTTGTGAACTATGACATGCCTTTCCTAGCGGAAGATTACGTTCACCGAATTGGCCGTACAGGCCGTGCAGGTAAACAAGGCCATGCCGTTTCATTTGTAAACCGAGATGAAGAGCTCACGGTTGTTCAGGTTGAAAATCTAATCCAGCAGCGAATTCGCCGTATCGAGCTTGCAGGCTATGAACCAAAACAGCGTGAATCTTACATTGAAAAGCTGCACTCAAAACCAGCATTCAAGAATCGTCAAGGTCGTCGTAATAACCCGAACCAGTCGGCAACAGACCAAGGGTCGGCAGAGCGTCGTCTTGCTATGGTGAAGCGCCTGAAAGCGCGTCGTGGCGCAAAGTAAATTACACAGTCTGTGTGAAAAGAGCCCCTCAATTGAGGGGCTTTTTTTGTTTTGTCGTTTCGCGTTAATTTAGGCCAAGCATATTGGGCTCACCACGATAAATAATGCGATCGTTTCCTCGGTGAATACCAAACGTAACAATGACGGGTGGGTTTTCCTCTTCACTTGTAGAGCGATCCCAATCGTATTTCAGCCAAGGGATGCGATTGCCTGAGCTGTCTAAATCTAGGTGGAATTGTATTTGCTCGCGCGCTGAGTCAATTTGGCTTGCAACGATATCGGTTATCCTGCCAATACTCATCGTTCCAACGCCAGAAAGCAGGGCGTTGTTTGCTGGCGCATGAGACCAAATTGGCGTGCTGAAGTAATATTCACCATTCGCCGTTGTTGAGCTGTCATCGAAGTTAGTTGTAAATCGACCGTTTTGCCAAATTTCCACATCAAGTGGCACTTTGATCACCATGCCTTGGTTGCCACCTACATCTTGAAAGTTCAAACGACCGAATCGAATGTCTGGTTGTTTTGTGAGCACTTCGCTATCGTCGAAGAAGTTTACCTCATCAACGGCTTTTACTGAGACTAAACCTATTTGGCTGATATCACTATTAGTCTCGGTATTGAATGGACCATCAGGATATTGCTTATCTGTCGTGTTCTTTTTCCAGCATGGGCTATTGTTACAAGTCGCATTGGTCGAGGGCTTCTCTATAACAAACGTTCCAACACTCGCGCTACCCAGTAGTTTCCAGTCTACCTTCTTAGGCTTAGGCGGCAAAAACCGATCGGAGTATGAGCTTAGCTCGCCTAAATCGAAATGTTGTTGAAGGTTAGACGAAAAGTGGACGTAATTCTTCACGTTTTCCTTATTCGCATTGAGTGCGACAACATCGTAAGTGACTTTCTCAAAAGGTTGATTCATGTAAGTAAAAGTTTGGCCATGTGGGTAGTGCCATTCTTGGTCTTGCACTTGAAAATATTTTGGGTAAAAACGACCAACGTAACGATAGCCTTCGTTCACAGTCATACCTAGATATTTACTTTCTAGGTTTGCTTTTACTCTCAAGCTCCCGACTTCTTCCCAATATAATCCATTAAAGACGAATTGATCATTCTTGGCTGAATTATGCGCCTGAGCCAGTGAGTCACTACTTTTTAGCAATTTTGAGGTTTGGTTCGTTGTCTCTGATGGCGTATGTTGTTCACTCGACAAGACAACCGATGCTGCTGGAGCGTCATCAAGCATAAAATTACGGGTGATAGAAGCATCACAATAGCGTGCTGATTCAACAGACCCACTTACAGAGCCGTCAGGTTGCCAAATGATTGGTTTCACTGTTAGAGAGAAAAGTTCTCCAGCAGCGATAAACCCATCTCCCTGTTTAGAGGTACCAGAAGGCAAAGCACGTTGGTTGTCACAGATAGCCAGTGTCCATGGTCGCGAGTGCACATTAAATGTTCCTTTCACTTCCACTTTGCCTTCTTCTGGGCACTCTTCAAATCCCTCACATTCAAAATGATCGGACAATGTCACTTCAAATATGCCGGATTCGTTCGTGATAAGGCCATGTTCAGACAAGCCACCTTCAAATTCTGCTGAATAGCTAAAGTTTCCTTCACTTCCTCCTAATGGTTGAACCAATGGATGAAAAACCTTAGGAGTACCATTGTAGTTGCTTGCGACTACAGGTTCGCCGGTGGAAGCACAAGCAAGCAATCGCGTATGCACGTTTTCTGGTTTACCTGCAATAACGCGTATTTCATTTAAAGTGGCGCTTTTCGTCTTTGAGTAGGCCTCAAACATAAATGGCGTAAACATAAAGCTAACCGTTTGATGTTTGCTGGTGTCTTCTGCCATAGTGAAAGTCAGCGTGTAGTTAGTACCTAACGCGATGGTATCAATATCGTTCGGGACCACTCGAACAACGAGCTCACCATTGTCGTCAGACATAAATTGGTTTGCTTTTAATGTCTGCTGACCTTTGATCACCTCTAAAGTGAACAAGTCAGGGTGTGATAGGGCTGCACTGACTTCTGCGCTTACAACTTCTCCATTATTGGTTGTCATTGCTGTAAATTGCGGAAGATCGTCGCCGCACATCAGTGCCATGTCGTCCGATGGTGTGACGCTGAGGTTTAAGTCGTTCTCCGATGGAGGCTGCATGCTGCAATTCGGAACATCTTGAGGGGTGATTGGACAGATTTGGGAAGAGTAGTGACAATCAGCCTGGTCAAATCCACAGTATTGCGTGTATGTGTTGTCTTGTGCTTTCGTTTGTGCACTTCCTGGCGCTTGTTGGATTTCACCACAAACTTGACTAGGCTGATTTGGAGCGTTGTTGAAGTTCAATGTTTGGAAGTATTTAATTGCTGCGGTGGAACTATAGAATGAGCCACTTAATGTAGCTGACGATCCTACAGATTCAGCCGTACCATAGATCGACATATCTTTTATAATCAGAGAGTTGTGCGCAGAAACATCACCGACGACAAAATGGTCTTGTAAAGGATGGTTTGTTTTTAGGTGTAGTGTTTCGCCTTGTGATTCGACCTTACCACAGATGTTTGTATTAAGTATATTGGTCGTGCTGTGTGTCGAAATATCACCAATAATGGTGTTGTACGTTCCATCAATGTTAAGTGTCGAACCTGTTAGCTTAATATTCCCGTCTATGAGAATGTTATGCAGCTTTGTTGGGTATGCCGATAGAAGATCACCATAGATGACAGTGTGTTTGTTTTGGTAATCGTCGAGGTTTGATGCTTTCTCATTGTTAACCGTTAATCCGGTAGCGAGGGCGTGTAGAGAGATACGTTTATTGGGTTCACCAATCGTATTATTCCCCTCTAACACAATTCCATAATCTGCTTTTAACGTTATCTCTTTTTCCGGTAATGAGGAGACAATTTTATCACCCGCGGGTAGGACTAGTTTCCCTGTACAGCGATAAGTCGTGCCATCGCTTTCGATACTAAAACTCTTGTGTGAGCAAAGTTGACCTAACTCAGATAGATCTTTTACGTCATAGGTGGTGGCGTGTGAGGTTAGCGGTAAAAAAAGAACCGCAGTGAAAATACTGCAAAGACGCATCATCAAATGTCCTAATGAGTGGAACAAGATGGCATCAAGCGAGCGTGAGCAAATGCTCACTGAAATTGGAATAGCTGCGGTACTTTTTGTTTTGAAGCCGCTTAGTTATTGAACTTTGGTTGTTTTTTATTTCGTATGTCATACCAAAGTTTAGCGGCCTTATTACAACGTAAGTGTCAGGTTAGTTCAAGAGGCAAGTGTGATGTGTGTCGATTTATATGTGTAACTATTTGTTAGTTAAGGATAATAAGTAAGCATGTTGGTTCAGAATCAGGAAGGACGCGATCCTGATTCTGAATGTTTATAACGCTAGGCAGCGTGAACGATGAGTGGAGCCATCTGATATAACTCTTCTAGTATGGCTTTCGTTTGTCTCGAATAGACCAGGCAATCTCGATCGCCAACGAGCTGAATTGCTCTCACTTTACCTGCAACCAGACATTGCCTAATCGTGCGTAGAACCATTTGGATATCAATTTCTGACGCGCCATCAAGGCTGTTTTTGGTTTTTAGAGATCCAAGGTCGATACTAATGATTATTTGGTCGCAGTGGTCTAGGTAATTGCCGATCTGTTGCTTAACGTTATTACGATGACGAAAAGAAAACTCTTTCTCGGTCACCCAATCACAACCTTGATCTTCCGCGTATTCCCACGTTTCCTGCTTCGTCTCTTGTTCACTGACGCCAGCAAAAAACAATCGTACGTTTTGATAGCGAGAAAGAGCAAAATGGAATGCAGAGCCTAAGCGTGGCTCAAGTGTCGGTTTCAAGTTCATGTTATGCCCGATATTTACCACACCCACTTCGTCTCGATAGGACACGACCACAGGTAACATGGACAAGATTGCCTCGGTACAGTTAGTTACTAAAACAGGAATTGAGTGGCGAGAAAGCGAAAGGCTTAATGCTTCTTGAAACTCGCCATTCTCCAGTTTGTCGTGGTTGAAGTGCCCATAGTTCTCAGCGGTTTCATGATCATGTTGTTGGTAAAGCCAATCACTAGCATTTTCCAAACTTTGATCAGCTAATTCAAACGCGCCCTTAGACATGGGTGGCAAATACTCACACACTGTCATAAAAGAAAAAGGGTAATGCTGCGGCTGTTTCACGGTGTGGTGGAGTTTATAGCGTTTGAAAAAGCTTAACATGATGAATTACCTTTCTGGTGGTAGTGCCCTTGCCGCTTGCAGTACATGTAAAATAATGCGCTGCTTGTCCTTTTCGACTCGGTGGGCCGGAGCCATCACCGAGACTGCGCCAATCAGTTTGCTTCCTTTCATTACCGGTGCGCTAATACCTGACACACCAGGGTCAATCTCAGAAGTACTGACGGCATATCCGTGTTTACGGATGGTTGTGAGCTCTTTTTCCCACTCGTCGCGTCGGTGATCTTGATTAAAATATCTCAAGATTTTCTCGCATCGACTTTGAGGCATAAAAGCGAGCATCACTTTAGATGAGGCACCGCGCAGCAGAGGTTGACTTTGACCCTGGACGAAGCTGCAACGCAGCGCCTGCATACTTTCTTTCTGTCTGACACAAAGCGCACGATAACCAGCTGGTACCATATAAGCGGCCATTTCCCCGGTTTGTTGTACCAACCTAGCCAGTATGGTTTCGACCATGTCGAGCCCATGTTGCGCGGTCTCATAGCTGTGCATGAGTAATAATGCCGCCGGACCAACGACAAATGTCTTGTCGTGAACGCTTTCTTCGATCAAGTTCCACTCTTTAAGCAGTTTTAAGTGTCGGTAAAGGCTGCTTAAAGGAACGTTCAATTGTTCGCTTAGCGTTTTCGCAGAAACTGGGAACGGACTAACTGCAACTTGCATTAACAACTGCAGTGATTTTTCGTTTACCTGGTTAGCATTAGCTTTGTTTGTCGTCATGAGAGTGTTGTAACGTGTTGTAGGAGTTACGACAAATATAATTCTTAATCACTGAGAAAAGAAAAATAATTTTAATGGGTAATTCTTACATGATGAGAAACAGACAGGTAAAGACTTTCGCAAGTACCGATAGACATAACATGGTGTCGAATTAAAGTCTCAGGTTTGAGGCGCTTGATACTAAATTGGAACAGGAGTGAATAAGACATTGTTTAGTTTGCGGTATTACTCAGCGTTTCGCATACTGAGTTAATCCAAACAAATAATGTTAAAAAACGTGAGTTGCGAGCGGGTATCGGAATCGAGGTACCATCTCAGTAAATCGGTTTTATAAAAGGTTACTTTTATATGCTGAATAAGGCGATTTTTAAAAAAGCCATCATTTTTCTTCTGCCTATTCCCTTGGTTATTGGAGAAGTTTTGTATTTAGCTCGTGAAAGCGTGCAAAACAATCTTAATCATTTATTAGAAAAAAATGTGCAAATTGCAGATGAAATTTTATTCCAAATAGAGACAGAAAACCGCACGGCGCTGCTACACCCTGAACGATGTGAAGAGCTCCAGCAAAGCTTAATGTTTGAACGAGATATTGAAGAAATGCTCATTGTGAAAGAGGGAGTCATTACTTGTTCTTCGAAATTGGGAAGTATCTCTAAACCGTTAGCTGAGCACATCACCTTTCCTAAGGGACAAACGCTAGCGTTTGGTAGTGTTGATAGCTTGTACGATCTGTTCTTGCTTGTGGTAACGGAAGGAGAGCGGGGTTATCAAGCCGTAACGATTATCGATCATGACTACTTTAATGCGACAATAGGGTTTAACAACGATTTACGCCTAAAACGCTCTGCGCTGTTTATCCATGAGCAAGTTTCACCCGAAGGAGCATTAAGAGCGGGAAGTAATCCTATCGGTATCAAATCGTCGCAAATGTTTGAGTATGAAGCTTTGAGTGAAGCCAGCGATCTTTTCGTCAAACAGAGAACACTTTCCTATTTTTTGTACTCAATTCCAATTATTTTCGTGATCTACCTTTGTTTGTATGCGTTGAATAAATTTATTGATCCTCATCGCAACTTGATACTGGATCTTAAAAGAGCAATAAAAAGAGGAGAGTTGACCCTGTATTACCAACCGCAAGTTAACGTTGATACCGGCCAGTTATTCGGGTTTGAAGCGCTAGTGCGATGGGAGCATCAAAGTAAGGGGTTCATTTCTCCGGATGAGTTTGTCCCTGCGGCAGAGCAAAGTGGATTGGTTTTTTTACTTACTGATTTCGTTCTGGATAAAGCGGCAGAGGACTTCAGTAAATTAGGCTTTGATCAGCCTGTCCACCTTGGTATTAACGTGCCTCCTGGTTATTTAGTTGGACCAAACGCGATCAGAAAAATTCAATTGCTCGACAGACAGCTGAGCCGAAACAAAGTCTCATTAGGGGTTGAGATAACAGAGCGTCAGCTCATTGATTCAGAGGCGAGAAAATGCATTGCAGCGCTGCGAGTGCATGGTATTGATGTGCTGATCGATGATTTTGGAACTGGCCAAACCTCGTTAGCATTTCTACAGCACATGCGCATAGATTACTTAAAAATCGATAAGTGCTTTGTCGAAACCATTGGTATTCCTAGCCTTAGTGCTTCTGTCTTAAAAGCGATGGTTCACTTCGCGGAAGAATTACAAGTACAATTGATCGCTGAAGGCGTGGAAACCATAGCGCAAGCTGAACACTTAAAGCAGATGGGAGTGAGATATCATCAGGGATACCTGTACTCCAAACCATTACCCTATGAGCAGCTTGCGCAGCGAAGTCATTATGATTGGTAGACGTTAGCTCTGTAACACTGAGCATTTTCATCAAACACAAACTCTAACTCATTTTTGATGCTATCTAAGCGGTCTTCTTGGTAGTGAGACACATACAATAGTTGGCTTAAATTCTCTCTAGCGATGAGTTCAAGTGTGTTCTTAACTAACCGTCTACCCAAAAAATCTAACCCTTGATACGGCTCGTCCAAAATCAATAATGTGGGTTGTTTCACGATGGCTCTTGCAATCAGTAACAGTCGCTGCTGACCGTACTCTAATTGCTTAAATGAGGTTTTTTTGTACTGGCTCATATGTAAGATATCGAGCCACTCGTTTGCAATATCCATTTCTTTGCGAGTTGGCTGGTTATACAACCCAATCGAATCGTAAAATCCTGACAAAATGACTTCTAATGCGCTGCAATTGACTCGATATTGGAGGTGTAGCGCTGAAGACACCATACCGATATGCTGCTTAATTTCCCAGATTGTCTCGCCAGTACCACGCTTTTTACCAAAAATATCAATGTCATTGCTGTAGCATTGCGGATGATCGCCAAAGATCAATCCAAGTAAGGTACTCTTTCCACAACCATTTGGACCTTTGACCTGCCAATGTTGGCCCTTGTCTATGCGCCAGTTCAAGTCAGTAAAAATCTTCTTATCGGTGTATTCGACAGCCCCATTCTTTAGTTCAAATATTGGGTTGTTGAATGGCGTAGAGTGCTGATGCTGACGTATCAAGCTCATCATTTCGTCACTCTGTTGCTTTGACTGAGATTTAATTTGTCCAATGATTGGATGATTATCCCAACTGGACTTATCCATTGTACTATCAAGCTTTCCTGCACTGAAAAGCGCGATGCTATTGATCCACTCAGGCATGTCAGATTCGCGAGAGAAGGTTATGAGTAGTTGCACATTTTGAGAAAGCGAGTGTAAATAGCGAGCGAGAGCAGCTCGGTGCGCAATATCTAAGCCAGTAAATGGATTATCTAGTAATACTAAGTCAGGTTGTGTGGCTAAAGCTCGGGCGAGCATTACTCTTCTGGTTTCTCCGGTAGAGAGAACACGGAAGCCACTATCTTTAAGATGACTTAGGTCGAGATCATTAATTAGCTGTTCAGTTAAGTTGGTGTCTTGGCTCTGCTCTAGGATTAATGAATAAACAGTGCTCCCTTGGTCGATACGATCAAGAAAATCCGTATCATCCTTTTCTAATTCTCTTTCCAGTAATCGCTGTTGCTCTGATAACGACACTTGCGCAACGGACAGCCCATTTAGCTCAATTTCCCCACTATCTGGTGACATTTCATCACAAATAAGGTCTCCAAGCAGAGAGCCAATATCTCCATCCGCGCTGAATATCCCCCAAGACTGCTGAGTGTTAATTTTCCAATCGTCAATAAACAAGTGTGTCGTGTTTCTCTTAGCTGCAAGCTGACGAAAGTGAATAGTCATTGCGTTTGTCTTCCTTGTTTTCGTTTTAGTGGATTACTTATAACAATTTACGAACTCAGTACGGAAGCGCTTTTGTGTATTAATTTTGAACAGTGCTCAGTCTTGTGCATATTAACGAAGCCTTGTATTAGAGGATAAAAATGCGACTAGAGTCATTAAGTAACAAGTAAACTTGTCAATAATTTTGTTTTATTTTTGAATCAACCTATCATTATGCGTGTATATGTTATGCTGATAAATTCATATTTGCCGTTTGTTAATTAATCAATGTAAGGACACATGTTTATGAGTGAAACGGAATACGATTACCCCTCGAGTTACAGCCTAGTTTCCATTACCGATACCTCCAGTTACATCAAATATGCCAGTGAAAACTTTAATGAAGTCGCGGGGTTTGATGAAGGGGAGCTTATCGGTAAACCCCACAATGTTGTGCGTCATCCTGATATGCCAAAACAGGCTTTTAAAGATTTATGGACTCACCTGAAAACTGGCAAACACTGGATGGGAATGGTCAAAAATCGACGTAAAAACGGCGGCTATTATTGGGTTGACGCGTTTGCTTCTCCTATAAAATCTAATGGTGAAGTTGTGGAATACCAATCAGTGAGATTTAAACCTGAGCGTATACACATCCAGCGAGCGGAAAAAGCGTATTCGAAGCTTCGAAATAATCGTAAGCCGTGGAAAATGTATCTTCCTCGTACACGTTTGTGGATGAGATCGGCCTTCTTCCTTTTAATTTCAAACCTTATTGGCTTACTCATTCTACAAATGAATCAATCACCAGTGATAGCGTTTGGCGTTGTTGCGTTACTTTCCGTTTTCTCTATTTATGTATTAACCAGACCAGTTGAGAAGCTCGCTAAACAGGCTAGGCAAGACTTCAACAATCCACTCATGGAATATATTTATTGCGGAAGAATCAACGATCTGGCTGAGATTGAGCTGGGTATGAAGATGCGTAAGCAATTTGCCAATGCGCTACTGGGGCGCGTTGGCGTGTCTGTAAAAGACTCTTGCGAAGAAACGCGCGCAAGTGCTAATAGTGCTGCGACAAATAGCCAGCAAGTGACGGAGAACTTAAGCGCACAGAAAGTGGAGATTGACTCGGTCGCAACAGCGGTCAACGAGATGCAAGCCTCTTCATCTGAGATATCAAATAATGCTCAAGCGACCGCCGAGGCTACGTTAGAAGCGCAAAATACGATGATAGACAGCCGTAGCGTTATCGATAATGTTAACCAATCGGTTTTAGAGTTGGTTGATGAGCTCGGCGAAATATCTAAAGTGGTCATACGTTTGAACCAACAAACCGAGCAAATTGGAACCGTTGTTGAAGTCATCAACGGTATTGCCGAACAAACTAATTTATTAGCGTTGAACGCTGCAATTGAAGCCGCGAGGGCAGGCGAACAAGGCAGAGGGTTTGCCGTTGTAGCAGATGAAGTGAGAACCTTAGCTAAAAGAACTCAGGAATCGACAACAGAGATTAAATCGGCCATTGAAGGAATTCAAAATGGGAGCAAATCAGCGGTTTCTGCGTTAGAGAAAGGTAACGAAATGTCGACCGGAACGGTAACATTGTTAGGTACTGCTTTGGATAGCATTCAACAACTGGAATCCCTTGTTCAAGACGTTGTCGAACGAAACCAACAAATTGCGGTCGCGATAGAAGAGCAGGTTTATGTAACGGATGAAATAAATGAAAACATCCAGTCGCTTAATTTAAAGTACAGTGAATCGTATGAACTGATGACTGAAACGAATCATATGAACACCAAAGTGCAAAATTGTACCAATGACCTGTCTGAAATGATTAAGAAGTTTGCTTAAACTTTAGAAAATCGAAGTTAAAAGCCCGCTAAACATTAGCGGGCTTTTAACTGGAATATAGTGAAGTGCTGGATTCGTTTACGAGCGAGGATTTATAAATCTCGTTTTTGTAAGAGCTAAAACGAAGAAAGCTCGCAATAAATGCGAGCTCTCTAAATAGGTGGCGGAGAGATAGGGATTTGAACCCTAGATACGCTATTAACGTATGCCGGTTTTCAAGACCGGTGCTTTCAACCACTCAGCCATCTCTCCGTTGTGGGCGGTATAATAAGGAGCATAGCCCGACTTGTAAAGTGCTGAATTATAATAGAAGTACTGTTTGCTTGTTTTATGATCACTGATGTGATGTTGGACAGTTTGAAAACGGAGTGAAAAAGGGACAAAAAGTACCAATTTATAGAGTTTTTACTTTATATTGGCGCACGTCAATAAAATGGTGTTTTATTGTTATCTTGCTGATATATAAGACATAACATGCTTTTAGGGTACATGTGTTCGCCCGAAAGTATTTGCAAGACTTTGTGAACTAATTCAAAATTAACTGGTATAGCCAGTTGTGCTTAGAATTCTTAAGGGTGTTTATGAAGGTCACAAATCTATTTAAAGACAAAGTTGATGCGATTTCTGCTCATCAATCCGAGTTTATGAATTGGATGTCTCCAACGTTACGCGATTATTGGAGTGACTTTTTGGGGAAAGCTCAAAATAGCTTTCTTTTCTCAAAAGTTCGTGATCACCAGCAGCCAGCCGTCAACGAAGAAGTTGCACCTCAACCTGCACCGATCGTAATGGCACCTGAGGCTCAAAAGCTTTATGACGAGTTAAGTGAAAAAATTGGCGAAGTTATTCACACTGGTGATTGGGTTCATGTGTCTCAAGAACGTATTAACCAATTTGGTGCGGTAACGGAAGACATGCAATGGATTCATACTGATCCAGAGCGTGCTTCAACTGAATCTCCATTTAAGACAACTATCGCTCATGGCTTTTTAACATTAGCATTGCTGCCTAAACTGACGGATTCAGTTGATCCAGACAAGCCAATGTTCCCAACAGCTAAAATGGTAGTTAACTTGGGTTTAAACCAAGTCCGTTTCCCTTACCCTGTCAAAGCAGGCAATAATGTTCGTGCAGTCAGCACGTTAACAAAAGTAACGCCAATCAAAAAAGGTTTGGAGATTGAGCGCGAAATTAAAGTGGAAATTGAAGGTATTCGTCGACCTGGTGCGGTTGTGGTCTCTGTAATTCAACTGCATTTCTAATTCCGAAACCGGAGAGAACACTACATAGGAAAAGAGAGCATCAAGGTGCTCTCTTTTTTATTTTTACTGATTAAAGTTTTTTACTGGCGTATAACCGTAATCTGCAATCGCTTTTTGTCCCTGCTCTGAACGAAGGAAAGCGATAAAACCTTTACCTGCATCGCTAATCTTATCTACTTTGTATAGCACTAGGAATGGTCGCGCCAACTTGTACTTATGATTGCTAATGTTTGTCGAGGTTGGGTCAATACCATCTAACTGAATCGCCTTGATCGAGCGATCTACTGACCCTACAGAGATAAAACCAATGGCGCGAGTGTTATGGTTAACAATGGTTTTTACCATGCTGTTGCTGTTTACAACCAAGTTGTTTGGGCTGATATCCGAGACAAGGCGATCATTAACGATTTTGGTCAGTCCCAGCAAGCTTTCGAAGCTGTAACGTGAACCTGAAGACGCTTCTCTAGTAACCACCGCGATAGGCTGATCTGCGCCCCCGACCTCTTTCCAATTCTTAATCTTACCTTTGTAAATATCAAACAGCTGTTGCTGAGAAAGGTTTTCTACAGAGTTGGTACGGTTTACAACAACAGCGAGGCCATCATAAGCGATAGGGTATACATTGAGATCTTCACCTTTTTCGCTTTCAGTCAGATAGCGAGAGCTCATGCCTATTTCGGCTACTCCTTTATTGACCATGGTGATACCAGCACTCGAACCAATGCCCTGAACAGCAACGTAATCGTCTGGGTGTGTTTTGTTGTATTCCTCAGCAAGTACATCCATCACACGAGCAACCGAAGTTGAACCCGAGATGTTGATTTCTTTTGCAATGGTAGGGAGGGAGACTGCTATGGCCAATAACGTCGCCACAGTAAAACGTAACATATTAAACTCCATATACGGGATAAAGCAGAGTTTATGATATTGCGTTCAGGTTACACTTTTGTGAACTGTTAGCGCTAAACAGGGGAATTGTTTCTAGTCAAGAGGTGATGGAGCTAGCGTTTCCAAGTGGACTGAGATGATAATCTGGGCAAATGATAATATAGCTATCTTATACTTGAGTTAGGTAGATAACTACCATCGGTGATGATGTAAAGGTTATATACTAGGATCGGCAGCTCTAACTATCATCCATCGGGAGAACGTTGATGTCAGTGTCCCAAATGGCGACAAGTCGTTTATACAAATCAGTTCAATCGCTCTGCTCTGCGCGTAATGCTAACTTGCCTGTCGAACAGGGCAAGTGCCTCTATGAGCTAGTAGAAAATGGCGTTGAGCTTCATCGGGCGCATTTTCTCCTCGACTCCCAGCATAGCGAGTATACTTCTCCCGTCGCGAAGATCATGTTTGATGAGGACAACCAACTTTGGTATTTCTATGTTCCCACATATCACAACGAGCTGTTAAGGTGGGTGCCTTATAAGCCACTTCCATTTAGCCGAATGCTTGAGGACTTACTCAACGAATTGGAGCGTGATCCTCAAGCGTGTTTTTGGGAATAGGGTGAGCCCAACGGATGCGAATGCCGACATGATTTATACTTTAGGCTTAACGACTTGGTTTCTAAAGTCTTTGGGGGTCATGTTGTAAACGGATTTAAATGCTGTACTGAAATGCGCTGCACTTTTAAAACCAGACTCAAACGCTATTTCTGTTATTGATTTTTCTGACTTGCGCAGTTGGGTTGCTGCGAAGTTTATCCGTTTCACCTTTAATATCTGAGAAAACGAAAGATCATCTGCGGCGAGGCGACGTTTTAAGGTCGCGATGGACATGCTCATATGAGCCGCTAAGCCTTCTAGCGTGATGTCTTTTTCAATATTACCCTCAATGTACTTAATGGCTTTTTGAGAGTCGCTCAGGCTACTTGCATCATCTATGATAGATAGGATGTTTGGCTCTACCTCAACCATCAACGACAGCAATGCCATTGCGATATGGCTTTGTGTGTAGTCTGGAGCGTTGCGACTCGCTAACTTAACCAACATGTCCTTCAATTGTGCTACTTCGCTACTGGATTGCGTTGAAAAAGGATAGAAGCGCCTTTCTTCCGTTTTGGAACGTAGCATCGGGTGCGCTTTCTTAAAGTCACAGAATATATTTGGGTTGAAGACTAAAGCCAATGCTTTAAAGCCTCCGTCACTAGAGACGGCTTCTGCACTGCTCAGATCTGCGGAGTTATAGAGTGTGAAATCTCCGGCTTTAAGTTCAAATTGCTCACCATTAGGTTGATGAACTAATAGGGCACCTTCTTCAACAATATATAACCCATTATGTGTTGCAGTGTAACGCTCACTTTTGCGCGCAGTGAAGTGATTAAAGCGAATGATCTCAATGTTCGGCATACTCGTTCTTATCGTTTTACATAACAAATAAAAAAGGCGCTCAATAGAGCGCCTTTTAACTTCATTCGGTATTATTCACTTACAGTCTGTTCTGTTTGTGCTGCTGGTTGTTCAGCGAATACCTGGGTTGGCTTTGCAACTAAACTGCGGTTTTCTTGGTTTACGTCCGCAAGGACAATTTCCAATGTATCCCCAAGTTTGTATACGACCTCTTTATCGATAGAGATGGTACCGTTGTCGCCATTGCACTCAATTCTTTCTTTATTATCAAGAATTAGTGCACCAGGAATAAAGGCTGCTGCGCCATTTTCGAGAAGTCGGACACGTGCGCCTGCACGATTAACATCGAAAATCTCACCTGTGAAACAAGTTTTCTTGCTCGGCTCATCAGCAAGCGTGCGTGCATATAGCCAATCTGAGACATTTCGCTCAGCGATTTTATGATGTTTACGATGTAGAGCTAGCTCTTCGCCTACTTGGTCATCTGGTTTTTGTACAGGTTCTTTACCAAGGATGACGGCCTTCAACATACGGTGGTTGATCATATCACCGTATTTACGAATTGGTGATGTCCAAGTTGCATAGATGTCTAAACCCATTGCGTAATGAGGCAGAGGCTGATTACCCACTTCACTGTATGCTTGGAACTTACGAATACGGTTATCTAGGTAAGACGTTTCTTGAGCAGCCAACCAGCGGCGCAATGCAGCAAAGCCTTCTAGTGTAGCAATAGACTCCGCTGTGAACTCCAACTGGCCTTCTGGATTGACAAGTTGAACCACTTCTTCAATCTTCTCGTTCTTGATACCTGCATGCGTATTGAAGACACCTGTTTCAAATTTATCGCGTAATGTACGACCTGCACAGATGTTTGCGGTAATCATGGATTCTTCAACAAGACGGTTTGCACTGCGGCGCATGTCTGCGTGGATAGCGATTACATCGTTATCTTCACTGAGCTCAAAACGGTAGTCAGGACGATCAGGGAAGACCACTGCGTTTTTCTCACGCCATTCAGCGCGAGCAAGAGAGAACTCATAAAGATCACGAACGATGGTCGCGATCTCTTCAGATGGCGTCCATGCTTCAGAGCTGCCGTTTTCTAACCAATCAGACACGTGATCGTATGCTAGGCGTGCATGTGATTTGATGTTTGCTGCGAAGAATTTAATATCGTCGCCAATCACACCATCTTTACTTACCGTTACGGTACAGCAAATAGCAGGGCGGGTTTCACCTTCAATCAGAGAGCATAGGTTGTCCGCTAAATCACGAGGTAACATCGGGATGTTGCGGCCTGGAAGATAAATAGTATAGCCACGCTCACGTGCTACTTTATCCATTTCATCTTCAGGTGTGATGTAGGCGGTTGGGTCCGCAATAGCGATGGTGAGTTCGAAATCGCCAGATACGGTTTTCTTCGCGTACAGCGCATCGTCCATATCTTTAGTCGATTCACCGTCGATAGTGACGAATGGAACATGAGTCATGTCTACGCGTTCTAGCTCCGCGTCGTCTTTCAGTTCCCAGTTATCGATGCCTGCTGGCTCAGAGTTTGGTAGATCGTTTTGAGCAAGCGTTACCCACCAAGGCGCAATTTTATCATTCGCGTCAGTGATTTTTTCAGAAATTTCTACGAAGAAAGAGTTATCGCCTTTTAGAGGGTGGCGAATAAGATGTGCGACAACCCAATCACCTTCGGCGAACTCGTCAGGTTTAAGACCTTTCTTTAGTTTCGCTTTAAGAGACAGCTTTTTAAGCTGTGGGTGATCAGGTGCTACGTTGAGCTTGCCTTTGAACATTTTTACTCGACCAATAAAGCGAGTCACGGCTTGTTCCAGCAGCTCTTGTGGCTCTGCAACTTCGCGTTCATTTTCGGTGCGGATAATGGCGACGACTTTGTCACCGTGCATGCACTTTTTCATGTACGCAGGCGGGATGAAGAAGCTAGTCTTACTGTCCACTTCCAAAAAGCCAAAGCCTTTATCTGTGGCTTTTATTGAGCCTTCTTTTTTAGGCAGGTTTTCTTGGATTTGCTGCTTAAGCTGAGCGAGTAGTGGGTTATCTTGAAACATCTTTTCTTAAATTACCTATGGAGTTGGGCACACTATAATCATTGCGAGCTATTATTACTACCTGTGGAGCGTAATTTCGCCGTGAATTTTGCCAATTTAACCACGAGAAATTGGCTTAAATATTGATGAAATTCTCATCTGTGAGTTACGCGAATCTACGGGGAATGGTAGGGCTGGTGGAAAAATATGCTAAAAATACCATTGTTGAGAATAAATTGTGATGTAATTCAATTTTTTCTGGATTTTTTTATGCTTTTAAGGAATAATCCGCCTCCCTTAGTCGTCCCTAATGGCTTATCGCGGTTGTGTACTGTGCTGTGTTCCCGTCTGAATGGAATCAGTATCTGGATGGATCAGTATCGAATTGGAAGAGCATATGGGACTGTTTTTTTGTTTAATTAAGTAGGATCCCAATGCAAGATTCTGTTATTCAATTCAGTGATTTATCTCTGAATGATTCTATCCTTTCTGCTCTAGACGGAATGGGTTTCGTGTCACCAACTCCAATTCAGGCTGCGGCAATCCCACACCTATTGGAAGGTGCTGACGCGCTGGGTAAAGCTCAAACAGGTACAGGTAAAACAGCAGCGTTCTCTCTGCCTCTTCTCAACAAACTCGATCTAAACCAACGCAAACCGCAAGCGATTGTACTTGCTCCGACTCGTGAGCTGGCAATTCAGGTTGCAGCGGAAATGAAAAACCTTGGTAAAAACATCAAAGGTTTGAAAGTTCTAGAGATTTACGGTGGCGCATCTATTGTCGACCAAATGCGTGCTCTTAAAAGTGGCGCTCATGTAGTTGTCGGTACTCCAGGCCGTGTTCAAGATCTTATCAATCGCGAACGTCTACACCTAGACGAAGTTAGTACTTTCGTTCTTGATGAAGCAGACGAAATGCTAAACATGGGTTTCGTAGATGACGTAACTGCGATCATGGAGCACGCTCCAGAGTCAGCACAACGCGTTCTGTTTTCTGCAACTATGCCTCCAATGCTGAAGAAGATCGTTGAACGTTTCCTTCGTGACCCTGTAACGGTTGACGTTGCTGGTAAAAACCACACTGTAGACAAAGTTCAACAACAGTTCTGGGTAGTGAAAGGTGTAGAGAAAGATGAAGCAATGTCTCGTCTTCTTGAAACTGAAGAAACTGACGCGTCAATCGTATTCGTACGTACTCGTCAAGATACTGAGCGTCTGGCTGACTGGCTATCTGCACGTGGCTTCAAAGCAGCTGCACTGCACGGTGACATTCCTCAGTCTCTACGTGAACGTACTGTTGATCACATCAAACAAGGTGTTATTGACATCCTAGTTGCAACTGATGTTGTAGCTCGTGGTCTTGACGTTCCACGTATTACGCACGTATTCAACTACGACATCCCATTTGATGTTGAGTCATACATCCACCGTATCGGTCGTACTGGCCGTGCTGGACGTAAGGGTAAAGCGATCCTTCTAGTTCGCACTAACCAAATTCGTATGCTTCGCACTATCGAGCGTGTAACTAAGTCATCTATGGAAGAAATCCAACTTCCTCTACGTGACCAAGTTGCTGAAGCTCGTCTAGCTAAGCTAGGCGCTGAGCTTGAAGCAGAGAAAGAGCACAAAGCACTAGACAAATTTGCTGAGTTGGTAGAGAAACTACAAACTTCTCTAGACATCGACCCAGCAACACTTGCTGCTATGCTTCTTAAGCGTCAGCAAGGCAAACGTCCTCTGTTCTACATTGGCGAAGACCCAATGGTTGACGCAATTGAGCGTGACAAGCAACGTCGTAAAGAGCGTCGTGAAGGTGGTCGCGATGGCGGTCGTAACTTCAACAACCAAGACTGGGATACTTACCAGCTTCAAGTTGGTCGTGAGCAAGGCGTTCAAGTTAAAGACATCGTTGGCGCTCTAGCAAACGAACTAGGTCTAGGTAAAGGTTCTATCGGTGCGATCAAACTAGCTCAAGGTCACACATTCGTACAGCTACCTAAAGCAATGACTTCAGACGCGGCGAACAAGCTAAGCAAACTACGTATCCGTCAACAAGATGTTGGTGCTGTAGTATGTGACTTCGATGATTTCCGCGAGTCTCGTGGTGGTCGCCGTGACGGTGGTCGTCGCGATGGTGGTCGTCGTGATGGCGGTGGTTACCGTGGCAACCGCGAAGGCGGCAACCGTGGTGGTGATCGTCGTGAAGGCGGCCGTCGCGAAGGTGGCTTCCGTGGTAACCGTGACGGCAACCGCGATGGCAATCGTGAAGGTGGCGAACGTCGTTTCGATCGCAACCGTGGTGGTGATCACCGTGGTGCACATCGTGGTGAACGTGGTCACGGTCGTGGCCGTCGTACAGACGCATAATCACGAGTGATTAAAGCGACGGTTTAAGTTGCTACAAAAAGAATTGAAAGCCGAGCAAAGCGCTCGGCTTTTTTATGCGCGTCTAATACGGTTTTGCTTTTCATCGTGTTTGTTTACCCAACTTATTACTTCGTCTAAGGGCAGGGCTGGACAGAACAAGTAACCCTGAATGATGTCACAGCCTCGACTTCTCAAAAAATGCAGTGTGTCCATGTCTTGAACGCCTTCTGCTACGACCGAATACCCTAATCCATGTGCTAGCGCAATCGTGTTCTCAACGATAGAGCGGGAGCCTTCTGTGCGGCTTGCTGTGGAAAGAAATGAGCGGTCGATTTTAATTTGATCAACCGGAAGATCTCTTAACAGTGACAAAGATGAATACCCAGTGCCAAAATCATCCAAGCTGATCTTTATACCTAATCCTTTTATTTGATGAATTAAGGGGTTGAGCTCAACGACCCTATCGATCGCCATTGTTTCAGTGATCTCTAAACTTATTAGGTCAGCGAATTGAGGGTTTACTTTGAGCAAAGTTTCTAAGCGATTAAACAGCAAGTTAGATGAGAGATCTTTCGCTGATAAGTTTACGTGGACAGGAAGCTTAATGCCTTTCTCTATAAATGTTTGCAGATCCCTTTCTACTTGGTTAAGAACCCACATGGTAATGTTGTGCACCTGATTGCTACGCTCTGCGATAGGAATGAAGTCGTTGGGTGAGATCGTTTTACCATTTTCGTCATGCCAACGAATCACTGCTTCAAAACCGACAGCTAAGTTAGTGTGTGCATCAATCAACGGTTGGTAATACAACTGAAACTCTTCTTTTTCAAGCGCACATTGAATACGAGAAGATATTTCAAGTTGGTACTTAGCCCCGACGTTCATATCCTCATTATAAAACGCAAAAAGATTGCCATTACGCTTGGCGTGATACATAGCGATATCTGCGTGCTTGATCAAAAGATCATTGGTTAGGGCGTCATATGGGTAGGTGCTTATACCGAAAACAACGCGGCAGGAAACTTGAAACTCATCTAAATGAAAGCGTTCAGACATTGCAGAATCTAGTTCTTCTATGAGTTTTTTACCCGTTTCCTCGCATGCAGAAGATGTCAGGATGACAAATTCATCACCACCAACGCGGAATATCTGGTCATTGCCTTTCAGTTTCCCCTGAAGGCGTTGACCAATTTGAATAAGTAACTGGTCTCCGCAAAAGTGACCCATTGCATCGTTGACTTGTTTAAAATTAACCACGTCAAAAAGGATCACCGAGAATGGGTCTCTAGATTGTATTCTGCCTTCGATAGACTCAAAGCAGTATTTACGATTAGGGAGCCCAGTAAGAGCGTCATGGACGGCATTACGCTTCTCTCTTTCAGCAACAGTATGAAGCTCTAATATCGAATCGTTGCTCCACTTAATCACCAGCACGACAAAGATACTGCCGCCAAAAAGTATAAGAGAAACCCCCGTTTCTAAGAGAGAAGCAATAGGTTTTTGCATGATGGCGTGCAAAAAAACGGCATAAGCAAAAATGAAACAGCTGATTAACAATAATAGGAAAGTCCACCCGGTTACGTCAGTTTTCGAGCAGATGTTTTTTGTCATCTGCCATCCCCAGCAGAGCAAAATCAAACCTAAGATCACTAATAGAAATGCAATAGTGGGCACATTATTACCCCGATTTATTGATTGGTTTGTTATTTTTGTTCACCCAATAAACAACGTAGCTTATATATCTGACTTTGTACAAATTGACCTATTCATAAATTATGTTTAACAAGTGATATTTTTTAGCCTTCAAATAAAATCAAAACTTGCTACAGATCAACAAAATTTGTTCAATCAAATCGCTTTTACTAAAAGATTGTTGAAAGATTAAAAAATTATTGAATAATAGAGGGGAAAACAAGAAGTACGCAGCGCACAAGCGCTATTACAACCTCTGCTCTACAACAGGATAACTATTTCATGTCTAATTCGTTTGTACTGGTGATCAACTCTGGTAGCTCTTCATTAAAATTTGCTGTTATTGATTCTGAAACCGGTGAAGCTTTGGTATCAGGTATTGGTGAGTGTTTTGGCCTACCTGAAGCTGAAATCAGTTGGAAATATCAGGGAGAAAAAACCGTTGAAGCAATTCCAGCTGGCGGTAACCATCATCAGTACGCTGTTGAGCGAGTGGTAAAACTACTCGAAACTCTAGGTTTGAGCTCAAAATTTGTCGCTGTAGGCCATCGCATTGTCGCAGGCGGTGAAACCTTTAAAGGAACTGTGAAAGTTGATGAAACAGTTATTCAAGAAGTAGAGCGCCTTGCTGAACTTGCACCACTTCATAACAAAGCGAACGCTGAAGGCATGAGAGCGGCAATGGCGGCGTTCCCTTCACTGCCTCAATTTGCTGTATTTGACACTGCTTTCCACCAAACAATGCCAGCCAAAGCCTTTATGTACGCACTTCCTTACGAGCTTTACGAAGAGCATAAAGTGCGTCGTTACGGTGCTCACGGCACAAGCCACTATTACGTAAGCCGTGAAGCAGCGAAAATGCTAGATAAGCCGGTTGAAGAAAGCAGCTTTATCACTGTGCACTTAGGTAACGGTGCATCAGTGAGTGCGGTTAAAAATGGCGAATGTGTTGATACAAGTATGGGTTTGACGCCGTTAGCTGGCCTAATGATGGGCACTCGCTGTGGTGACCTCGACCCAAGTGTTATCGAGTTCCTTTTCCGTAAAGGCTGGGAAAAAGACGAAGTGTTCGAGATGATGAACAAGAAGTCAGGTTTCTTAGGTGTATCTGGTGTGACAAGTGATGCTCGTGGCGTACTAGAAGCAATGGAAGCGGGGAATTCACGTGCGAAGTTGGCATTCGAGATCTTCACTTACCGCGTTGCGAAATACATTACTTCCTACCTAGCGGCTCTGGATTCATTAGACGGCATCATCTTCACTGGTGGTATTGGTGAAAACTCACTACCAATTCGTCGTGAAATCTTGAAAAACCTAAAACTGTTAGGTTTTGTTGAAGATGAGAAAGGTAACGAAGATGCAAGATTTGGTAACGCAGGTGTTATTGCAACATCTGAGTTGTTAGGTGCCAAAGCTCTTGTTATTCCTACTAACGAGGAATTTGTGATAGCCAAACAATCGGTTGAGCTATTGTAATATATAACGAAAACAGAAAGTTAAAAGCGAGCCTCGTGCTCGCTTTTTTTATTTAAAGCAATTTGGCAATTACTCTTTGAGTTTCAGAGCTTCGCGCTTTTCGATTAAAAAATCCATCAAGACGCGGATTTTTTTCGGCATATGCTCTCGTGAAGGTATATATAAATAAAACCCTGGAAACTCTTTGCACCAAGGTGTCAGAACTCGGGTCAATCTTCCCTCATCTATGTGCTTTTCCACCCATAAATCAATATGTTTCACTAAACCCACACCCTGTATTGCAGCTTGTAACATACTATAGTCATCATTAAAAATAGCATTGCCTTTAGGCTCGAAAACTAGGGTGCGCTTTGCAACATCTGGAGAGGTTAGGGACCAATGATCAATTGTTCCGCTAGAGGTAAAACGATAAGCAAGGCAATTGTGACCTTCTAAATCCTCAGGAGTTTGAGGTAGTCCATTTTGCCTAAAGTATTCAGGAGAGCCCACTATTGCCGTTGTTAACGGCGGAGTAATAGGGATCGCAACCATATGTTCATCTAAGCTTAATCCTAAGCGAATGCCAGCGTCAACGCCTTCTGCGACGATGTTAGAAAACCCATCATCCATGATTAGCTCTAGGCGTATTTTAGGATAACGAGAGAGGAACTCACCTAGATAGGGCTCAATAAGCAGCCGAGCAGCGGTTCTTGATACACTGATACGGATTAATCCCGAAGGCTCAAGATGAGAGTCGTTCAATTCGTTAACGACCTGCTCAATGTTCACCAATGAAGGTTGCAAAATATCAAGCAGACGTTGGCCTTCTTCCGTCAGCGACATACTTCTGGTGGTTCGATTAATTAACCGAACTTGTAGCTGTTGTTCTAACGCTTTTAGGTGTTGTGATAAGGCAGCACGGGTTACCCCCATTTCTAAGGCTGCTTTAGTGAAACTGCGATGGCGAGCAATATGTGCAAACCACGTCAGTGATGAAATTAAAGAAGGTTCTATTCTCATTTGTTAAGTATAACTAAACAGTCATGTAGATAAAACGATATTTATCCGAAACAGTGTGTTGACTAATATTACCTCGAAGCTTAGGTCAGCCTTAGATGAACAGTTAACCTCTAATGGAGAATGTCGCTATGTCTAAAGTCACTTTCAAAAATCTCAATGGTCAAGGTATTGAGATTTCAGCGGTTATCAACTTCCCTACAGATTTTGATGCAAGTAAACAATATGCGGCGGTTGTTGTTTCACACCCAGGTGGTGGCGTAAAAGAGCAAACCGCAGGCCTATATGCGAGTAAACTTGCAAAAAGCGGCATAATTGCCATTGCGTTTGACCGTTCGTATCAAGGTGAAAGTACAGGTGAGCCTCGCCAAATGGAAAACCCTTACACGAGTACTGAAGACGTGAGCGCAGTCGTCGACTATCTGACAACGTTAGAGTACGTCGATAACGATAAAATTGGCGCAATGGGGATTTGTGCTGGTGCGGGCTATAGTGCAAATGCAGCGATCAATGATCGTCGAATCAAAGCACTGGGTATGGTTAGTGCCGTAAACATTGGCCAAATGTTCCGTAATGGTTGGGATAATTCGGTTAACGATGCTGACGCTGTTGGTTACTTAGAATTTGGTTCGAATGCTCGCACAACCGACACGAATGGTACAGAATTCGCGACTATTCCTCTAGCTCCGATGCGTGAAGAAGATGCCTCAAATGCAGAGCTACGCGAAGCTTGGGAGTATTACCACACACCACGTTGTGAACATCCAAATGCGCCGGGTTTTGCTCTAACTCGTAACTTAAACCAGATCATTACTTACGATGCGTACCACAAAGCGGAAGCATTCCTAACTCAGCCAATTATTGCTGTCGTTGGTAGCGACGCAGGCAGCAAATGGATGAGTTATGACCTGATAGAGCGTGCAGCGAGTTCAGATAAAACCTTGTATGTCATTGATGGTGCAAACCATATGTCGCTTTATGATGTTGCCGAATACGTCGATGACGCAGTATCCCAACTCGCATCTTTCTTCCAACGCACTCTTTAATATTCCCGATGAAAGGCTCAATTGCTTCGAGCCTTTCTGCTCTCAAGGCTTTTTACTCTTAAGGTATTGATTATGAATATGCAAAAAATCACTTTTAGAAATGCTGATATGGTTTGGGATATGTCTGCATTAATTTTATTCCCAAAAGGCTTCAATGAATCGAAACGCTACCCAACAATGATAAGTGTTCATCCTTTTGGTAGTTGTAAAGAACAAACATCCAGCGCTGTCTATGGTAAAGCCCTTGCTGAGTTAGGTTACGTCGTGATCGCATTTGACGCGAGCTTCCAAGGAGAATCGGGGGGATTGCCTCGTTACGTGGAAGACCCAAGTCAACGTGTTGAAGATATCAGTCGCGTTATCGACTATGCAGTAACTTTACCATATGTCGATGAGAATAGAATTGGTGGACTCGGTATCTGCGGCGGTGGTGGTTACATGATCAATTCAGCCCTAACCGAAAAGCGCTTGAAAGCTGTCGTAGGTATTACACCTGTTAACTTAGGCCGCTTGTTCCGTGAAGGCTTTAGTATGTACGACCCTATCGCCAATCTTGAAGCTATGGCTGCACAGAGAACAGCCGAAGCTCGCGGCTCAGAGCTGAAAATCGATGAACTTCTTCCTCCAAATATTGAATTTGCAAAAGAAAATGGATTAACAGAACGAGACGTGTTCGAAGCTACTGAATACTACAAAACATCACGTGGACAAACCGAAGGTGGTGCAACTCGTATGCTGTTTTCACATGCACAGAAAACACTGAGCTGGGATGCCTTTGCATTTGCCGAAACGTTATTGACTCAGCCTGTTATGGCCGTGGTAGGGCAAAAAGTCGGGGCGTTTGGTGCTTATCGTGATGGGCAGGAAATTTATGGTCGCTCTGTTCAATCAAAAGACCGACAACTGGTTAATCTAGAAAACTGGTCTCACTATGAACTGTATGACCACCCCGAAGCAGTAAGTATGGCAATGGACAAGGTTTCTGCATTTCTTGAAACACACCTAAAGTAATCCAACAAGTTAGGAGCGTTTTGTATGGTTACAAAGCGCTTTTTTTAACACCGTAAGATGTAGTTCGAAGCGAGTAGGTCGGTAAATCTTCGTGCGAATAACCTCATCTACAGGCTATTGACTAAATACCACTGCCAAATACTGTTTAAGACAATGTACACTGAAACCTAATTAAAGGCGTTAGATAGGAATGAAGTTTAATTTATGCGCAAATCAGATAAGAAGGTTGAGAATCTAATTAGAGAAGTGTTGACCGAAGTTTGTGAAGATACGCTAAAAGGCTACGATGGCTTTCTTTGGGTGACTCATACCGTCAAATTCTCTTCTTTTCCACAAAGCTTAGAAATAGTCTGCGTCTTCGAAACGAAGCAAGATCGAGCTAACTTTTTTGAAGGAGAGGGCCGCCAGCATGTTTCCACAACTATTCAAAAGGCCTTTAATAAGGTAGGAGTGCAACTAAAGAACGTCAGTAAGCAAATCAGTTACGATACAAAACAAAAGTGTTAGTGCGGGCAGCAATTGAAGTGAGTTAGGGTTGTTTTAGGCATCCAAAGCTTCATTTTATGAGTTTTTATATAAAGCCTGAAGACTAAGCTTGGGCTTTCTTTGCCAAACTTATCTTTGCCCCTAAGTGTGTTAGAACTCATGGTTGCAACATTTGCGAAAGTTCTCTTTTGACTCAATTAATCTAATACACTTAATATGCAACTATATATCACTCTAATGCCGATTAAAGAGGTAGCTATGGTAGCGGCAATTCAAGACCGTATTACAGAAGTTCGCTACTTTCTGCAAGTACGATTAACTGATATACATGAGATTCAAGCACATCCGGACAACCTCCCCGTAATGCAGGCTGTATTGTACTCATCCTTTATAGATGCATTAGGGGCTACACGATATGGTAGTAATGTTGACACTCGAGAACGCTTTACTCGTGTAATCATAGAACATGGCAATTGGCTCGAAGCTGAAAAAATATGCCCAATGCATCTACATCGTTTTTTGGACATCTCACCAGGCTTGCCCAAACTAACACAACACTTGGCATTTTTAATCGATGATTGGAGAAGCAACCAGGATGGTATGATTTTTCTAGATTTAGCTCCGACCAAAATTGAAATAGCGGAATTATGGCCGGACAATGGAGAAAAAAACATCATAAAAAAACACTAAGTCATTTCACTTACGCAAATTTACTATACGGTATGAGAAATGGACTATTACACCAACAGTATGCTGCTAAAGGCTTGCCTCTATTTCCGAAGGAACAAGAAAACGTACATTACATTTTCTGGAATAAACTTGAGAATGGCGGTCAACTAGAACTTATTTACCCTACTCAATTTTTGGCTAAACTATGTGATACTTTGCTCGAGAGCGTCATGAATGACTTCGAAGCAAAGAATGAAAAGCCATGGGATATCGGTCATTTTCCAAATTACTTAATTGATGGGCTGTAACAAAATAGCTTATTTTTTCCCCATTATAAGACAGAGTAAATACTCATTCATATCCTGTTAATTGGGTTTTGCCTTACTAAAAGTAATCCATTCTTCTAATTCTGTTCGTTGTTAATCCTCGTGTTGTATTACGGGGGGATTCTTAAGTTGTCTACATCGTATACAGAACCGCCATGTTGTATTTATTCAAAATGGTGCATTTCGAAAGAACGTCTTCCCCCAACGGCACCCTTAAACCTTGCTTGAGGAGCTTTGCCATCCATCATCTTTTTAAGGTTCTCAGGTATAAATTGACTTGAATCGGGAGTAGTTTGCCAACTTGCTTCACCGTTTTCTTCTGGCGTCCAATTGATGGTTGGTCCGTTATCTTCAATCGCAATGGACAAAATGTTATGTTCACCGAGAACAGCCATAAGGTTCTGACACAAGAGGACTTTGAACTGTTTTTATAACAGATTGAATCGTGTGAATAAGAAAAGGCGTCATCGTGACTCCTTTTGCTTTTTACTCTTTTAAGCAAGGTTTTCCTTGATTAGTATACCACTCTTTTATTTCTAAAATAACACCGTCAGGGGAGTCATCTCTACCTGGGGAAGGGGGGAAGATCAAAGCATTACCATCAGGGTGAGATACTAACTCTGAAAAATGAGCGGATAGATTTGATATATGCAAGTCATAAGCTTCATCATCTAAATCGTTAGTGTCGGTATCTTCGAAAAATTCTTCTAAGAAGCGATACAATTCCGCCTCGGTGTAGTCTTGTAAGGCATCTTTAATTACAAGCTTCATATTATTGAACCTTATGTATCTCAGCAACAGTAGTAAATGTCCGCTTTGAAAGTGTCACAAGAGAGTTTTGAGCTGATATTAAGCATTAACTTGAGCATATTTGATGATTCGCTCGACGGTGATTTCAGGGACACCTTCAAGTAATTCTTGCAGTATAAATACTTTTAAGAAGTAGTCATACCCCTTCGGTAAGCCTCCATCCTCTGGCTCTGTGCAAAGTAAAATATGGGATTCAGGATTCCATGTACTGTCAATGTAAATAGTTAAGTCAGGATCTAAATGTAAATGCCTATTGTTTTGTACTATTTGTGATAGATTCATCGGAGCCGAGGTTTTCTCATATTTAGTCGGCAGTACCTAACTGATAATCATACTCTGGTTCATAGAAGTATTTATCAATCAACTTCTCTATGTCTAAAGCTTGCGCGTCACTAATATCAAATCCGCCAGCCCCACTTGTTAGGAACTGAATATCATCTTCTTTTAACCCTAATACTTGAGCAATTCCATCGAGGTGTTCTTGTTCAATGGCTAACTCTGAAACGAGTAACTCAGTCTGTTTGTCGAACTTTTCAATAACAATTTTCATTATTTCTCTACCTTTCTAGCCGGGTCTGCTTCTTTTGTTTGCTCTCCCGATATGTGATCAAACTCGCCGATATGTTTACCATTTTTCGTATAAATTTCGACTTTTCCATGCTGAGAATCCCACTCGTAGATTCGTCCTTTTTTATCTTTCCACCGTTCTCTTAGTTTCCCTCCACCTTGTACTGACGTTTTTTTCTTTGCTTTAATTGCATCAGGGAAAGCGGGTAATGGTGGGCTCCCCTTAGGGGCTGGAATGTACTTAATATCGCTATTCGGTTTGTTGTAAACCACATAGAGCGGAGCAATACCTGAGCTTTCAGGGAACACTAAAATCGCATCACGCCAGTCTTTTTCTTCTGGCGCAGGCGTAACGGTGACGTTCGCATCGCTACCCGAGTGGATTGGCGTGACCAGTATATCGTCTTTTTCAAACCCATCACTATGATCGGGGGTAGTTTGCCAACTTGCTTCACCGTTTTCTTCTGGTGTCCAATAGATGGTTGGTCCGTTCTCTTCAATCGCAACGAACAACTGACCATTGTTCCCCTGTTTCACATATTTGATGGGGATTCGTGTGTCGTCTACATGATACCCCTGTATGTGCGGATAAAACTCGCCATCTTGGGGCTCGGTAATGTGGACACGAACGCGGCTTTGTGCCGTGGTCACTTGGCGTAAATCTTGGTCTGTGTATTGGGTGTTATCGCCAAACAAGCTTTGCTGCATGGCAAACAAAGCGCCAATGCCCTCGACCTGCCAGCGGTAGCCCTCGACGATTTTGTCTTTCAATGTGCCGGCCAGTTTATCTAACTGCATCGCTGCGGTTTGGGTTTGCTGCATTTGCTCTGGGGAACCGGCGACAGCTGCGGAACTGCCCATAGCCATTTGTGCTTGTGTCGCTTGAATGGCGGGTATGACAGCAGTTGGGTTTGCATTGGCTTGTGCAAAGAAGAATGACCAAGGACCAAAGTTACTTATTGACTCTTGTTGGTCGCCAATTTCAATACATCCCTCTGGTCTGGTGCAGGATTTAGCGAACACGAGCAAGCTCGTGGCGTCTTTTAAATTGAGGATTACCACATCGCCTTCTATGCAATCGGCAGTGTTAATGGCTCTATATTTGGTCAACCCGAGCAATGGATCACTGTGCTGATAATGACTGTTGCGGATGTTGTTGTAAGTTTGTGGGCGCAGCGGCGGAAAGGTATTCTTTTTGTCCGGTGCTTGTTGTTGCTGTTTCTCAGCAACAGTAATTTCATCACCGACCGCGAGTGACAGAGGGTCGGCCTCAAACACTGGGTTAAGCAAGAGCAAGGCTTTAGCTCCCATACCATATAGTTCAGCGATGCTTTGCCAGTCTTCCCCTGCTGTTACGGTGTGCGTCGCTGCGGTTTGTTCCGCTTGCGTCTCATCGTTGTTAACTTCTGAGCGCGCTTCTTCCGGCTGTTTGACCGTATCAAACAATGCGGGGATATCCAACTTTATCCCGTTTTCACACAGCCAATCTTCACTGAGATTATCGAGCTCTTCACGCGTGATTTGTCGCTCAAGATAAATGATGTATTGATTTTCGATGATTTGATCGGCTAATTTCCAATACACCAAAATAGCGCTTTGGTCTTTAGTAAAACCACGCTCGTCATTGAGCTTGTCTTGTGTCGATTGCGTAGCGTAAAACGCCCATTTTTCTTCCCCAAGAATTTTGTATTCTTGGACAAGTTCGCCATCATTAAAGTGGTAGTAATAGCCTTCTGTAGGCAAACCTAAACGTTCACCCAATCGCACTGCAGGGACAACAGGTATAAAACCTTCCTCAGCTTTATGGCTGCCGGCTTTTTGTAATGTGACGGCTTCCAATGGTGTCAGTCCGAGATTGTCATCAGCGATGTGTATATTTAAACGCTTTGGCTCATCAAACACACATAACGCTGTGTAGCGGGTGCCTTGCTCGGTATTGGCTTGCTCCCAACGGGTCACCGCGTTCTCTTTTTCAGTTTTCGCTAAAGCAAAGTCACTGTGCACCATTTTCTTTATGGTGGTATCCGAGCATCCGACTTCGAAGCTGTACTCAAACTCCTTGATTAGTTCCTCTTCACTTTCGGTTGCGATTGGCGGCAACGTGTAAACTTGTTCGGGCGTCGAGGTTTCCAAGATACAAGAGCGGTAACCTCCCGTTGTTCTGGTGGTTTTCGTTATTGCTAACAAATTATTAGCCGCATCATCCGAAAGTTCAGAGATAACCTCAGAATTCAGCCGCCAAGTTTTAGGACCTATTGGGTCGTTGTAACTAAGTAGAGCGGGAATTTGAGGCGTATCACTCACGAGCACGAGATTGCCTTCGTAGAGATGCTGCTTTAGCTGTTCAAAAGTAAGATGTGAAGGAATAGCAGAGGCGATATCCGCTTCCGAAATATTATGGAAGTTGCCCTCTATCAATCCAAATTCATGAGACATCACTTCCGACAGTGGAAGAACTTTATAGGACACACAAATACCTAAAGTGAATACTAGTTATCACGGCAATAAGCAGTAAGCATGCCATTAACTTTCTTCTGTAAAATCAGCTAGGTAGGATGATAGTAGTGTATGCCGATACAATTTTTGTTTAACGAGCCAAAAAGTTGGATACAAATCCAAGAAGTTGGTCGGTGTTGGCTATGGTCTTTGTGTACGGTACCTGTTTAGTTGAAGCGATACATATGGTGTTTTTGCCCGTGAACACATTCGTAGTGGGCACGTTGTGGATGTAATAGTTCTAAGAAGGTTTTGCCCCAAAACTCGCTAGACCAAACACTCTACAAGATCTGTTTCGTTCATTTTATCCTACAAAAAGTTATTCGATAG